>CAJULT010000001.1 GCA_910587225.1 uncultured Christensenellaceae bacterium
CACCGGTTCAATTCCGCCTACGGGGTTGCCTCTTCCCTTTATTTCAAGTGGCGGAACAAGCGTTATGGTTTTTATGGCGGGGATAGGTATAGCGTTAAATGTCGCAAGGCAAAGCAAGAAAATTGGGTATTGACAACGCTCTTTTGCTATGTTAAAATCAAAGGTAGCGAGGGACGAAAGATGGATATTGATAAAGTTGTTGGGCAAGTAAATAAATATTATGAAAAGCATGGCAGAGATGAAAACTATGTTATGGTAGAAGACTCAATCTTAAAGATAAATGACCCATATGATATCTATGTTTATGCTCGGGATGCCCAAGGGGCAGACATTGAAAAATGTCGAGCTGCAATTATCAATTTAGGTAACTATAAATATGTTGTTATGCTTGGTCAAGATGTGCAAAATGCAGGCTATGCAATTGAGGAAGGACTTAGTAATGACGTGTTAAAACTAAAATCTGAACTTAAAGAGCAGGAAATAAATCAATTAAATCAGTTGTGTAAAAATAAAAGGACGCATTATTGCTGCAATGGTCTGCTTGTAACAGCAGAGGGCAGCGATATATGTGATAGAGAGCATAAATTTTATATTGATGCCGGCACTTTTAAAATGTTACAAAAAAGAATAGATGAAGGCAAACCTATTTCGCCTTGGGATTTGTATTATGCGGTAGAGGCAAACAACTATGAACTTGTTAAAAAGATATTAGATTATGGCAAGATTGAGTGGTATTGGAATAGAGATGAAAAAGACAGAAAGTTTAATATTTCCGGAACTATTTATACTGAATATATGAATATGGCATTGAGTTTTCCATATACAACTCTTGGTTACGAGGCTACGGGAGTGAGTGATGTTAGAATTTTAAAAGCCATAGTGGAAAAAGGTGGCTCACCAGTATATGGATTGGGCGTAAGTCCTATATACAATGCCATCGTCTTTGGCGGATTAGAAAATGTAAAATACATGGTGGAAGAATTGAAATTGCCAATATGTGAAGAGGGGCAGGTTTATATTAATCAAAAGCCAATTTATACTTATTCTGATGTTGCGACTGCATATATTTTAAGGAAAAAGGATATTTTTGAATATCTTTTAAGTTTGGGAGTAAGTGTGGATGACAAGTTTCACTGGGACTCTTATATAATAAAACAATTTGGTTTAGAAGAAAAATTTAAGCAAATAAATATACAAACAGATAAAAATAATCAATATTATTGTTCATTGAGGATGTTAATAGAGATTACAAACGATGCTGAATATCTTGAACTTATAAATAGCAAAAAATATATTGCTGCAAGAGAAGAAGTTGTGGCTAGAAAGCAAAGGGAAAAAGAAGAAAAAGATGCAAAGCTAGCTTATGAAAACTACTGTGAGGGATTGTGGGAAAAACCTTTTTCGCGTTTTACTAATATGGACTTTAAATTTTTTATAGAGGAGTTGTGTGAATATAGTTTAGGTTCAGTATGCGAATATTTGAAAAACCATCCATCAAAAACAAGATTAAAATTTTTGGAAACAATATATCAAAAGCAGAAAGAGCATATTTGCAAAGCGCTTAGTACGGATGATACAATATCAACTGATGATGCAAGTTATTGGCGTAAAGAATTAAACGCAAGCTTTAATGAAGTTTATGAATTGATTAAGCAAACAAAGAATAGGCAAGTAATTGAAAAATTTGAGTCTATATTTATTAAAAATGAAGATAAGTATACATACATTGTAGAGTCTGATGAAGACGATATGCCATTTTAACAAAAAAGCAAAGAGCAGTCTTTGCTTTTTGTCTCTTTATGTGACAGTAGGGGTTGACTCGGTGACTTAAAATCTTAGTGGCTTTAAGGCAAGTCTTTCCATATATAATATTATGGAAAGATTTTTTATTCAGGGCGGAAAGGCTCTACGCGGCGAGCTTAAAATTGATACCGCTAAAAATTCAATTCTGCCGCTTATGGCAGCTTCAATCATGGTGGAGGGCGTGACTACCTTTCAAAATGTTACTAGGTATAGTGATGTACTTGTAATGAGCAAGATTATTGAAAGTTTGGGCGCGGTAGTAAGTTGGGATGGCGACAGTCTTATTATTGACAGTCGCGAGCTTTCAGGCAGCAGTGTACTTAACGAACTTGCAGGCAAATTGCGCGCCTCTGTATTTTTGCTTGGTCCAGTTTTGGCAAGGCAGAAAACAGCAAAAATTGCTTATCCCGGCGGCTGCGAGATAGGACTTAGGCCGATTGACATACACCTTGATGGACTCAAAGCGCTTGGAGCAAAGGTTATTGATAAAAATGGTTACATATATGCAAGTGCCGACAAAATGAGGGGCGGGGACTATGCTTTGCGTTTCGCAAGTGTGGGCGCGACCGAAAACATTATGATGGCGGCGGTGCTTACTAAGGGGCAGACACGAATATATAATGCCGCCAAAGAGCCTGAGATAGTTGACCTTGCCTGCTATCTTAATAAGTGCGGAGCTAAAATTTCGGGTGCGGGGAGCAGCGTAATTACTATTGAGGGAGTTAAAAAGCTTTCTCGGTCGGTTAAATTTAGGCCGCTTGGCGACCGCATTATAGCAGGAACTATGCTGCTTGCCTGCGCGGCGTGCGGAGGTGAAATCACTCTAAAAAACGCAAAAGCGGAGCATAATGAGGCGTTAATTGCAAAACTTAGTCAATCTGCTTGTCAATTTGATATTAAAAGTGATAAGATAAAAATGAGAAGCTATGGTAGGCTAAAAAGCTTTGGGAGTGTGGAAACTGCCACCTACCCTGGAATTCCTACCGACCTTCAACCACAAATTGTAGCGCTGCAATGTGTAAGTGACGGATGCTGCATGATTGTGGAAAACCTCTTTGAATCGCGCTTTAAGCACGCAGCCGAACTTATGAAAATGGGTGCGGACATAACTTTAAAAAACAATGTTTGCTTGACGCGAGGAAGGGATAAACTTTATGGTGCAGAAGTTAAGGCGAGCGACCTTCGCGGCGGAGCGGCGCTAGTTATCGCTGGTCTAGCTGCAGAAGGCTACACCACGGTTGAAGGTGTGGAGTTTATTGATAGAGGTTACTATGAGCTTGAAAAGCAGATTTGCCTTTTGGGCGGAGATATGAAACGGGAGAAAATTTGAAAAGAAAAGGGCTTTGGATAAGTTTGGGTGCGATTGGCGCGCTAGTGGTGATTTTTATCATACTATGTTTTACCTTGTTCTCACTTTCTAGCGTTTCAATCAACTGGCGAAATAAACCGATTGCACTTGCGGGCAGTGAACAGGAAATTATCGAAAGCGGTAAGTTTGGTTATGGCAAGAGTGTTCTTTTTAGCGGAAAGCAAAATTACATTGCAAGTCTTGAAAAAGCAAATTCATATTTGAAAGTAATCAACATTGAAACTGTCTTTCCAAACCGCTATGTTGTGCATTGCATGGAAAGACAACAAGTTTATGCCATTCCATTAAATGAGCGTATGTACATTTGTGACGACGAGTTTAAAGTGCTTGAAATTTACGAAGATGCATCCGAATTTGTTTCGGGGCAGGACAAGCCTACCTTAATAGAAAAGGGGCTTAGAGTGGAGAACAGCCTCGCTGAAAAGGGTGAGTTTTTGAAAGTGGCAAACAAGGTTGACCTATTTTCAGCTTTTATTGAAAATAATCAGTCGCTGCCCGATCAACAGGCACTTATAAAAACTATGGAATTTGGGCAAAGACCTGATCCTAACTTCCCTGATGATGAGAAAATGACACAAACATTTGTAAAGCTTAGTTTATATGATGGACAAACCTATATTTTGTTAAATCCTGAAAAGTTTACAAAGCAGAAAGTGGCAAAGATGATGGGAGTATATTCGAGCATATTCTCGCTTGTTGGCTCGGCGATTGATCCAGATCAACCGCTCACCGAGGACAATACTTGGACGGCTGAAAAGCTTAGGACAAGCGTTATTGAAATCAATAATTACTATGTAGCAAGTGAGGAGCATCCGCTTGGGGATTGTTATAGCAGGATAATTCCACCGCAAAATACTTAAAATCGAGGTAAAAGTTTTACATTTATTTGACTTTTACCTCATTTTTCTGTAAAATACAACTATAAGGGGCATATTATGGCAAAAGATTATGCATTAGTTTTAGATATTGGCTCTTCAAAACTTAGGGCTGTACTTGCTGCGCATGGCGTTAATAACACCTTTATTGTAAAAGGAAAGGCTGTTTGTGAGTATGACGGCTACTACGAAGGAAGATTTTTAAATCCAGACGATATTGCAAGTTCAATTAAAGGGCTACTTGGTGAACTTGATTATGTAATTTCTTCTAAGAATAGCAAAATTTATGTCGGAGTACCGGCAGAGTTTTCTTCGGTTTCACTTTCGACTTTAACCTACAATTTGGGCAGTCGAAGAAAGATAAAGCAAAGTGACCTTGAAAGCCTTTACTATATGGCAGGTGAGCGCGCTAAGAGTGGCAATGTGGAGATTATAAGCGTTAATCCTATTTCCTTCCGTTTGGACGAGGGGAGAGTATCACTTGACCCGATTGGCGAAGTTGCTATGAGCGTAACTGGCGAGCTTTCAATCATGTACTGCGTAAAAGAGTTTATTGAACAATTTAATAATATAGTTGCTGGGCTTGGCTTTGAAAGTGTTGAATATATCAGCGAGCCGCTAAGTGAAGGGTTATTTATAATAGATAAAGAGCAGAGAGAAGACCTTAATATGGTTATCAATGTTGGTGACCTTACTACAAACGTAGGTTTTGTTAAAGGCGAGGGGCTTGTAAGCTTAACTTCCTTCTCAATAGGTGGGGGACATATTACAAATGACCTAGCAGAAGCTTTTGACCTAACGCTTACTGAGGCGGACAGACTTAAAAAACAGATTGTACTTTCACTTAAAGGTAAAGCCACTGACTGTTATGAACTTTTGACAGATCAAGGTAAAGTTACTAAAATTCCGCTTGCGACGGCTAATGACGTGGTTGCAATGAGGCTGGAAGTGATTGCGGGGGCGATTAGTCAATGCATGCAGCTTTATAGCAGCGAATATATTCCATATCTTCCTGTATACCTTACAGGTGCAGGTGTGAGCGAGATAAAAGGCGGGCGTGACTACCTTGCAAAGTGCATGGGAAGAAACATTTCTTATGGCGTTCCACCACTTCCGGGCAAAAATAAGCCATATTTAGCTTCAATATATAGTTTAGTAGCAAGTGCGCTTGGTTAAAATTACATAAAAACCTGCGGCAATGCTGCCAAAATGAAAAAATATACAAAATTATTAAAAATTATTCATTATTTATTTGGAAAATTTTTAAGTTTGTATTAAAATAAAAACATAATAAGCAAGGAGAGGGTTATGGATAACAATCAAATGAGCATGACTGGCAATGGTCAAAACAACATGGGAAACAATCCTATGAGTACAGCCGTTGCTAAAATTAAGGTCGTAGGTGTTGGCGGCGGCGGTAACAATGCGGTTAACCGTATGATTGATGCTGGCGTTAGCAGCGCTGAGTTTGTTGCGGTAAATACCGACAAACAAACACTTTTAATTAGCAATGCAGGCACAAGACTTCAAATCGGTGAAAGACTAACCGGCGGGCTTGGCGCAGGCGCTATTCCTGAAATCGGTCAAAAAGCAGCTGAGGAAAGTAAAGCTTCTATTACTGAAATGCTTAAAGGGACAAACCTGCTTTTCATCACAGCTGGACTTGGCGGGGGAAGCGGCTCGGGTGCTGCACCTGTAATTGCACAAATTGCAAAAGAAATGGGAATACTTACTATTGCAGTTGTAACTAAACCATTTAACTTTGAAGGACCAGTAAGAGCTAAAAATGCTGATACTGCTCTTGAAAACCTTAGAAAATATGTGGATGCACTTGTTGTTATTCCAAATGAAAAACTTCTTCAAATCGTGCCTAAAACAACACCTTTAAAAGAATCATTCCGTTATGCTGACGATGTTCTTCGTCAGGGCGTGCAAGGTATCAGCGACCTTATTACAAAACCGGGTCTTATCAACCTTGACTTTGCCGATGTGAGAACTATTATGAAAAATAAAGGTCTTGCTCACATGGGTATTGGTTATGGTCAGGGCGACAATAGAGCGCTTGAAGCTGTAAAACAAGCTGTATCTAGCCCACTTCTTGAAACAACAATCGAAGGCGCAACAGGACTTCTTATCAATGTGAAGGGCGGAAATGACCTCACTCAAGAAGACCTCAGTGAAGCTGCAGCACTTGCAAGAGAAGTTGTTGATGAAAGCTGCAACATCATTCTCGGTACAAGTATTGATGAAAACATGCATGATGAAATTGAGGTTACCTTAATTGCAACTGGTTTCCCTCTTCCTAACCAAGAGGAAAATAAGGAAGAAACTCCTGTTCAAGCAGCAAGAGGAATTGGTAACTATGGCGAAAAGAAAGACGCGGTAGTTGCACCTCGTGGAATCTTTGGAGCTATGGCGCAAGCTAAGGCAGAAGAACGCCCAGAAGTTCAGGTTTCTGCACCAAAAACACCGGGCTCATCTCATGCAGCCGTAGAAAGCACAGTTCCACCATGGATTGAGAAACTTCGCAAAAACAAGAAATAAAGATTTAAAAAACTTTTCTTAAAACAAGAAAAGTTTTTTTCACCCGTCGGGTGTTTTTTATTTGTGTTTTATAAGTGGTGGACGAAGTTTGTCATCCTGAGCGTAGTCGAAGGATCTCACCTATAAAAAGATTCTTCGCTTTGCCACCCCACAAATGCCAAAGTCATTTGCGGGCTTTCGGTCGCTCAGAATGACAAAGGGTGGGCGCGATCAGAAATTTATCAAACCATCAAGTTTAATATGCATGGCTTGGGCAACTTTTGCGAGTTTGAAAGCTAGATAGTTTTTATTGTCGTCAAGAATAGTATTTAAGGCATATATAGAAATTCCGCACATCTTAGCGAACTGAGTTTTACTTAGCTTGTTATCTTGCATATATTTAATGATTTTATCGACTTTAACTCTGTTTTTTGGTGCTTTTTTGTTCATTTTTCCTCCTTTTTGTTAGTCTAGCAGTTTTTTAGTTTCAATTTTTTAATTTCATAACTATATACCATGTCTGCAATGGTTGATTTTTGTGCAAGATATTAGCTTTTCGTTTTTTGTGTTCATAATTTACCTCCTATTGTAATTTTAAATTAACTTACAAGGAGTATTTTGATTTTCGTAGGTTTTCAGCAGTAAAAAAATTAGAGCAAGGCGCTCTAATTTTTTTATTTAAATTTTATATATTTGTCCTATTATTTAACGCTCCGGGATACAAAGGCAAATTATCTATCCCTGGGCATACGCTAGCTTCTGGTGCTTGCTGACATGGTGGAACTACTGGGTATCCATATGAAGGGATGAGCAAGTCTACAACTGAAGTTACTTTAACAAGTACTTGGATGCAAGCAGTGATTGTGAAAGTGTTGTCGCCAGAGAAAGTTCCGATTGTGCTTGACAGAAGTGCAGTAGCAGTAATATTTACTGGGGTGAGCGCTGGTTGTGGCACGAATAAGATAATGTTCTTTATAAGTGTTACTGTGCCGGCAGCTGTTCCCAAAACGCCATTGGCGTCACGATAAGTAACTGTTACTGGAATTGTAATTGTCATGCTTACATTGGCGTAATTTGGATTTGAGTCAATTCGGTCAACTGTAAGATCGGTTACTGTGGCAGGCGCTCCTGTTGAATTTTGAGCAGAAACATAGGTGAGTGGAAGTGCTGGGTTTGCAGGATTGAAGCCTGTTACTGGAATGACAACTCCTGTTTCGGTGCTTGTAGATACGCAAGCGTCAAAAACTTTGGTGGTTTCAATTAAGACTTTTTCACATATTCCATTTGTAGGATTGCCTGTCATCGGGCCGGGACGAGCGGGGTTTGTATTGTTTATGAAAAACGACATTGTTTCCTCCTTTTATGCATAAATGAGTTTTTCGAGTGCAAATGCATACACTTTAAAATATGCGGCAGGGTAATGTTTTTGTGCATAGTGAAAATATTTTTGCCATATTTTATTTTTTGTGTTATACTCTTCTAAGTGAGGAAAATATGATTTTAGATAACGTTAAAGAAAGACTAAATGTACTTAGTGATGACTACTCCTTTTTAAAGGAGTGTCTTTGACTACGCTAAAATTACAGCTGACCTTGAAAAACTGAAAGAGGAGCAAACTAGCGAGGGCTTTTATAGCGACCAGGCAAAAGTACTGAAAGTGGGAAAGGCGGTAAAAGAAATTGAAAGAAAGCTTAATCTTTTGAAAAGCCTAAGTAGCGGACTTAATGACCTTAAAGCCCTTATTGAAATGTACGAAGAGAGCATGGACGCAAGCCTCGAAAGTGAAATTGAAAGTGAACTTTTAAAACTTGAAGCAGCATTTGACAAAGCAAGAATTGACACTCTTTTGAGTGGAAAATATGATAGTTATGATGCGATACTGACCCTGCACGCAGGCGCGGGCGGAACAGAAGCGCAGGATTGGACTGACATGCTTTATCGTATGTATAGCATGTACTGCGAGAAAAATGATTTTAAAATTAAAGTATTAGATGTGCTTGACGGTGATGAAGCTGGACTTAAATCTGTTACCTTTGAAGTTTTAGGGACAAATGCTTATGGTTATTTAAAGGCGGAAAAAGGTGTGCATAGACTTGTGCGCATATCACCATTTGACGCAAGTGCGAGGCGGCATACTAGTTTTGCTAGCGTGGAAGTTATGCCAAAGATTGAGGATAAGCCAGATATTGAAATTCGGGCGGAGGATCTCAAAGTTGACACCTATCGCGCATCGGGCGCGGGCGGGCAGCACATTAATAAGACTGACAGTGCGGTGAGAATTACTCATATTCCAACTGGGATTGTTGTGGCTTGTCAGACTGAGCGTAGTCAGATACAAAACCGCGAAACTGCTATGCAAATGCTTTACTCAAAGCTAGTAGAAAAGCAGGAAAGCGAAGAAATGGAAAAGCTTGCAGCTATTCGCGGTGAAATTAAGAAGATAGAGTGGGGTAGCCAAATCCGTTCCTATGTGTTCTGCCCGTATACTCTTGTTAAAGACCACCGAACTGGGTATGAAGAGACCGATGTGACTTCGGTTATGAATGGTAATTTGCAGGAATTTATTAACGAATACTTAAAGAAAATTTAGAGGATAAAATGAACTATTTTGATAGAATGAAGGTTAAATTTGAGGCGCTGAGGGATAAAAAAGAGGTTATCCTTGCTTCTATCGAGTCTTCTTGCGATGAAACAAGTGTTGCGATTATTAAAAATGGGCGTCAGGTGCTTTCCAACATTGTGGCATCTCAGATTGAAATTCACAGGCGCTTTGGAGGCGTTGTTCCAGAAGTTGCATCTAGAAATCATATTACCGCAATTGCGAACATATTTGAAGAAGCTGTTAGCGCAGCGGGCATTCAAAAAGAGGAACTTGACGCGATAGCTGTGACCTATGGTGCAGGACTTGTAGGGGCGCTACTTGTTGGTGTGAACTACGCAAAAGCGCTAGCTTACTCGCTCGACATTCCACTTATTGCGGTTAGCCACGTGCATGGGCATATTGCGGCAAACTATATTTCGCATCCTGACCTTGAGCCGCCTTTCGTATGTCTTATGGTAAGCGGTGGGCATACAGCACTACTTGACATTTGCGATTATGAAGAATTTAAACTTTTGGGGACAACTGTTGATGACGCGGCTGGCGAGGCTTTTGATAAAGTCGCAAGGGTTTTAGGACTTCCATACCCGGGAGGGCCTGAGATAGATAAGCTTGCAAAGCAGGGAAAAAACTGTTACAAATTTACTGTATCGTCAAGTTTGAAAGGAACTTTCAATTTCTCGTTCAGTGGTATCAAGACGGCAGTTGTTAACTTTGTACATAACCACAATCAAAAAGGTGAAGAGTTTTCGCCGGCTGACATTGCATGTTCCTTTCAAGAGTGTGTAACCGAAGAGCTTACCTCTAAAGCTATCGCTGCTTGCTCTTTTGCGGGGCGGGATCGGCTTGTTGTTGCGGGTGGCGTTGGTGCGAACTACCGCTTAAAAGAAAAACTGGAAGAGGGGTGCAAGAAGGAAGGAATTAAATTTTATGCACCAGTTTTAAAATACTGCACCGACAATGCGGCTATGATAGGTTCTGCCGCTTACTACATGATTAAAAAAGGGTTAGGTCTTGCTGATTTGACTTTGACAGGCAAGCCTAATGTGAGTTTATAAGGAGAAAAAATGGAACTTTTAGCACCTGCTGGAAATATAGACAAACTTATCACTGCTGTGCATTTCGGTGCAGACGCGGTGTATTTTTCGGGCAAGCGATTTGGGCTTCGCGCTTTTGCGGGCAATTTTGAGGATAATGAAATTGTTGAGGCGATGAACTATCTTCACGCTCGCGGCAAAAAAGGATACATAACACTTAATATTGTTGCAAATGATGAAGATTTTGAAGGGCTTGATGAATATCTTGAACTTCTAGTTAAAGCAAAAGTTGACGCTTTGATTGTGAGCGACCTTGGTCTAGTGGCATACATACATAAAAAGCAGCCATCTCTTGTCATTCATGTAAGCACTCAGGCAAATGTAACAAACACTGCCTCAGCAAAAGTTTTTGCGGATATGGGAGCAAAACGCATTGTGCTTGCAAGAGAACTTTCTTTAAGACAGATTAAAGCTATGCATGCCGCTCTTGGTGATAGCATTGAACTTGAAGCTTTTGCTCATGGCGCTATGTGCATTTCCTATTCGGGCAGATGTCTACTTTCAAACTATATGACAGGTCGTCCGTCTAACCATGGCGCATGTGTGCAGGCGTGCAGATGGCGTTATACTATTAAGGAAGAAGATACAAACGGTGAGTATCCTATTGAAGAGGACGAGAGGGGAACATACATTTTAAATTCAAAGGATATGAACATGATTTCTCATCTTAAAGAAATGAAAGATGCGGGCATTGTAAGTATTAAGATTGAAGGGCGAATGAAATCGGTTTATTATGTAGCGACTGTTGTCAACGCGTACAGGCGTGCGCTTGATAGCGCCAATATGCAACCAAGCCAAGAAATTATTGCCGAACTTGAAAAAACTAGCCACAGAAATTATACAACTGGCTTCTTCCTTGGGGCTAAAGATAAGGAATATATTGAAAGTTCAATGCCTGTTCAAACGCATGAATTTGTTGCTGTTGTAGTAGAAAAGAAAGAGGGTGGAGTTGTGCTTGAAATGAGAAATCGCTTCGTTGAAGGCGAAAAACTTGAAATTTTATCTCCAAATCCTGAAATTTTCAATAAAAAGATGGAAATAAAAGCTATGACTGACGCAAATGGCGAGGCTGTTACAGATGTGAAAGGCGTTCAGCAACGGGTGTATTTACCTACCTCGCTTCCTTTGGAAGTAGGAGATATTTTAAGAAGAGAGTGTAAATAATAAAATTCTATCTTGACAAATTAAAAATTTGTGATACAATATAGTCATAAAGGAGTACTTATGCCAAAAATATGGGAGGATGCACCTGTGATGCCATCATTATTAGAGAGAAGAATTGCATGTTATGACTTTTTAAATTCTTGTCTTGAAAATTTAGATATAACAAATAAGTTTGATTTGCGCAAAGAACTTTGTAGGGTTATAGCTCGCTTTGCGGAAATTATGAAATCTTATGAGACTAATAAAAATGAGATGGGCTTGGCTGCCGGCAGATCATATTTGGTGGATGCCCTTTGCGAAACTGAAAATGATTGCGTGGCATTTGAGAAGGAACTTAAAAAGAGAAAGATTCAGCATGATAACCCTTATTCATTGCCTCAATCTAAAACCAAGACCAATACAAAAGGGGACGAAGATGAATAAAATAACAAGGTGTTTACCTTGTTTTTTTATTTGTTTTATTTTATATAAATATATTTATTAGTAAATAATAGAGCGTAAAAATTTCGTCAAAAAAATTTTAAAAAAGTGACATTTTTTGTTGACTATTTTTTATTTTTTGCATATAATAGTGCTAGCAGTCTTGAAAGAAGAGTGCTAAAAAGTCGAATTAAAGGAAACAATTATGGAGCTATCAGAGCGCAAAAAGAAAATTCTTTGTATGGCGATTGAAGAGTACATCAAAGATTCCAGTCCGATAACAAGTGGCGGAATTAAGGATGTGGCTTCACTGGAATGTTCAACAGCTACGCTTAGAAATGAGCTTAACGCCTTAGAGGCTATGGGGTTTTTAAAACAGCTTCATACCTCAGGTGGACGAATTCCAACGCCGCAGGGGTATAGGTTTTATGTAGAAAACCTACTTAGTGGGGTGAGTGCTAGCGAGCATGAACTTGAAAAGGTAAGACAGCTTATCTCATCTCGTACAAGTAGTCTAAGCGAAATCCTTAACGGAATTGCAAAGATTGTCAGCAACGCGACAAATTATCCAACTGTGGTTATGATGAATGGAATTGATAACCTCGTTATGACCGAGTTTAAAATTATACCTCTTCTTGAAAATAAGATTATGGTTTTGATAGGTACTATGGCGGGATATATCAATGAAACTATGGAAGTTAAGGCTGGAATAAAAGAGTGCGAAGATGCTTCAGCATACCTAACCAAAAACTTTAGAGGAGCGACGGTAGGTTACCTTATCGAAAACATTGACTTTTTAGAGGAAGGCATGAACGACGAAATCGCCTCCTTCCAAATGGTTGTAAATTCGCTTGTTAAAGGGCTTAAAAAGATGAACAGCCAAAAACTTATCAATGTTGAAAGGGAAGGCAGCGTCAAGCTTTTAGAAGATGGAAAGAGCTTGGAAGATGCTAAAAAGGTATTATCTATGCTCGACGACCGCGAGCAACTTGAAAAAAGTCTTCACCTAAGCGGTAAAGGAGATATTGAAGTAACCGTTGCCGAAGAGGAAGAAGCGGTAGCGTCAGTTGTTAAAGCGCCAATCCTGCTTCAAGGGCGGCAGCTTGCGTCAATTGGGGTTATTGGCCCGCAGAGAATGGAATATTCAAAAATCGCTTCCGCGCTTAAAGTGGTCGTTGATGTACTTAAAGATTTAAAAGGAGAATAGAGGTGGACAAGAAACATAAAAAAGAAAGCTGCGGCTGCAAAGAAGACAATTGCCATTGCGGCGAGCATTGTGAATGCGGTGATGAGTGCAAGTGCGGTGAAAATTGCGACTGCAAATGTGAGAGCGAAGATAAAAGCCTTGAATACTTAGATCTTGCGCGGCGGGTTCAAGCGGACTTTGACAACTATCGGCGTCATGCAAGTGAGCAGGTAGATAAAGCGCGCATAAGCGGACAGGTGTCGGTGATTGAAGCGTTTCTGCCTTGTCTTGACACCTTTAAAGAAGCCAAGAAAGTTATTACTGACCCAAGCGTACTCGAAGGTGTGAATATGATTGAAAATAAGATCATTTCGGCACTTAGCGAACTGGGGGTTGAAAAAATTGATGCCATTGGGCAAAAATATGATGCGCATTTACATAACGCGATTGCAGTTATGCGAGATGAGCAAAAAGAAAACGATATCATCTTGGATGAATACCAAGCGGGATATAAATTTAAAGACAAAGTGATTAGATATTCAAAAGTCATAGTCAATAAAAAGGAGGATTAAAATTATGTCAAAGATTATTGGAATAGACTTAGGAACAACAAATTCATGTGTAGCGGTTATGGAAGGCGGAAAACCTACAGTTATCGCAAATGCAGAGGGAGATAGAACTACTCCATCTGTTGTAGCTTATACCAAAGAGGGAGAGCGCCTTGTTGGTAAGGTGGCAAAGCGTCAGGCTATTGTCAATGCGGACAACACTGTTGCCTCAATCAAACGTGAAATGGGTACAAACTACAAAGCAAAACTTAACGGAAAGGAATACTCTCCACAAGAGATTTCAGCAATGGTGCTTTCAAAACTTAAAGCAGATGCTGAAAGCTATTTAGGCGGAAAGGTAACTCAGGCGGTTATTACCGTGCCTGCTTACTTTAACGACAGCCAGCGTCAAGCAACAAAGGACGCAGGAAAGATTGCAGGGCTTGAAGTGCTTAGAATTATCAATGAGCCTACGGCTGCCGCTCTTGCTTACGGACTTGACAAAGGGGAGAGCGCTAACCAAAAGATTTTAGTTTACGACCTTGGTGGCGGAACTTTCGACGTTTCTATTCTTGAAATTGGCGACGGCGTATTTGAAGTGCTTTCAACAAACGGAAATACTCGCCTCGGCGGTGACGATTTTGATAATCGTATTATTGACCTTCTTGTTGAAGAGTTTAAGAAGACTAACAATATTGACCTTTCAACAGACAAACTTGCAACTCAAAGACTTAAAGAAGCGGCAGAAAAGGCTAAGATTGACCTTTCTGCAACTCCAAAAACCACAATCTCACTTCCATTCATTTCAGCTGATGCAACCGGCCCTAAACACATGGAATATGAGCTTACCCGTGCTAAGTTTGATGCTATCACAGAGGATCTTGTGAAAGAAACCATTGACTGCACAATCAAAGCGCTTAAAGATGCTAAACTTGATAAAAACGACATTAACAAGGTTGTACTTGTAGGCGGTTCTACTCGTATACCAGCTGTTTATGAGGCTGTTAAAAATTACATCGGCAAAGACCCATACAAAGGTATCAACCCTGATGAGTGCGTAGCTGTTGGTGCGGCTATTCAGGCGGGTGTACTTGGGGGAGAAGTTAAAGACGTTCTTCTTCTTGACGTAACTCCACTTTCACTCGGTATTGAAACTCTTGGCGGCGTATTTACTAAGCTTATTGAGAGAAACACCACTATCCCTACAAAAAAATCACAAGTGTTCTCAACCGCGGTTGACAATCAGCCGGGCGTGGACATCCATGTTCTTCAAGGGGAGCGCGAATTTGCTGCTCAAAACAAAACTCTTGGCAGATTCCAACTTACTGATATTCCACCTGCTCCACGCGGCGTGCCTCAAATTGAAGTTACTTTCGATATTGACGCAAACGGAATTGTAAATGTGTCAGCTAAGGATCTTGGCACAAATAAGGAACAAAAGATTACTATTACCGCATCTTCAAATCTTAAAGATGAGGACATTGAAAAGGCAATCAAAGAAGCTGAGGAACATGCCGAGGAAGATAAGAAACGCAAAGAGTTTGTTGAAACTAAAAACCAAGCAGATAACATGGTTTACAGCATTGAAAAGATGATTAAAGATAACGGCGACAAACTTTCAGCAGATGACAAGAAAAAACTTGAAGATGCAGTAGAGAAAGCTAAGAAAGATTTTGAAAGCACTGATATTGAGGTGTTAAAGAAAGGTCTTGAAGAGCTTACTAATGTTTCAAACGAAGTGTTTACAAGAATGTATCAAAACGCCAACCCAAATCCAAACGGTACAAACCCAAATGGAAATAACGGCGGAAGCGATAGCGATCCAGAGGTTGTCGTAGACTAAATAAAAAGGACAAATTATGTCAAAGGATTATTACAAAATTTTAGGTGTTGAGAAGGGGGCGAGTGAGGACGAAATTAAGTCCTCATATCGTCGTCTTGCAAAAAAATATCATCCAGACCTTAACAAAACCGAAGAGGCAGCAGCTAAGTTTAAAGAAATTAATGAAGCCTATGAAGTGCTTGGCGACAGCCAAAAGCGTGCAAACTATGACCAGTTCGGCACTGCGGACGGGGCGCAGTTTGGTGGGCAAGGCGGAGCAGGTGGCTTTGGTGACTTTTTTAGCGGAGCAGGCGGCTTCGGTGACTTTTTCAGCGACCTCTTTTCTGGGTTTGGTGGCGGTGAGCGGGGCGCGCGAGCTGCGGCTGTCGGCGAAGATATTTATGCTGAAATGAATTTAAGTTTTGAAGAGGCATGCTTTGGCTGCGAGAAAAATATAACAATCGGTAAGATTGAAAGATGCTCTGCTTGCTCGGGAACTGGCGCAAAGAACGGAACAGAACTTTCCACCTGTCCAGACTGCCATGGCAGCGGTAGAGTTCGTTTCCAACAGCAGACCATGTTTGGCACAACTATTCGTGAGGGTGCATGTCCTAAGTGCGAAGGTCGAGGCAAGATAATAAAAGAAAAATGCTCTGCTTGCAGCGGAAAGGGCTATACCAGAGTTTCAAAACAAGTTAAAGTTAAAGTCCCTGCCGGAATTGATAACGGGCAAACTCTGCGCATGCGTGGGGAGGGTAATGCACCAACAAGACCGGGAACAAATGGCGACCTTAATATAAAGATTAGTGTAGCGCCGCATAAGATGCTTGTGCGAAAAGGGGACGACCTCTATCTTGACCTGTATCTGCCATTTACTACAATGCTACTTGGCGGGAAAATAGATATTCCAACGCTTGAAGGAAATTATACGCTTAACATTCCAGAACTTACTGCATCAGGAACAGTTATGAGAATAAAAAATAAGGGCGTGAAAGCAGTCAATAGAAATTATCATGGCGACCTACTGGTAACCGTTAAATCGGAAGCACCTCGAACGCTTGATAAGGAAACCAAAAAACAAGTTGAAACTATTGCAGCTAAGCTTGGTCAATCTTCATATCCAAAGTATGATAAATTTAAAAAACAAATGGATAAATAAAACCATGCAATTTGCATGGTTTTTTAATTATTGTATATTAAATATTTATATTTGTATCTTCAAATAAAGGACTATCTAAAAATTCCAAAATAGTCATGTTAAATCCTCTTGCAAGTAAAAATATTGTTGTAAAGGTAACGGTTTTATTTCTGTCATTCATTATACTAGCCATAGCGCCATGACAAATTCCAGAATCTTGTTCTAATCTATATTGAGTCATATTCTTTTCTTTTAAAAGTTCTTTTATTCTTAACGAAACTGCTTTATTTACGGTCATACTTCCTCCTATATGTCTATGCAACTACTTAAATTTAATAAAAAATTTAAAAATAGTATGTCTATACAGCGACATATTATTTGGAGATTGGTAGGGGTTTGTTGTAAAATAATAGCAGGAGGTAAAAATGAAAATAGATTTAGATAAATTGTATACTGCTTGTTTTACAGGTTACAGACCGCAAAAATGCCCTTGGGGTTTTAATGAGGCTGACGAGCGGTGTCAGGACATGAAACGCCGACTTAAACTTGAAATTGAGGATGCTATTCAGCGTGGCATAAAAATATTTCTTTGCGGTATGGCTCTTGGCTTTGACACCTTTTGCGCAGAAGCGGTTTTAGAGTTAAAGAAAAAGTATCCTGATATTAAGCTTATTGGCGCTCTTCCTTGCCGCGACCAAGACAGGCTTTGGCAGGAAAGGGACAAAAAAAGATATCGTAATCTTTTAAAGCAACTAGACGATGTATATTGTGAGCATGAGCATTACGAGGACGGGTGTATGCAGGAGAGAAATCAATTTATAATTGATAATTCTTCACTTTGTATTGCTTTATTTGACGGCAAATCGGGCGGCACAAAAAATACTGTAAACTATGCCTATTATAAAGGACTTGCAGTAGCGATAGTTAGACCTTAAAAATTACCATGCAAATTGCATGGTTTTTTGTTTGGTTATTTTGGGCAAAAGTTATATACTTTTTCTATGAAAAGATTTTTTGGCAGACGCGAGGGCGACAATATTATTTTTGAGGGCGGTGAGGCTATTCATATCCGTCAGGTTTTACGCATGAGGGAAGGCGAGGCGGTTATCGCTTCTTTAAATGATGAAAATGATTATTATTGCACGCTTGTACATATCGGCAAAAATCAAATTGAAGCTAGGGTTGATAGGATAGAGAAAAATGCTGCTATGCCTGAACGCAATATTGTACTTTTTCAAGCTATGCCAAAGAGAGAATATTTTGAAACTATTGTCACAAAAGCGGTTGAGTTTGGGGCAAGCCGAGTTGTTCCTTTCAAGAGTGCTTACAGCGTCAACCATGATTTTAAGCGTGAACGCATGGAACAGATAATTTTGACCGCCAGCAAGCAGTGTGAAAGGTCACGCCTTATGGAACTTGAAGGGGCTTTAAGCTTTGATAAAATGTTAGAAAGTTTACAAGGCTTTGATGTGATAATTTTCGCAAATGAGCGTGAAAATGAGAAATTTTGTGAAAAAGACTTTAAAAATAAGCAAAATATTGCTGTTATTGTAGGCTGCGAGGGTGGTTTTAACGAGGAAGAAAAAGCCGCTATAATAGCTGCGGGTGCTAAGTCGATAAGTCTTGGCAAGAGAATTTTAAGATGTGACAGCGCGGCACTTGCTATGATGACACTAGCAAGCGTGCTGAGTGAGAACTAAGGAGAAATATGAAAATTGCGATTTTAACGCTGGGGTGTAAAGTTAACAAATATGAAAGCGACTCCCTTGCCTACAACTTAAAACTGCAAGGTCATGAGGTGACCGACAAGCTTGAAAAAGCTGACATTTATATTATCAACACCTGCGCTGTTACCTTAGAGGCGGAGAAGAAATCTAGGCAGATGATTGCAAGGTGTCGAAAATTTAATCCAAAAGCGAAAGTTATGATATGTGGCTGTGCGAGCGAAAATAACTCAGCACAGTTTGTAGAAAAAAATGTTAATGTGGTTACTGGCGTTGCGGGCAAAATTAAACTTGCTAATATGCTTGACAAACACGGTGTTTTTGTGGACACACTACCTGAACGATATGAAGATAATATGATAAGTGAGCAGACGCGCACACGAGCATATATAAAAATTCAGGATGGGTGTAACAATTTCTGCTCCTATTGCCTAATACCTTACCTTAGAGGGCGCAGTCGTTCGCGTGAGATTTTTTCAATCATTTGTGAGGCGTCAGGTCTTGGAGATGAAATCAAAGAAATAGTTTTGACGGGCATAAATGTTACCGATTATAAAATTGGTGATGAGCCGGGCTTACTTACTCTTCTTGAACAGCTTGACACGCTTGGCAAGCGGCTTAGACTTAGCTCAATGGAAGAAAGTTTGGTCGACGAGAATTTTGTGAAAGGAATTTCCAAGCTTAAAAACTTCTGTCCGCATTTTCACCTATCTCTTCAAAGTGGAAGCGAGAGCGTACTTAAACGCATGAATAGAAAGTATACACCGACGCAGTTTTTAGAGTCGGTAGAGAGAATAAGAAAATATTTTCCACTTGCTGGTATTACTACTGACGTCATTGTCGGCTTTCCAGAGGAAACAGAAGAGGAATTTTTGGAAACAGTTGAATTTATCAAAAAAGTTAAGTTTTCAAGTTTACATATATTCCAATACTCTCTTCGTCCGGGTACAGTTGCTGCTAGGATGAAAGACCTTCCAGCAGAGGTTAAACAGCGCCGCTTTGAAGTACTGAATTCACTCAAAAATGAGCTTCAAGATGAGTTTATCAAAGCTAACAAATTTGCAGAAGTTCTTATTGAAGAGAAAATTGAGGACGGCACCTACGCGGGTTATAGCAGGAACTATATCAAGTGCTACATAGAAAGCAGAAAAGTCCTTATTGGCAAGGTGGTAACAGTGAAAATAGGGCATCCTTTTAAAGATGGCGTTAAAGCAAGATTAAAAAAGATTTAGTATTGACTTTGCGCAACTTATAATTTATAATGACAATATAGAAGTGAGGCTTTATTTTGGCGAAAAATGACAGAAACAATGATTTATTTAAACAGCTGAGTGTTTTAGAAAAGGGCTCTGCGAAGTATTTTGAAGTAAGGGACTGCATTTTTGCCGAAAACATGAAACTTGTTCATCATATTATCAAAAAGTTTGGATCAGAAAATACTCTTCGCACCGAGTATGATGACTATGTTTCGGCAGGCATGTATGGACTTTTGAAAGCGGTTGACTCATATGATTACAGCAAAGGAATTAAGTTCTCAAGTTACGCCTGCAGGTGTATTCACAATGAAATTTTGATGGACTTAAGAAAAATTAAGAAACATAAAAGCAGATTATTGTCCTATGATGCTCCTTGTGAAGTTAAACAAGGGCAAGATGAGGTGAGTTTTTTAGAAAGAATTGCCGGAACTGAAAATCCAGAAGAGGATGTGATTCAAAATTGTACATTTGAAGAAATTATGAAACTTGTAGACTATTTGCCGCCCAAACAGGCGCAATGCATTAGACTATATTGTACTAACTCCGATCTTACACAAGTGGAGATTGCGCAAGAAACGGGCTTGTCTCGCACATATGTAAGTCGTTTATTGCAATGGGGGATGGATAACTTACAACAGATTCTTCACCAGCGAGAATCAGGTGATTCGACAATTAAAGACTTAAACCTTCCTAAGGTTGAAAAGAAAACAGACGACTCAGGCAAACCACTAAGCAAACACATGGCAATTTTAAAAGAGAACCAAGCTTATGTTTTGGCACATCAAGATTTGCTGAAAAAAATGAAACTTAAACAAAGGCAAGTTCTAGAAGTGCGATATTTAAACGAAGTAGAGATCCCTACTCAAAAGCAGATTGCATCATTGATGAAAATTGGGGGAACTGCAGTTTATGGTCTTGAACAAAGAGCGATTGCCTCTCTCAAAAAACTTGTAGAGATGGAAGAAAAAGGTGCCACGTAAAGTATTACTTATGCCATAGAAAAAGAACGGAATAACCTTTCTTTTTTTATTTTCATAGATAAAATACATGGCAGCAGTATTAAATGAAATTAATAACCAGCTTTTTCGGCGGCTTGAAAAGTGCAAAAAAGATTCGCCCGAGTATTTAGCAATTCGAGATGAAATATTCCAAAAAAATCAGCGTATGCTTACCATTGCTACTCGTTCATACAATAATGGCAACTATTTTGATTTTCAAGATTTTCGCGCGGAAGCAGCTATCGGGCTTTTGAGGGCAATAGAAACTTTTAAGGTAGATAAAGGTAACTCTTTTTACACATATTCACTTGTGTGCATGAAAAGCTATATTAACATGTATCTTCGCAAACACAAGCGTCACAGCGAGAAAAATGTTTCAATGGAAACAGTGATAGCCTCTTGTGGCGGGGATGACCTTGTGTTAGAGGAAGTTTTAGGTACGACCGAAGTGGAAGAGGATTGCATTAAAAATGTCAGTATAGATGAAATAAAGAAACTTTTACCAAAACTTTCGCAGAAAGAGAGGGAGGTGATTACCCTAAGATATTTAGATGAAAATGATATGACTCAGACGCAAATAACTAAGCAGGTAGGCATTTCTCGCTCTTATGTGAGTAGATTGGAGGGGCAGGCAATAAAGCAGCTGCAAAAAATGCTTACAGGCGATGAAGAAGAAGGGTAGTATTGACATTTATCATTAGTTATTGTATAATGTAAGGCGAGGACATTATGGAAACAAATGATATAATTGTACAGAAAAATATACTGCTTTTTAACAAGTTAAAACAATATAACAAAAATTCTACTGAATATTTCGCTATTAGAGATGAGCTGTTTGAAAACAATCAAAATCTTATTTATGTGGCTATTCGTTCATTCAACAGAGGAAATTATTTTGACAATGAAGATTATTATTCGGAGGCGGCAAAAGGGCTTTTAAAAGCGATAGACTCCTATAATTTAGATTCAGGAAATGCTTTTTCTAATTATGCGATGGCGTGTATGCGAAATAGTATAAATAGCTATCTTCGCAAACAAAACAAGCTTAAAACTGTGTCGGTGGACTATTTAGTTGAATCACGTGAGATTGATATAAACAAGCTATTAGGATCTGTGAATATAGAGGACAGCTGTCAGTTGAAGGTCATGATAAATGAAATAAAAGAATATCTTAACTGTTTATCAGAAAGAGAACGTGAAGTAATTAGACTTAGATACTTAGATGAGAATAATTTGACTCAGCTTCAAATTTCCAAAGTTTTAGGTTTAAAGAGAGCTAGTATTGGGAGGATAGAAGTTAGAGCGATTGGCAAGCTGAAAAAGTATTTGAAATATGACGAATCGGAAGGGTAAAAGAAAGGATGAAATAATTCATTCTTTTTTATTATAAAAAGTTTTGTTATTTTTGTTGACTTTTTGGCTGTGACAATATATAATATCAAGGAACTTAGAAATAGAAGGTGGTGAGAAGATTGACTACAGTTAAGGTTGGCGAAAACGAAAGCCTTGAAAGCGCTTTAAAGAGATTTAAAAGAAAGTGCCAAAAGGACGGAATCATCGGCGATATTAGAAAGAAAGAAGCCTATGACAAACCTAGCGTTGCTAAAAAGAAAAAACGCGAGGCTGCTCGTAAGAGAGCTAGAAAAAGAGGCTAAGACCAAAAAAAATTTATAAAAGGAGAATAATCATGAGTAACGTAATTGACCAAATCGAGAAAGATTACATGAAAGAAAATGTCTCCCAGTTTAACGTTGGTGATACTGTTAAAGTTAACGTTAAAATTAAGGAAGGCGATAAAGAGCGAATTCAGGCTTACGAAGGCGTTGTCATTGCAAGAAAAAATGGCGGCAGCCGTGAAAGCTTCACTGTTAGAAAAAATTCAAACGGTGTTGGCGTAGAGCGTACATTCCCACTTCACTCTCCACTTATTGCAAGTGTTGAAGTTGTAAGAAAGGGTAGCCCAAGAAGAGCAAAACTTTACTATGTAAGAAATCTTACTGGAAAAGCTGCTAAGATTAAATCAGCAGACAATAACTAGTAAAACAAGGCAACAGCCTTGTTTTTTTATGTCTTATTCTAAATTTGTGTCAGAATGTTATTGTATTTATTTTGTAAATCTAAAAAAATTGTTTATAATAAAGTTAACTATGAAAAAATTGACGAAAATCGGCTTATTATTTGTTTGTCTGTTCTCGCTCTGCTCCGGAGTGCTGCTTCTTTTAAGCACTCCGGCGGGGGGGGGGATTTTTAACTCCTGATTTTTCGGATGAAGAGCCGAGCAAGCCAACTCCTCCTGAAGAAAGCGAGGCTGCAAGCCAAGGGACATATAATGCATACACGATGATTAAAGATCATACAAGATCAGGTAAATACCAGTTGTATAATTGGGGAAGCGGGTATGGCGTGCTTTTAAATGAAAACAACAGTACTACTCCGACTTCGGGTTACGGGACAAGTTCCTCAGGCGCGGCAGCAAGTAGGACAACAAACAAAACTAGTTGTATGTGGATAAAAGTTCCAGCTGGTTATTATTTGTATAAAGCTCATCTTGGTTGGCTAGGAAGTTTTTCAAAAGACTCAAACGGGCAGTATAATGAATCTGCATTTACTTTAACAATGGGAACAGCTGCTAGCAGTACAACTAGAGTTTATTATTCTGCGGGTGGCTCTTGGCTTGGTGACCAAAGTGGTTGGTGGGACGGCTTTGCAGTAATTGCAAGGAATGAGGCGACTATAAATTATAACGGCAATGGCAATACTGGCGGGAGTACTTCAAGTACCAAGGTTTATTATGCTAATTCTAGTTATCTTGCGTCAAATGGTTTTACAAAAAAAGGGCACACCTTTTCACACTGGTCAAATAGTTATTATGGTGGCTCTGGGACTACTACCAAAACTTACAATTCGGGTTCTTACATTTCATGGAGCGACCTTGCTAATTTTGTAGGTTCATATTGCTCAAATGGGACTACTTTTTACGCTAACTGGACTGCCAACAACTACACTATATATTTTGATAAACAACTTCCAAGTGGTAATAGTGGGACAGATAGTGTAACAGCAACTTTTGGTTCATCTATGCCATCAGCAACAATGCCGACTAGAACTGGATATAAATTTTTAGGATATTATGATAAGGCTTCTGGGGGAACTCAATATTACACAGCTTCTGGCGCGAGTGCGAGAGCTTGGGATAAAGATTCTGACACAACCTTATATGCTCACTGGCAGGCAAAAACTTATACAGTTACATTAAACACAAATGCCGCAAGTGGAATAACAAATTCGGGAACGACGAGCGTGACTGCAACTTATGATAGCGCAATGCCGGCTATTACTAAGCCTGTAAGAACAGGATTTGCTTTTCAAGGTTACTATGATACAAGCGCGGCAACTGGGGGAACACAATATTATACCTCTACGGGGGCAAGCGCTAGAAAATGGGATAAAACCAAAGCGACAACCCTCTATGCGCGTTGGGTAGATAATGAGTCGCCTGTGGTTTCGCGAGCCACAGTGGCAAGAAAGGACGACAATAGCTTTTATGCTTACGCCTATGTAACAGATAATGTTGGGGTGTCGAGAGTGCAATTCCCAACATGGACTGATTTAAATGGGCAGGATGATATTCAAGCTAGCTGGCAAACAAACTCTGCTGCCTCAGGTACAGCTGGCAGTTGGACTGTTGGAGGACAGACTTACAATTACCGATACCTTGTAAATAAAAGTGACCACAAGAATGAGGTTGGACCATATATAATTCATATTTACGCGTATGATGCAGTGGGAAATGCGGGTATGGGTGTAGCCACTTCAGGTTTCACGATTGCGCAAACTGTAACATTTGATAAACAAAACGGGACTGGGGGAACAACCTCAGTGCTTGCAACCAAAGGCGCTGCCATGCCGACAGCAACAATGCCGACAAGAGCGGGATGGAACTTTTTAGGATATTACACACAACCAAATAGCGGCGGAACGCAGTATTATACTGCCTCTGGCGCAAGTGCGAGAAGTTATGATAGGAATTCAACTTTAACCCTGTATGCCCGTTGGCAAGAAAAGACATGGACGGATGATTCAAGTTATTATTCTTCTTCGCTTAATGGGAGCGGGACAGAAAGTAGCCCATACATAATATCGTCTTCGAAAGATTTAGCCAGGCTTGCTTTAGATTCTCAAACTAACAGCTTTACTGGTAAATACTTTAAACAAACCTCAAATATTGACCTTAATGCGCATCTATGGCTTGCTATAGCATCAAATGTTGCATTCAGTGGAATTTATGATGGAAACTATTATGAAATCAGTAATATTAGAATAGAAAGTGCAAGTAGATACACTGGGTTATTTGGCTATACTAATGGAACAATAAAAAATGTTCGTCTAAATAATGCAACAATATCAGCAAATGCAGCTATAGGAGCAATAGCGGGATGTGGAAGCAACGCTAACATAATGAACTGTATTGTAGATTCATGTATACTTAATTCGACTGGTACTGAAGCAGGAGGACTTGTAGGTTATGGCAATGCAACTATCTCAAGCTGTATGGTTAAGAATAGTACAATAAAATCGTCAAATGCAGCAGGAGGAATTTCAGGAGCTAGTGGAAGTATAGTAAAAGATTGCAGCGTTTTAAATTGCACCATTTCTGCAAATACTGCTGGGATTATAGTTGGCAACAATAGTGGCATAAAATCATCTTATGGCTATGGCAGCGTAAATGGAACTACTGTAAAATTAATGTATGGTGGTATGGATGACTTCGGTGGATTCTCATACAATACAAATCTCAATGGTGGTTATCCAGTAGCGCAAGGGTTGTTTGCAATTGGTGGAATAACTGGAAGCGAAGCTGTATACATTTACCTCAATGTTAACTTAGGCTTTACTCCAGCTTAAAATTCAAAAAGCGGCTTAGCCGCTTTTTTTTTGGCGTTGCCACTTTTTAAATGAGCAGGTATCTGCGGGCGTAACACTTTTTGAAAGCAAATGTAGATTTAAGTGATTTTAGCTTTTAGTTTACTTTGAATATTTGCGCTTTTGTGGTAACATTGATTGTAACGAAGGAGAAAAGTGATGTTATCTAAAGTGCTGAGCTGTGGGCTTAAAGGAATTGAAGGTTATCTTGTAGAAGTTGAAACTGATATTACGAGTGGACTTCCTCATTTTGAAGTAGTTGGACTTGCGGATACTGCTATTAAAGAATCAAAGGAGCGTGTTCGCTCCGCAATTAGAAATAGCGGATATGAATATCCAGTTAAACGCATTACAATAAACTTAGCGCCAGCAGATATTAAAAAAGAAGGACCTATATATGATCTTGCTATGGCAATTGCGATTATATCTTTAAATAAAGACGCAGGTATTAAAAGCTTTCGCGACTTTTGCTTTATAGGACAACTTTCGCTTGATGGGCAGGTTAAGAAAGTTAAGGGCGTATTGCCGCTTTTAATTTCGGCGAGAGACTACGGTGTAAAGAAATTTATCATTCCAAAAGACAACGCAGTTGAAGCAAGCTTTATTGAGGGAATTGAAGTATATCCAGTATCTTCTCTTAATGAGTGTGTTGACTTTTTAAGAGGGGAAACAAAACTTGAACCAGTTCATCCTTGTGCTTTTGAGGACGCAAAAGGGCTTGAACAGCGAGGACTTGATTTTTCGCATGTTAAAGGACAGGCACGTGCTAAGCGTGCGCTTGAGATTGCTGCCGCTGGCGGACATAACGTCATAATGATTGGCCCTCCGGGAAGCGGTAAGAGTATGCTTGCAAAGTGTTTTCCGACAATACTCCCGGACATGACTTTTGAGGAGTCGCTTGAAGTGACTAAAATTCACTCCATTGCAGGAGAGTTAAACTTAAAACAGGGCATTGTTGCCTCTCGTCCATTTAGAAGCCCGCACCATACAGCGTCCACAGTTTCGCTTACAGGTGGCGGAAGTAATAGCAAACCGGGTGAGATAAGTTTGGCGCATAATGGTGTGTTATTCTTAGACGAGATGCCAGAGTATTCTCGTCATTCTATCGAAACGCTTCGTCAGCCTCTTGAAGACGGTGTGATTACGGTTGCAAGGGCTAACGCGACAATCACTTATCCTGCAAATTTTACCATGATTGCAAGTATGAACCCATGCCCATGTGGACACTTTGGGAGCAAAATAAAAGAATGCACTTGTTCTCCGTCACAAATTCACAAATATCTTGGTAAGCTTTCTGGACCTATTATGGACAGAATTGATATTCATATCGAAGTTGATAATGTGACTTATGACGACCTGCAAAGTCAGAAGGTGGAAGAAAGTTCGGCTTCAATCAAAGAGCGGGTAGACAGGGCGAGAGAAATTCAACTTAATCGTTTTAAGGGAGAAGGCATTTATTCTAACGCAAAAATGAGTGTGCCGCAAACCAAGAAATATTGTACTCTTGACAACAAGAGTGACATTATGCTTCGTATGGCTTTTGACAGGCTCAAACTTTCTGCTCGTGCGCATGATCGAATTTTGAGAGTGGCAAGAACGATTGCCGACCTTGAAGGCGAAGAGAATATTAAAGACACTCATATAGCAGAAGCTATAAGTTACCGCACGCTTGACCGAAAATACTGGGGGTAAGGATGACAAAGGAAGAAAAGTTTATTGTTTATATTTCGCAATTTGGATTTTCAAATAATAAAATTACAAGTATAATTAAAGAAATGAAGGACGTTAGCATTGAAAGCTTTATTAAACTTTGCAAGCATAACAAAGCTATTAAACGAGAAGTTCTTGACCTTATGATTGAAAAAGCTGATGATAAAAATCTTGAAAAATACATAGCGTCTTTTACCGAGCAAGGCGTGAAGCTTTTGACAAGGTTTAGTGAAGGCTATGATAAGTTCGCAAAAATTATGGAAGCCCCTAACTTTATCTTTTATAAAGGCGATCTTTCACTTTTAGACATGCCTGCTGTTGCGATAGTGGGTACGCGAAATCCTACAAATTATGGCCGCATTCAGGCGGAGCGTTTTGCAGGCGAACTTGCTAGGGCGGGGATTGTTATTATTAGTGGTCTTGCGTATGGGATTGACAGCATTGGTCACCGCAAAGCGTTAGAGGTTGGTGGAAAGACGGTTGCAGTACTTGGCGGCGGACTTAATAAGCTTTATCCAGCTGATCATGCAGACCTTGCAAGGGAGATATCTGAGAAAGGGCTTCTTATGAGTGAATTTCCAATGGATTTCAGATCGTCAAGATATACATTTCCGCAAAGAAACCGCATTGTTGCTGGACTTAGTGATGGCGTACTTATCGTGGAAGGTGATTTGAAAAGCGGTACAAAGCATACAAAAAATCAAGCGCTTGAAATGGGCATAACAGTTTATGCTATTCCGGGGAATGTCAACAGTGATAAAAGTGATTTACCAAATCATATAATCAAGTTTGGTGAGGCGCAGTGCGTTACCGAGCCAGCCGACATTTTAAGAGATTTTGGTGTAAAAAGCAAACCTCGTGAGGTTAAACAACTTACTGTGCAATTAGGAGAAACTGAGCAAAAAGTTGTCGATTTGCTCGCAAAAGGGCCTCAAAGTGCAGATGTTTTGAGTGAAAAATGCAAAATTAATGTAATTTCCTTAAATAGTTATTTGACAATGATGGAAATTAATGGGATAATAAAAAAGATGCCTGGCGGGGATTACTCCCTTATATAAGGCAGGTGGAGGAATAACTTGAAGTTAGTCATTATAGAGTCGCCAAACAAGACAAGTGCTCTCAAAAAATATTTGGGGGACGGGTACGAGGTGTTTGCAACCAAAGGTCATATTCGTGACCTTCCTGAAAAGTCTTTTGGGCTTGACGTGAAAAATAATTTTGAACCTAAATATGAAAATGTGGCAGGCAAAGGTGACCTTATCAGCGAGATGAAAAGAAAGGCGGATAGGGCGAGCGAAGTGTTAATCGCAACCGACCCAGACCGCGAAGGTGAGGCTATTGGCTGGCATGTAGCAAATATTTTAGGTTTTGATAAAGACAAAAAATGTAGAATACAGTTTAACGAAATTTCTAAAAATGCAGTTACAAAAGCGTTGACACTGCCTAGACAAATTGATGAGCAGCTTGTTGATGCTCAGCAGGCAAGAAGGGTGCTTGACCGAATTGTAGGTTATAAAGTTTCGCCTATTTTGTGCAAGAAAATCGCACCTAAAATCAGTGCGGGAAGAGTTCAATCTGTTGCGCTTAAACTAATTGTAGACAGAGAAAAGGAAATTGAAAACTTTAAACCTGAAGAGTATTGGACTGTTGCAGCGCTGCTTGACAAGAAGGGACAGGAGATTAAAGCTTCTCTTGCTACCAAAAACAAAAAGAAATTTGTACCTGCAAATAAGGAGCAGGTGGACGCCTTCCTTTCTGATATTGAAGGAAAAGCGTTTGTCATTGACAGCGTAGTTAAGAAGAACAGCAAATCGCACGCACCAGCGCCTTTTACCACAAGTTCAATGCAGCAGGACGCTTTAAATAAACTCGGCATGAGTCTTAAACGCACTACGGCCGCCGCTCAACAACTTTATGAAGGGGTTGAATTTAAGGGCGAGGGCAAGATTGCACTTGTAACATATATAAGAACAGACTCTGTTCGTGTTTCAACCGAAGCGCAAAACGCCTGCCGAACTTATATAGCAAATGTTTATGGTGATAAATTTGTACCAGCAAAACCTAACATTTATCATACAAAAGCTAACGCACAAGACGCGCACGAAGCTATCAGACCTATTTCTATGGAAATGACACCAGAGAAGGTAAAGGATGTGCTTTCAAGTGACAACTATCGTTTGTATAAACTCATTTACGAACGCTTTTTGGCAAGCCAAATGTGCGAGGCAGAATATGCAAATGTCAATGTTGTGATTAAAGCGGGCGATTATGGGTTTAAAGTAAATGGTAAGACCTTAACTTTCCCAGGCTTTACAACTGTATATAAAGAGTTCGTTGAAGAAGAAAAGGGTGAAAACATGGCAGGACGCCTTCCAATCCTCGAAGAAGGGGAAACTTTGCCATGCAAAGAAATTAAGCCTACCCAATGCTTTACTAAACCGCCAGTGCGTTACAGCGAGGCAAGCATTGTCAAAGCAATGGAAGAAAAAGGAATTGGCAGACCTGCAACCTATGCACCTACCATCAACGTGCTTTTCTCCCGTCAATATGCTGAAAAAGAGGGTAAATATCTTGTTCCTACAACGCTTGGGCGTAATATTACCGAATATTTGGATCAATTCTTTAGTTCGGTTATCAATGTTAAGTTTACTGCTCACATGGAGCAGCGTCTTGATGATATCGCAGAAGCAAAAGATGACTGGCACAGCGTAGTTAATAGTTTTTGGGATGGGTTTAGAGGTCTTTTGGAGCGCGCAGACAAGAGCAGTGTAACCATGAAAGAACCACCAAAAGAGACAGACATTGTTTGTGACAAGTGTGGCGGGAAAATGGTAATTCGTGAAGGTAGATATGGTAAATTTTTGGGGTGTGGAAACTTCCCTAAGTGCCGAAACATTAAACCACTCGAAGAAGAGAAGGTTGTTAAAGGTATCTGCCCAGAGTGTGGCGCGCATACTGTTCAGCGAAAAAGCAAGCGTGGTAAAATTTTCTATTCTTGTGAAAGGTATCCTGATTGCAACTTTATGAGTTGGGATGTGCCAACTGGAAAGAAATGTCCTAAATGTGAAAGCGCGCTTGTTATGAAAGGTAAGATAATCAAGTGCTCAAGTTCAAGCTGTGATTATAAGGAAACAAATGAATAAAGAAATTTCTCATGTAAACATTATCGGAGGCGGATACGCAGGTATTGAGTGCGGGTTATATCTTGCAAGCAAGGGAGTGCGTGTCCACCTTTTTAGCGATATGCAAAATTATGATATGTCATTTGGAGAAAATGACGATTTTGCAACCGAGATTTTAAGTCAGGAACTTGAAATTTTGGGAAGCCGCCTTTTATATCCATGGAGGCAAACAGGCGGTGAGCATAGCGAAGTTATAAGATACGGCTTAAAGCTTTTGAAGGCGAGCGAATATGTTGACCTATTTGATTTAAGTGTTTATGAGCTTAATCCAAAAGAGGTGAACATTATTTGTACTGGTCCACATAGCGAAATACGGCTGTGTGAATATTTAAGAGATAAGTTTTCATCCTTTCGCTTTCATGATGTATATCCTGTTTATGCCAAATTGCCACTTGACATTGAGGAAAAGTTAACATGCGAAGGCGGGAAATATTTTCTTCCGCTTGACTACCAAAAATATATTGATTTTTGCAATTCTATTTTGAAAGAAAAATATGAGCATAACATGCAGGTGCAAGAAAAATACAAGCCGCATGTTATTGAAGAGGTTGTGTCGCAGGGGCGAGATGCTCTCAAATCTTATTGCATGAACCCGTCTGTTACTTGCAGTGAAAGACCTTATGCTGCGCTATATTTTAAAAAGAAACATGATGGTTTTGAAGCGGTAGGCATTTGTAGCAAATTTGACTATGAAAGCCAGACAAGAATCTTTCAAAGTGTTTTGCCAGATGTTAAACTTATAGCAAACGGCTACCCATGTGATTATACATACATTACTCCAAAGTTGACCCTTAATGAGTTTTTCCAATCTCAAAAGCAGGACAACCTATTCTTTGCGGGCGGCATGATTGGAATTAAAAGTGAACTAGGCGCAATGGCGAGCGGTTTGTATGTGGCGCGAAATGTAATTGCATACTTAAAATGCAAAAATATGCTTCCGCTTAAAGAAAAAATGGCATCAAAAGCCCTTTTTGACAAACTTTTTAACCAAAACGCATTAAAATTTTGCTTGGCTGAGGCAAGTTATGATATAATTAAAATAGCAAATTCGCAACAAAGAAATGCGGTTAAAAGGCATCTACTATCTTTAAGTAAGGATGCTACTAAAAGTTATGAGGAGGAATTTAATGCAAGAATTATTCAAAGCAACAACAATTTGCGGGGTTAAAAGAGATGGAAAAATAGCTATTGCTGGTGACGGACAGGTGACCATGCAGGAGAGCATTATTTTTAAAGGTACTGCACGCAAGGTTCGCAGAATTTATAATGATAGCGTTGTTATCGGCTTTGCGGGCGGGGTGGCTGACGCTTTTTCGCTTAGCGAGCGTTTTGAGGCAATGCTCAACAAGTTTTCGGGCAACCTTATGAGAAGCGCGGTTGAACTTGCTAAGACTTGGCGGGAAGATAAAGCTGCAAGAAAACTTGAAGCTATGATGATTGTGGCAGATAAAAATCAGCTTTTAATTGTGTCAGGCATGGGCGACGTGCTTGAACCTGATGATGACGTTTGTGCAATTGGTTCGGGCGGAAACTTTGCACTCGCTGCTGCCAAAGCACTTAAAGAAAATACAAACCTTTCAGCGAAGGAAATTGCTGGCAGGGCGCTTAAAATAGCAAGCGACATCTGCGTATTTACAAATGGCAACATTATAGTTGAAGAGGTTTAAGGAGGCGTTATGAATTATTCACCAAGACAGGTTGTTGAAGAGCTTGATAAGTATATTATCGGTCAGGAAAAGGCGAAAAGAGCGGTGGCAATCGCGCTTAGAAATCGCTATCGCAGAAGCAGACTTCCAAAAGAACTTCGCGAAGAGATAACCCCAAAAAATATAATAATGCGTGGACCTACCGGGGTTGGTAAGACCGAAATTGCAAGAAGGCTTGCTAAACTTGTAAAAGCACCTTTTATTAAGATTGAAGCGACTAAGTATACCGAAGTTGGTTATGTTGGCCGCGATGTTGAAAGTATGATACGTGACCTCGTGGAAGTTTCAGTTAGGCTTGTAAAAGATGAAAAAGCGCATGAAATGGAACAGAAGGTTGCGCCAGTAGTAACTCAAAGACTTGTGGAAGCAATTTGTGATACTCGCCGTGCAGCAGATATTCAGGTTGAACGGGCAGAGGTTGAAAAACAGCTGCTTGAAGGACAGCTTGAAAATGAAAGTATTGATATTGTGGTTTTAGATACTCCAAAACCAATGCTTGCTGTGGGCGGCCCAGAAATCAATATTGGAAGTATGTTTGATGGGCTTATGCCACAAAAACGCAAGAAGAGAAAACTTACCGTTGCCCGCGCTCGTGAAGTTGTGACAGGTGAGGAGTGCGATAAGATAATTGATAAAGATAATGTGAACGCCGAAGCTATTCGAAGAGCGGAGGAAGAGGGCATAATCTTTATTGATGAGATTGATAAAATTATCGGTTCGGCAGGCGGTAGTAATCATCAAGACGTTTCAAGAGAGGGTGTTCAGCGTGACATTTTGCCTATTGTTGAAGGTAGTACCGTTTCGACTAAGTATGGTAATGTGAAAACCGACTTTATTTTATTTATCGCATCGGGCGCTTTCCATGTATCAAATATTGAAGATATGATACCCGAACTTCAAGGTCGTTTCCCAATCCGAGTTGACCTTGATAACCTTACCAAAGATGACTTTAAACGCATATTAAGTGAAACAAAAAATAGCGTTATCATGCAGTATCAGTCAATTTTAAAGGTTGATAATATTGACCTTAAATTCACTGAGGATGCTATTGATGAAATTGCTGAAATGGCAGCAGCTGAAAATGAAACCAGCGAAAACATAGGTGCGCGCAGACTTCATACTATTATGGAGGCGCTGCTTGAAGATATTTCCTTTAACGCAAGTGGTGATCATCCAATGCTTGAAGTTAAGGTTGATCGAGCTTATGTACAAAACGCGTTCAAAGAAAGCAAGAAAAAATTTGACCTTAAAAAGTTTGTGTTGTAGGTGTTATGCAAGAGCGAACAAAAATTTTAATAGGTGAAGAGGGCGTGAGTGCACTTCAAAAGAGTTTCGTAACAGTAGTTGGCGTCGGCGGCGTTGGTGGATACGTGGCAGAGCTTTTAGTGCGGGCAGGAGTTGGCAAGATTAAACTTATTGATTTTGACAATGTTTCTTGCTCTAACCTTAATCGTCAAGTGGTAGCATTTGAAGATACAATAGGGATGCCTAAGGTTGAAGTTTTAAAAGAAATTCTCCTAAAAATCAACTCAAAGATCGATATTTCAATAGAAAATGCTCGTTTTTCAAGTGAAAACGCTTATATTGTGCCAAATTGTGATATGTGCATTGATGCAATTGACAGCGTGAAAGATAAATTTGCGCTCATTGCCCACTGCAAACAAAATAACATTCCTATCATCTCGGCTATGGGGGCAGGGAACAGAATAGATATTCCAAAATTTATTTTGACCGACATTTATAAAACTCATGATGACGGACTTGCGAAAGCGATAAGAAAGCTTTGCCGCGCTAGTGGGATAGACAAACTCGATGTTGTCACCTGCGAAAGTAAGCCGATGCAGCATCAAGAGCAGGAGATAGGCAGCATAAGTTATTACCCAGCAATGTGCGGGGCGACAATTGCCGCAGTTGTTATAAACAGACTTCTGAAAAAATAGTCTTGACAAGAGGCTGTTTTTTTATTTTTTAAAAAAATACTTGACAATTCTATTTTTAGGGTGCTAGTATTAAAATAGATTAAAAGGAGGGTATTTTATGAAAAGAGTTATGACACTTGTTGCGGATTTTAGGTACAGTATTTGATGCTATATTCTCAGTAATCATGCTTATTGGCCTTACTGCAATACTAGAAGTTGCGGAAGGAGCAACAGGCACTGCTACTTTTACAGTCGTTGCTATAATTACAATCGCATTGGGCGTAATTGCACTTGTTTTCAATGCAATTTGCATCAGTGGTTTTTCTTGCAAGCCAGAAACTTACAGAAAGAAACGCGGTCTAATTATTACTGCTGTTGTATTTAACTTCTTGTTAGCACTGATTTTGCTTATCACCGTATTTAATTCACCACAAGTAATTAATATTTTAGTGTTACTTTCTTCAATCGCAGCTGGCGTGCTTCTCATTGTTGACCTTGCACTTGAAAATAAAAGAGTTGCAAAGTTGCAAGCGGCAGAACAACCACAAGAAGAAAAAACAGAGGCTTAAAAAAATAAGGGCAAAAAATCACACAAGAGGTTTTACTTTTGTGTGATTTTTATGTTATAATTGAAATGGAGGTAATTATGGAAATTTTAAACGGAAACAATTTTGATGAGAAAATTAAAGATGGTATTGTTGTCGTTGACTTTTTTGCTACTTGGTGTGGTCCATGTAGAATGATGGCACCTATCTTGGAAGAGGCAGGTGAGGAGCTTGGCGAAAAAGTTAAAATCTATAAGGTGGATGTTGACCAAGAGCCAGCGCTTGCAAGAAACTATGGCATTATGTCAATACCTACTATTATCGTTTTTGAAAATGGCCAGCTTCGCGAAAAGCATATAGGTCTATGGCAAAAAGATGACCTTGTAGATCAAGTGAAATCATATTTATAAAATAGACAATAAAAAACAACGCATTGTGCGTTGTTTTTTATTCGGCTTCCTTACTTTTAGTTGAAAGATATGGCTTGTAAGCCTTCATTGTTTCATCAACTTCGTTTAAAAGGTGTGCGCGAAGGTCGATATAATACTGTCTACCAAACTCTTTGTTTGAAATCATGTTTCTGCGCAAGAGTTCGGTTAAATAGTCGCCAAACTCGCCTTTTACTGTAAAGTCGTTAAACATTTGAATGTTTATTGTTCTAATACCTGCGCCAGTGCAATCAACGATTTTAAACTCGTAGTACCACTTCTGTGATGTTTCTTCATTTATGTATTGCTCAGGAAAGATGATTCCATCAGCTTTAAGTGCATTGCGTATATCATCAAAGCTTTTAATGTATTTAAATCTTTTCATTTTTGTCCTCCGCTGATAATTATACCACAACCGCTTATAAAATGCAATAGTTAAGTAAAAATTAGTAAATAAAGCAAAATTACCTGAAATTTTTGCTTATTTCATAGCTAACATTTTATATTGCCTATTGACTTTAAGAAAAAAAAGTGATAAAATTGGCTTATCAAAAGGAGAAATTTCTATGGACAGAAAAGTTTATCTTGATAATGCTGCAACCACCTTTGTTTCTAGCGAAGTGCTTGCTGAAATGTTACCTTGCTTTAATACCATATATGGTAACGCAAATTCACTTCATGGATATGGAAGAGAGGCTAGCGCGATTGTAGACCGCGCTCGTGACCGTGTGGCAACTGCTATCGGTGCGGCAAAATCAAACGAAATATACTTTACCTCTGGCGGAACAGAGGCTGACAACTGGGCAATCAAGGGTATTGCTCATGCCTATGCAAACAAGGGCAAACATATTATTACAAGTGCGATTGAGCATCACGCTGTATTGGATGCATGCAAGCAACTTGAAGCGGAAGGGTATGAGGTAACATATCTTCCAGTTGATAGAAACGGACTTGTTGATCTTGCAAGCCTTATTCATGAAATTCGCAAAGACACAACCCTTATTTCAATCATGGCTGTTAACAACGAGGTTGGCACAATCCAAAATATCAAAGCTATTGCTAAGATTGCTCACGAATATGGTGTGCTTTTCCATACTGACGCAGTTCAGGCTATCGGTTCATTTAGAATTAATGTTCAAGATATGGAAATTGACGCTATGAGCATGTCTGCTCACAAAATATATGGGCCAAAAGGCGTTGGCGCACTTTATCTTAAAAATGGTGTCCGCATTGATCCTTTAATTGCCGGTGGCAATCAAGAGCGCGCAAAGCGTGGCGGAACAACAAATGTTGCGGGAGTGGCTGGCTTTGGTAAGGCTATTGAAATTGCTGTTCGTGATATGACAATCAACCAACAAAAGCTTCGTCAAATTCGTGAATATTTTGTTGGTAAAGTTACTGACCGTATACCTTACATTCAGGTAAACGGACATCCACACCAAAAGGTAAACAGCATTGTAAACATTTCCTTTGAGATGATTGAAGGGGAGTCAATACTTATGCTTCTCGACCTTGATGGAATTGCAGTTTCAACTGCATCTGCTTGCACCTCAAACTCGCTCGAGCCAAGCCATGTGCTTAGAGCAATGCAAATTCCAGACGAGATTGCACAAGGCTCAATCAGATTTTCATTTGGAAAGAACACTACAAAGAGCGATATAGACTATGTTGTTGACAGTCTTGAAAAAGCGGTTGACCAGCTTAGATCAATTTCACCTATAACAAAAGCAGGGAGGAAATAAACATGTATTCAAAACAAATCATTGAAAGATTTAAAAATCCTAAAAACGCTGGCGGACTTCGCGGTGCTAACGGTATCGGCAAAGTTGGCAACGCTGCTTGCGGCGACATTATGAAGATGTATCTGCTTGTAAATGAGGACGGGATTATTGAGCAGGCTCGTTTCAAAACCTTTGGTTGCTGCGCTGCTATTGCTTCAACTGATGTTGCTTGCGACCTTATCAAAGGCAAAAGCGTTGAAGAGGCACTTAAAGTAACAAACAAACAAGTTTATGAAATTTTAGGCGAAATGCCTGCGCACAAGATCCACTGCTCAGTACTTGCAGAAGAGTCAATCCATGCGGCAGTAGAAGATTACTACAAGCGTAAAGAAAAAGAAAGTAAATAAAACACTGATACAGATAGAGGGAAGTAAAAATGAAACAAGAAGATAGAGAACAAAACAAAATGGCAAATAAACATTATCCATTTCAGTTCTATAAAGATTATGATTCTGTAAAGCATCTTATTCATATGCTTTTTAGAACAAGCAATGTGAAAATTTATGATGATTTTAAATTAGATGTTATGAACGAAAATGGAAGTTGCCGAATTAAAAAGGATTGCAAATCCAAAGACTTTATGCAGAACGGAATTGCTTTTTGTGAGAGTAGGCTAAATTATGGAAAATGTGCGTATCTACTTGAAAATGAGTTTGAGATTCAATACTATGATAGTTATACTGGCACAGCTGTCCTTGATGAGAAATTGACATGGAAGCTTCGCAAGTTTATGATTAGTCATGTAGAACCTAAACAATATTTTGAAGCATTATCCGCCTTTTTAAATGAAAAATATGTTAAAAATCAAATTGAGTCGCTTTCTCTCTATAATTCTATGATTAGACTGGGGATGGCTGAACCAACTTCAAGTTTGACAAACAATGAGGACGAATAAAACAAAAACTTTTCTTCAAATCGAAGAAAAGTTTTTTTGTTTTGACTTATTGAAAATTTAATAAATCGTCAAGTTTGACATGCATGGCTTGGGCAACTTTTGCAAGCTTATAAGCATTATAGTTTTTATAATCATTAAGGATAGTATTTAAAGAATAGATAGAAAGCCCGCACATTTTGGCAAATTGATTTTTACTTAGTTTGTTATCTTGCATGTATTTAATGATTTTATCGACTTTAACCCTGTTTTTTGGTGTTTTTGTGTTCATTTTTAACCTCCTACTCGCAGTTTACTGCATTTGTTAGAAAAAAACTTCAATTCTCACAATTGAAAGAACTATAAGAAAAAAAACACCCAACGGGTGTTAGGTATTAATGTTTAGGATATTTTTCAGGTGGGATTTTGTCATACACTTTTAAATCTTCTTCGCGAACCATAATGTCGGCAATATCTTTTCCAGTATAAAATTCGGAAAAGATAACTTGCCACTTTCCTTCTATTGCCTTTTCTGACATTACTGCACCAAAGTCACCGACCTTTACTCCTTGTTTAGTATAAGTTGGTCTATCATTTATCAATTCAACTAAATCTAAATATTTCATTTTAATCTCCTAATGGGGTGTTAAGAGTTACCAGCCCTTTTTCTCTTACCATCCACCCCGATTCAAAATTTATCTCTCTACCATTTTTTTGCAATTGGATCACTATATTTATTCGTTGACCATACGCGTTAAGTTTTTGCAATGTATAATCGCCATTACAATATTTTTGTACGGCTTGTTTTTCAAACTCATCTTTAAGCATCTGGGAATCTTCAATAGTAAACCCTAGTGAATGAAATAATTCCATTTTTCCATTCCATTTATATTTTTCTGAAAAAATATATCCTGTAAATTTATCAATAGAACATTCTGCTTTACTATTTACATTCGGGATTGGGGAATTAATACTAAACACATAGCAATGGCAATGTTCATGTTGTTTACAAATTGGCATCTTTTTTCTATGAAACCAACATTTATGCAAACTAAGGCAAGTACTGCAATGCAAAAATCCCGCTGTTACATGTTTCCATTCGACCCATTCAGAAAATACATTTCCAGCCTCATCAATTTTTAGTAAATTATTAAACATGTTCATTATATAACTTCTCCTTTAAAAAATCAATTATGTTGCATTAATTTTAAAACTAAAAATTGTTATTATCAATGTCTAGTGTCACTTTTTTGTAATATTTTTTATCTTTCTGCGCAAACTATTTCCAAGGAGGGCGATATGAAAGACGTTTGTATGCTTCTTGGCTTTGGCGTAGGGCTTGTGACTGGTGTTATGCTTTACAAGTACTCTGCTGGCGCTAAAAAAGCCGTTGACGAGGGTGAAAAAGCTCTTGTTAAGGAAATCGAGAAGGCTGATCAAAAAGTGAAAAAAGCTATTCAAAAAAAGACAAAATAAACGCTTGCACATTTAAACTCAATGTGTTATAATCTTTTCACCGAGCTAGACGGAGAGTTAGCGGTGCTCTGTTACCTACAACCCGCTTCAGTAGGGTCGATGGTTTGCCTCGGCTTATGATTGTCAAATATGTGTAGATATTCTAGGTGTGGAAGTCAAGGTCCTATGCAATTAAAATTCCTGAACCATGTCAGAGCCTGACGGCAGCATCATTAAGGGAACACTTTAATGTGCCATAGGGAAGCTTTGGCGGAGCTTATAGTATCTAAGGCAGTTGGTTTTCATTTGTCAAAGCAGGCTGCTCGGTCTTGAAAATAACATGCGTGGCTTGCCCACGCATTTTTGTTTCTAAGTTGCAATTTTGGAAAACTAAATGAAAAATTGCAACAAATTTCACCCGATACAATCCGACAAAAAACTTTTTTAAAAACTTTGTCGAATTCGCTTGACAAAATTGCGGGGGGGGGTAAAATAGGCTATCAAACTTAAGGAGGTTTAATATGAAAAAATCAACAAAAATTGCGGGACTTGCACTTGCAGCAATTATTGGCGTGGGCGGCGCTTGTATGCTGACAGCTTGCGGGGGCGGAAATGATCCAACTCCAAATGCTAATGTGGAAGTTCTCACTCAGGGCGGCGTAAAGTCGGTACTTAAAGACGGAAGCGTACTTGTAAGTTACAAAGGGCAAACTTTGCAGTGGTCAAAGGCTGACCCAACTGTTGGACGCATGCAAGACGGCTGGTGGGCTGGAATAAAAGTTATCGCTCCGACCGAAAAATTTGACCTTGAAAAAGCTGTATACAGTGCTAAGGATGATATGTCTAACCCGACAAGTTTCAAAGATAGCAGAGATGGCGACAACTGGATCGGGCTTTGGGGACTTGCAACTGAGGAATTTATGAACAACGAAACTTTCAAAGAGCAGGGCTATTTTAGTTACAACCGCTATTATGACTGGGACGGCGACGGCACTTATGACTCTCATGTAATTTTGAGAATCCATACTGACTGCACACTTGCTCCTGCGGCAGAGTAAAGATATTACAAAAAAATCGCACGTAATTGTGCGACTTTTTTATTCTGATTGATAATCTAGCCAATGAGTAATTGCTTGATCCTCTAAATTTTTATATTCAGCTTGCAATTCGAAAAGACTGACAGGCTCTCTCTTGTCTTCGGCAGCATATTCAAGTTCATCAGCATAATGATTGATAAGTTCCTGTGCTTCTTTTTCGCTTCCGAGAGTTATTTTGTCGACCATTTCGCTTGAGCCGTCTTCCCAAACTGTTATATTGATTGCATCATCGCTTTCGGTAAGCACTGCGAAACGATTTACTTTTTTGTCGTCAACTTTCTTTTTACCAACAAAGTAAACTCTCGCTGATTTTAATAAGTCCTCTTGTTTTGCTTTGCAGAAGTTGATGTTATTCTGCATCTCGGGGGTTAATAATTTCAAATTATTCGTATTGATTACCATTTTCATATTTTATTTCTCCTTTGCGCATAATCATTGTAACACCGCTAAGGCTGGTTGTCAATAGTCAATTTGAGAAACTTGGCGATTTTATTTTCATTTTTTTATTAAATAGTGTAAAATAATCTTATAGGAGAAAATATGGCAGAGAAAAAGACCAATGCTCAGCGTTTTATTGCTGCGTTTAACAACATTGATTACACACTCAAAACAAGATACAATTTAAGCCGAACTATGGGTTTTAGTGATCTTATTCGCAAAATGGTAGGTTACAATTACATAGTGAGAAAAAATGAAGATGCGCTTATCGACTATGGGCGTCTTCGCAATGCGATAGTGCATAACAATGACGAATATTGCATTGCTGAGCCGCATGACAAGGTAGTTGAGGATATTGAACGCATTGACAAACTTTTAACTCGTCCACCTAAGGCGATTGATTATGTAAGACGGGATGTGCTTACGGTTGACAAGGACAAAACCATGAGAGAGGTGATTACACTTATAGCAAGTTCTGGCTATTCAAACATTCCTGTCTATGGTGAAAGTGAAATTATAGGAATTGCGAACGGGCAGAGAATACTTACTAGCTTTGGGCAGTTTTTGCTTGCTGGCGGGAAGAGCGAAGTGTTTTTAGAGCATGTTAAAATTGAAGACATGCTTTCACTCATTGAAAATAGCAATTATTATTCAGTTGCGGACACAGAGTTTACCATAGAAGATGCTTTAAATGCCTTTCATGCAAACTCGCAACTTTTGGCGATAATACTGACCAAAACTGGCGCGCTTAACGAAAAGCCGCTTGGCATAATTACTGGTAGCGACGCAATGAAGATGAATCAAATACTTGACCAGTTTTAGTTGACAAACAGGGATTTTAAAATTATAATATACACAATTAAAGACTATGATGAAAGACAAGGTTTATTGGATATAACCTACAAGAGAGCCGCGGGTGGTGGAAAGCGGTGGCGAGTTCAGTAAATTATCACTTTCGGAGTTGCAGCCTGAAACTAAGTAAGGCGCGCCGGGACTTCCCGTTACAGAAGGCGTGGGTGTTTGCCCGCTAACAAGTGGTTTATACTTTCTAAGCAGGAAAGTCTTGTTGGCTTTTCTGCTTTTTTGTTTTTAAGGAGGAGTTATGAAAAAAGAGGTTACACTTCCAAATTTTGTGGAGCTTGAACATGGAATTTTAAAGTTTTGGCAGGATAATGACTGCTTTAACAAGTTGAAGACTCAAAACGCGGGACACGCGCGTTTTAGATTTTTGGATGGCCCAGCGACTGCCAACAACAAGCTTGGTGTGCATCACTTTTGGGGTAGAACGATTAAGGATATGACTATTCGTTACAACGCGCTAAAAGGTCGCGACTGCCAATATCAAAACGGCTTTGACGGGCAGGGGCTTTGGGTTGAAGTTAATGTTGAGAAAGAACTTGGTCTTAATGGCAAGCCGGAAATTATGAAATATGGAATAGACAACTTTACCAACAAGTGTATGGAGAGAGTTGACTATTTTGCGGGACAAATTACAAACCAGTCTATACGCATGGGACAATGGATGGACTGGGAGCATAGTTATCTTACTAACACCGATGAAAACATTACATCTATTTGGCATTTTTTGAAGGTATGCGGGGAAAAGGGCTGGATTGTTAAGAAAAACAGACCTATGGCTTGGTGTCCACGTTGTGGGACAAGCCTATCTGACCATGAAACCTCTTCATCTTATCATGAGGTGGAGCATACCGCAGTGTTCATTAAATTGCCAGTAAAAAACAAGGATTTTTCACTTGTTGCGTGGACAACAACACCTTGGACGCTTTCGGCAAATGTTGCGCTTGCAGTTAATCCCGAATTCACCTATGTGAAAGTTAATTTTAACGGGGACAATGTTGTACTCGGCAAGGACAGATTGTCCATATTAAAGCAAAAAGACATTCAAATTTTGGAAGAGTTCAAGGGTAGCGACCTTGTAGGACTTGAATATGAGACCTGCTTTCCAGAACTTAGTGAGCAGAAGTTTGCTCACAAAGTTGTTGCGTGGGAAGAGGTTGACAGCAGTGAAGGCTCATGCGTGGTTCATATAGCGCCCGGCTGCGGAGTTGAGGACTTTGAACTTGGTAAGACGCTTTCTCTTCCTGAAATTTGTCCGATTAATGAGCAGGGAGTACTTCTTGACAACACTGGCTTTCTTGCTGGCAAGAAAACGACGGACGTTGTGGAACTTGTAGTTGATAGACTTAAAGCAGACAACAAGCTTTTATATGCACATAAGTACAAGCACTCATATCCGTTCTGCTGGCGCTGCAAGACTGATCTTGTATACAAGCTTATATCATCATGGTTCATTAAAATGGACGAAATTCGTCCACTTGCATTGAAAGCGATTGAAAATGTTACTTTCAAGCCTGACTATGCTAAAAAGCGTATGGTAGACTGGCTGAACAATATGGGGGATTGGAACATATCGAGAAGCCGTTTCTATGGATTGCCACTTCCATTCTATGTTTGTTCTAAGTGCGGAAAGGTTCATGTAATTGGCAGCCTTGAAGAGCTTAGAGAAAGGGCGGTTAATCCGTCGCTTGTTGACAGTCTGCCAAACTTGCATAGACCGTGGATTGATGATATAAAAATCAAATGTGAGTGCGGGGAGGAGCTTACCAGAGTTCCCGAAGTTGGGGATGCTTGGCTAGATGCGGGCATTACACCATTTTCAACTAAGAAATATTTTACTGATAAAAAATTCTTTAACGAAAACTTCCCAAGTGCCTATGTTTGCGAGATGATTGAACAGATTAAGCTTTGGTTCTATTCGCTGCTTGTTATGAGCGTTGTGCTTACTGGCAAAGCGCCTTATGAAAAAGTTGTTACCTATCAGTATGTGAAAGACGAACATGGCGGAGAGTTCCATAAGAGCGGCGGCAACACTTTGGAAGCAGAGGTTGTAGCTGACAAGGTGGGCGCTGATGTAATCAGATATTTATACTGCTCTTCTTCACCTTCAAATGATATGCGTTTTGGTTTTAGTCTTACCGATGAGGCAAGAAGAAAACTTCTCGGAATGTGGAACGTATATACTTTCTTTAACACTTATGCCTACATTGATAATCCTGACATTGCGCATTTTACCCCTAAAAACTTTACTTTTGCGGACAAGTGGCTTATTGAAAGTGTTAATAAGTTTATTGCAGACAGTGACGCAAATTATGCAGATGATAAGAATTTCTTAGTTGTTCGTGACTTTGAAAAGCTGATTGATGATATTTCAAACTTCTACATTCGTACCAGTCGTAGAAGGTTCTGGAAGAGTGAAGACAAGGACGATCAGATGACTGCATATTGGTGCTTATACCACGCTATTAAGAAAGTCATGCAAGTTATGACGCCGATAATTCCTTTCCTTAGTGAGTATATTTGGCAAAACCTTGTACGTGAAATTGAACCGAGCGAAAAAGAATGCGTTATGCTAGCCGGCTATCCAGATGCAATTTTAGGCAAACACTTTGATGGCGTGATTGAAAGCGTTAATGTTGCACGAGATATTATGTCTACTGCGCAGCGCCTTAGAAATGAAAATCAAATTAAAGTTAAGCAGCCGCTCGGCAGGATGTACCTTTCTGGCGTGAGTGAGAATGTGCTTAACTCACTTGGCGATGTAATTCGCGACGAACTTAACATAAAAGAAACAGTACTTGTGAAAGACGATTCAACTTTTAATGACGAGTATCTTACAGTAAACTTTAAGGCGGCAGGAGCGGTACTTAAAGGCGAGGTTCAAAAACTGAAACAAGCACTTTCTGATGCTGATAATATGGGTGAAATTGTTGCTTCTTACAAGGGGGGAAAGGTTAGCGTTGGCGGATTTAATGACCTTGATGCGAGTCTATTTAATTTGGAAAAGAAACCAAAAGATGGATTTGTAATTGCTCATGAAAATGGCAACACTGTGGTTCTTGATATCAATTTGACGCAGGAGCTTATTAGCGAAGGGTTGTATCGTGAGTTTGTTCGCGCTTTGCAGGTGCTTCGCAAGGAGGCAGGGTTTGAAATTGACGAGAGAATTAAGGCAAGTTTTGTATATGGCGACAGTCTTAAAGCTACGCTCACAAAATTTGAAGATAAGGTAAAACAAGAAGTTCTCATTCGCGAAATATTACCTAGCCTTGACAATATTGCAATCGAAAAAGAGGTTGAAGTAGGAAATAGCAGCGTAAAAGTTCGTCTTGGAAAATAAATTTCTATCTTGACAAATTTCTCCCTTGTGGTATAATAAAATCACAAGGGAGAAATTTATGTTTGACGAGAAAAACTTTATTTTAGTTTTAGAGGCAGAGCTTCGAGAGTATTTTCCTAAAAAGCTAAGATCAAAACAATGCAGAATGTATATAAAACCTATTGAAGAAGAACTAAAAATTTTTGACCGTAAATTGTTTGAACAGGATACTTTAATTGTTCCGCTTGTGATGAAAGGTGGTAAAATTCAGAAAATTGATCTTTCTTTCCCATACAAAGATAACTTGCATTGGCAGCAGTTTATCTATGAAGAACTTCATCAGAATAAACTAGTAGAGTATCAATATAATGATTGTGAAAATTTGCCAGAGTTTTTAGAAATTGTTGATGAGTTTTATTCATTGCAAAATGAGGTGGAGAAGCTGATTGGCTTCCGCAGAGGAAAGAAAAGTGATAGAATTTATCGCTATGCGGCAGATATCCCTTCACTTTCGCCAAAGCTAGACGACCTTACCTGCCGCGCTCAATCACTTGGCTATCAGTTTAATCAAAAGATAGAGCAAAGGCAGCAGGAAGAAGATTATCAGCAGTTTGTAAAAGATTGCATGGATGGAAAAATTGATTTTGAGGACGGGGAATAAATATGGAATTTAAAGACAAACCATTAAAAGAGAATTATTTTGCAATTGAAATGAAGTTAGTTGGTCGCAAGATGCAGGTAAGTCTTGAAGGTGGGATTTGCAAAATTAATGACCTAAGAGAGACTGACAAAAATCGTAAAATTTTAATATTGAATCATGACCTAATTACAGTTTGTAAGGAAGGACTGGCGGGTGGTGGCTATTTTGATAGCAAAAGACCAGAGTTTGAATATGATGAGTTTTGCGACATGTTTATTGAAATTGCAGCCAAAGCTGAAGGTGTGAGAAAAAGAGCTGGTCGCCTTACAAATGACTATGTTTTGGAAAATAAGAGTGCGGCAAGAAAATTTGGGGAAGTGATGGACTCATTTGCTATGGCAGAGCCTGCCATGCAGGAAGCAACTGAGCGGATGAAGGAGCTCGCCCACCTTTTAATAGATCAGGAATTGCAAAGACGGGAAGAGGAAGATTATAAAAGCTTTATAGACAATTTTGTCCTTGAAGAAGACGAAGATTAAATAAATTAGCGCGAGTTAGCGCTTTTTTATTGCGTTTTTAATGTAAAAATGATATATTTTCATTAGAGGTATTTATTTTGAAAATTGCAAATGGTTGGAAGGATTATAAAGTTTTAGCGACTGGTGATGGTGAAAAGCTTGAGAGGTGGGGAGAGTATACTTTGCTTAGACCCGACCCTCAGGTGATTTGGCATGCAGCTAGCCCGCTTGAAAAATGCAAAGGACTTGATGCTCATTACAGGCGAGAAACAAGCGGCGGCGGACATTGGGACATTATTCGTAAAATGCCAGAACAGTGGACAATTTCATGGCAGGGCATTAAGTTTATAATTAAGCCTATGGGTTTTAAGCACACGGGGCTTTTCCCTGAGCAAGCTGTAAACTGGGAAAAGATGCTGAGCCTAATAAAAAATGCAAATAGACCTATAAAAGTATTAAACTTATTTGCTTATACTGGGGCTGCATCCATTGCTTGTGCGAAAGCGGGGGCGAGTGTAACTCACATTGATGCTAGCAAAGGTATGGTGCAGCGTGCGAAAGAGAACGCTGAAATCAATGGCATTTCAAACATACGCTTTATTGTAGATGATTGTGAAAAATTTATTGAGCGCGAGATAAGGCGGGGGAACTTCTATGACGCGATTATAATGGACCCACCAAGCTATGGCAGAGGACCAAATGGCGAAATGTGGAAACTTGAAGACAAGCTTTTTGATTTCGTTGCTTTGACTAAAAAGGTACTTTCAAACAAGCCGCTATTTGTACTTATAAGTTCTTACACGACAGGCTTGCAGGCGAGTGTGCTTACAAACATACTTTCCCTAAATTTTGGAAAGGGAAATATTGACAGTGATGAAATTGGGCTTCCGACAGAGGAAGATATTGTGCTTCCGTGCGGGGCAAGGGGGATGAAAATATGGTAAATATTTTATATGAAGATAATCAAATAGTGGTAATAGTTAAGCCTCAAAACATGCCTTCCGCACCTGATGAGTCTGGCGATGAGGATGCACTTACATTTGTTAAAAACTATATCAAAGAGAAATACAATAAGCCGGGCGAGGCATACATTGGTCTTGTGCATAGGCTGGATAGACCAACTGGTGGGGTTATGGTATTTGCCCGCACTTCAAAGGCGGCGGCAAGGTTATCTAGTCAGCTTCAAGATGGAACTATGAAAAAAACATACTATGCGATCTGTAATGACTGTCCAAAAGACAAAAGCGGCCGCCTTGTAAACTATTTGAAAAAAGACAGCAAAGAAAACATTGTAAAAATCGTATCGCAGGGTGAAACAAACGCAAAGAGGGCAGAACTTGAATATAAGGTACTTGTAAGAGGGGAAACCTCGCTACTCGAAGTGAATATTTTGACTGGCAGAAGTCATCAAATTCGCGTTCAGCTTGCTGGAATAGGCTGTCCGCTTGTTGGCGATAATAAGTATGGAAAAGATAAAACTCGTGCTTCTAAGAAGCTAGGGCTTTGGGCAGGACGACTTGAATTTGTTCACCCAGTGACAAAAGAGAAAATGGTTTTTGTGGCGCCGCCAGAACTTTCAAGCGAGCCATGGAAAGATTTTTATATCGAAAAGTATTTTCTTAGATAGGAGTAATCATGAAGTCAAGAAGTCAAATTGAGGAAAAATATAAGTGGGATTTATCCTTTTTATGTGCAAATGATGACGAGTTTGAAAAGAGCTATGCAAAGTCTGAAAAGTTAATGCAAAAGTGCGGGGACTTTAAAGGAAAGTTAAAAGATAAAAAGCAGTTGTATGATTGCCTTAAATTTGAAGAAGAGTTTGCCAAGACTTTTTATCCGATAGCTTACTATGCGTCACATGCAAAAGATGTGGATTTGTCTAGCAGTAAATATTCTGAAAAGATTGAACGCTGCGACAACCTTGGCACTAAGTACGCTGTGGCAATGAGTTATGTTGAGCCTGAAATGGCAAAGTTCAGCGATAAATACATTGACGAGCTTCTTGCTGACCCTCTTTTTAAAGATTACGATTATTCATTAAGACTTCTAAAAAGGCAGAAAAAACACATGCTTTCAGATGAGGCAAGTCGCATTATTTCAGGGATGAACTTCTTGGATTTCGGTGAAAGCTTTTCGCTGTTTAGTGATTCGGGATTAAAATTTAAAGATGCGGTAGATAGCAGGGGTAAAAAGCATGAGCTTACCAGCCAAACTGCATCGCTGCTGCTTATGAAAAGAGATGAGCCGCTCCGCCGTTCAACCTCTAAAAACTTGCATGAGGGCTATGGTCAATATATCGACTTCTTAACACAAAATTACTTGAACGAAGTGAAGGGAGAGGTTTATTTTTCGCGTCTAGAAAAGTATGATAGTGTGCTTCAAAAGTACATGGACGGCGAAGATGTTGACATTAAAGTCTACAATATGCTACTCAAAAAGGTGGAAGAAAATATTCCACTTATAAATGAATACTTTACCTTAAAAGCAAAAGTGCTTGGCATGAAAAAACTTCATAACTATGATTTGCACCTTCCTATTTCAAAGGTTGGTGAAAAAAAGTATAGCTATGAAGAAGGATTTAAACTTGTAAAAGAGGCACTTATGCCACTTGGAAAGGATTATGTTGCTGTGCTTGATGAGGCAAAAGAGAAACGCTGGATTGACGTTATGCCTAGCCGCAATAAGTACTCGGGGGCTTATTCAAGCTGCTTGTATGGTTATCCGCCTATTGTGCTTATGAACTATATGGGTAACTTAGACTCAGTTTCAACCCTTGCACATGAACTGGGACACAGCTTGCAGTCCTATCTTTCAAACAAAAATCAGCCGAGAACCAAAGCGAGCTATCCTATCTTTCTTGCTGAGATTGCAAGTACTACCAATGAACTGCTTCTTATGCAGCATCTACTTCATACTCTTCCTAAGAAAGATAGGGTTGGCATATATGACGACTTATTTGATAGGGTTCATTCTACTATTTTTAGACAGGTAATGTTTTCTGAGTTTGAAAAGTATGCGCTCACAAGCGTTGAGCAAGATAAGCCGCTTGATAAAGATAAGCTTTGCTCGCATTATTTCTCACTTTGCAAAAAGTTTATGCCTAAGCTTAGCCTTATTTCTGAACTTAAATATGAATGGGCAAGAATACCTCACTTTTTCATGGGTTTTTATGTGTACAAATATGCAATTGGCATGATTTCCGCTTTTAACTTCTCAAGCCGTATACTAGCAGGCGAAGAAGGGGCGGCAAGAAAATATCTCGGTTTTCTTTCTGCGGGTGGGCATAAAGCACCAAATGAAATCTTGAAAGAAGCGGGTTGTGACCTAGAAGACGAAAAAACTTATGACAGGGCATTTGAGCTGATTAGGCAGATGCTGCAAGAATTTAAGTCACTACTCAAAAGCAAAAAATAACTCGCGACAAAGGTCGGCAAGAGTGAATAATTATCGGCAAGAATTTTCTTCGCCGATTTTTTATGCTTTGTTATGCTTAAAGTGGGGGAAGAGGATGAAAATTGTTATTGAATACACGCTTACAATCAACTTCATTGTCAACATTTTTATTCTTAAAAGCTGCGGACTATTTTTAAAAGAAAAAGTCAGGTTTGTTTATCTTGCCTCCTTGCTTTCGGCGGGGTTGAGTTTGGTGCTGCCTATCTTTCATCTTGCCGCCCTTTTAAAAATAGTTGTGATTGTCTTTTTAGATGGACTTATGGTGTGTGCCTGCTTTAAATTCTCATCTTTTAAGCGTTTTTTGGCAATATTTGCTTCTATGCTTGGCACAACTTTCATTTTTGGAGGAGGCTGCTATGCACTCGAACAAGCTTTTGGCAGTCTGCCACTTTTCTGTGTTTTAATAGTGTGCGGGGCAATTTATGTTGTAACAACTTTGGTTTTAAGACATCGCAACCGCCTACGTGTGATTGAAACCTTTTCTTACAAAGTTAAACTTGTTTGCAATGGGAAGGTGATTGAAGAAGAGGGTTTTTTAGATAGCGGGAATTTGCTTGTAGACCCCATTTCGCAAAAGCCTATTGTGCTTATAAGTTTTGAAGTGTTTTCAAAGTTTTATGAGGGAATTGACTACATAAGCGCTGCTCTTAAAAATATCGACATAAATCGCTTGCATAACGGTCACTATGTCAACATAAACTCGGTAGCGAGTGGCGGGAAAATACTGGTTTTTACAGCTGCACGACTTGAATTTGATAACAAACAATTTGACAACATTTCGCTGGGACTTTCTTTTTCGGGCTTTGACAAGGCGTTGGGGCGGAAGATACTTTTAAATAGTCAGTTAATATAGGAGGCAATATGAAAAATATTATATTCAAAATAAAGTTATTTTTTTATAATCTATTTCATAAAAGGAGTTTATTAAATACTAAAAATATTGTCTGCTATCTTATAAGCGAGCAGCTGCCAAACCCGCTAACGCTTGAAGAGGAGGAGGCACTTTTAATTGCGCGTGATAATGGAGATGCAACGGCTGTTGAAAAACTGATAGAACATAACCTTAGACTTGTTATTTTTATTTCAAAACGCTTTAAAGGTCCTAACATTGAAGCGGAGGACATTATTTCAATAGGGTCTATTGGGCTTATCAAAGCAATCAAGACATTTAAGATTGATAAAAATATCAGGCTTGCAACTTACGCCTCGCGCTGCATTGAGAATGAAATTTTGATGTATCTTAGAAAAGCTAATAAGAGCATGAATGATTTAAGTCTTGACAGGCCAATTCATACAGACGGCGAGGGTAACGAGCTTTGCCTAAGCGACATTATTCCAATAGACGGAGATATAGTTGAGCAGGGCATTGACAAGGCGGAAGATAAGAAGGTGTTATTTGAACTTTTGGAAGGACTTAATGTACGCGATCAGGAAATTATGATAATGCGCTATGGGCTTGGCGGGCAGGACGAACTTACTCAAAAAGAAATTGCCGAAAAGATGAATATAAGTCAAAGTTATATTTCTCGTCTTGAAAAAAGAATTCTTGTGCAGATGAGAAAGAAATACGAGCGTCAAGTCCTTTAGACTGCAATAAAACTTCGCGATCGTAATTTTTTCAAAATTACTTGCTGCGTTAACTGTAAAACGCCCCAAAACAGTCATTTAGGTTTACTAAACTCCTGCTTTGGGACATTTTCCGAGCCTTGCCTCGCTGGTTTTCTTGCAGTCTAAAACTGCTTATATTGTCTTTTTTTAATATTTTTTAGCGTTTTTTAGCACATTTGCCTTACTTATGAATTAAAATATCAATTTCGCCAACAATATCCCATGAATAATGGAGGTAGTATGGCGTCTAAAGTTTTTATTGCGGGTGTGGACACTTCCCGTTTGCCGAAGCTTACCAACGATGACATTGCTGCGCTTATGAAAAAAGTTAAACAGGGGGACGAGTATGCGCGCTCCTGCTTTGTGGTGGCAAACCTGAGGCTTGTACTATCTGTCGTTCATCGCTTTGGCGGGCGTGGTGACCGCGCTGACGATATGTTTCAGGTGGGGTGCGTCGGGCTTATGAAGGCAATCGACAATTTTGATGAAAGCCTTAATGTTAAGTTTTCCACCTATGCGGTGCCTATGATTATAGGTGAAATTAGAAGATACCTCCGTGACAACAATTCGGTGCGGGTATCAAGAAGTCTACGCGACATTGCGTATCGCGCCCTTCAAGCAAAAGACGAACTTTCTAAGGCAAGTTTTAAAGAACCCAGCCTTGACGAAATAGCCGAGGCAATTGGCGAGCCTTTAAAAACGGTTACTTTTGCACTTGACGCGATTAGTGAAACTGTGTCACTTAGCGAGCCAGTTTATAGTGACGGAACGGACACCATTCATCTTCTCGACCAGATTGCAGATACCGCACAGACGGACGAGCGCTTGCATGAAAAGATTTCTATTGAGGACGCTATTAAAACACTTTCAAAGAGGGAAAAAGAAATTCTTCTAATGCGCTACTATATAGGTAAAACGCAAATGGAAGTGAGCGAGGAAATAGGTATAAGTCAGGCGCAGGTATCTAGGCTTGAAAAAAATGCGCTTTCATCAATTAAACAATTTTTAGAGTAAAGAGTAATTTTTTAGTGGCTTTTCGCATAACTATGCTATGTGGAAACTTCATTTTTGGAATTACGTTGTAAAGAGGTTGTTAATGTCCTAGACGGGCGAAGGCTTGGGCATATTGTAGATATGGTGCTGGATTTGCCGTCAGGGCAGATGTTGGGTTTTGTAGTGCCGGGTGAAAAGACATTTTGGAATGTGTTTAAAGGCGGCTCACAGCTTTTTATTCCTTTTGGATGCATTGTAAAAATAGGGGAAGATACAATCTTAGTGCAGCTGGGCGGGCAAGCACCAAATCCGTATATCTTGTCTAACGACAATAAAAAATGACGCTTGGGCGTCATTTTTTAGTGAATAGTGAAAAAGTGAAAGAGTGAAAAAGTTAAGGACAGCCGTTGGCTGTTTAAATTTCGGGACATATCAATTCGAGTATGTACTTGATAACTTGCTTTTGATTTTCAATCATAAAATCAAAGTCCAAAAAATCATAATCATGTAATGCGTGACGCTGTTCTTTATTCAACATATTACATAATTTTGAAAAACTTTTCTCTCGTTCGCTTAAACCTTCGCTATCTTTCACATATCGTTCTTCATACGCTCGAAATAATAGTTCAGTCACTACATCTTTATTTTCCATTTTATCACCTCCTTTGTTTGCATTATACATTTGTTTTTGAAGAAAAAAGCCGATATTCGTTATAAAGTATGAAAAATTTTTAGAAAAGAAAAAATGGCGCGTGGGCGTCATTTTTTTAATGAATAAATGAAAGAATGAAACAATGAATAAATTAAGGTCGGGAAACGCCTAAAAACAGGCGAAGCTTAATAAAAGACGAAGTCTTACATTTCTTCGAGGAGTTTTTTGAAAGAGGTTATATCTTTGAATTGACGATAAACAGAGGCAAAGCGAACATATGCCACTTCGTCAAGGTCTTTAAGCGCGTTCATAACCATTTCGCCGATTTCATTTGAACGGATTTCCTGTTGCAATTTATTTTGAAGGTTTTTCTCAATCTCCATTGCCACAGTTTCGATTTGGCTAAGGCTTACTGGTCTTTTTTCACATGCTTTAATCATGCCGCCGATGATTTTGTTGCGGTCAAATGGTTGGCGCGCACCATCTGTTTTAACCACTAAGATAGGGGTGGTTTCAACTGTTTCATAAGTTGTAAAGCGGCGTCCGCAATGCAGACATTCGCGACGTCTTCTAATTGAATTGGTTTCGTCTGTGCTGCGAGAGTCCAGCACTTTACTTTCTTCACATCCACAATAAATACATTTCATAGGTTTTCTCCTTATAGCGTCATTATAACAAAAAAAAATTACTTTTCCAAGCAATTTTTTATCTTTTGTCATGATAAACAAATCTTGTCCATATTTTTATATCATGAAAAACCTATTAGATTGTAAGTTTAATCGTGAATATGTTGTCAAGGACATTGACAAAAATTTGCCGCTAAAAGTAAGAAGGCGGCTACTCGAACTGGGCTTTACAAATGGAACTCTGGTTACGCTTGTGCGTTCAAGTAGTCTTAAAAAGGCGTACCTTATAACGCTGCGCGGTTACACACTTTCTTTGAGGGCGGATCTTGCTAGGGCGGTGATTATAGATGATTAAAGTAAATTTAGTTGGAAATCCTAACACTGGAAAAACCACTCTATTTAATCTGCTTACCGGCGCACATGAGCATGTAGGCAACTGGCATGGAGTGACGGTAGAGGAAAAGGTTTCTCGTTACAAATTCAAAAACGAGGAGATTGAGCTTTGTGACCTTCCCGGACTTTATTCACTGACGCCGCTAAGCTATGAGGAAGAAGTCGCCGCAGATTTCATTTTAAAAAATCCCGATAGGCTTATTGTCAACATCTGCGACCAGAGCAATTTGCAGCGGAATTTATACCTTACCCTTTCTCTTTTGGAAAGGGGGTGCAAGGTTATCTTGGCGGTAAATCAAATTGAAAAAAGACCGCTATGCAAAATTGACTATGGGAAACTTTCTCAGCTTTTAGGCATTCCTGTTGTTGCAATCAACGCAGAGCGAAAGGAGGACGGGGAAAAGCTTAACCAAAAGATTTTGGGGTTTAAAGGGGGAACGAAATATAATCTTCCCTATCTTAACAAACTCCACCTTAATGAAATTCCAAAAGTTTCGGATGAGGCGAGTGATTTTTATAAAATAAAGCTACTCGAAGGGGATGAAAAGATTTGCGCTAAGTTTTCATCAAGTATTGCTCCGCAACCTGAAAAGGTGGCAGATGCTAGGTATGACTATATCGATCAAATTATGAAGCTTGTCAGCGGCAAGCGGGAGCGGGTTTACGGACAAAGTAAGTTTGATAAAATTCTTATGAACAGGTTTTTGGCATTTCCTATCTTTTTAGGGATGCTTGCACTAGTATTTTATTTAACCTTCTTTTCTTTTGGGGCGTGGCTTAGTGACCTGATGAGCTGGCTGCTTGAAACATGCATTGGACAGCCGATATTAAATCTTTTAACTTCTCATCTGGGGCAGTCAAGTTGGGTTTGCGGACTTTTTGAAACGGCGGTTATTGGCGGGGTGGGTTCAATTCTCAGTTTCCTGCCGCAAGTGGCGCTTCTGTTTTTCTTCCTTTCAATACTAGAAGATAGTGGTTATCTTGCCCGTGTCGCTTTCGCGATTGAAGATATACTTGGCAAGGTTGGGCTTTCAGGAAAGAGTGTCTATACACTTTTAATGGGGTTTGGCTGCTCGACAACTGCGGTACTTACCGCTCGTAACATGGAAGACAAGAATGCCAAAATAAAAACTGGACTTTTGACGCCGTATATGAGTTGCAGTGCAAAGTTTCCTATTTACTCTGTGCTAGGTGGGGCGTTCTTCGGTGCGAGCAATATTCTAGTTATTTTAGGGTTATATCTTTTAGGCGTTGTAGTCGCGCTTATTATCAGCTTAATTTTTGAAAAGACGGTTTTAAAGAGCAAAGAGCAGAACTTTATTCTTGAATTTCCTCCATATCATGCAATGAGTGCAAAGCGTGTGGCGAGAGTTTTATTTGACAATGTTAAGTCCTTTGTATTGCGAGTAGGCTCGCTGATTGTAGCCATGAATGTTATAGTTTGGGTGCTTGGCAATTTTACTTTTACCTTTAAATACATTCCGTCAAGTGGTGGAGTGAGCATACTTGAAACTTTGGGAAAAATATTTGCGCCTATATTTATTCCGCTTGGTTTTGGCAGCTGGGCGCCAGTATCTGCCTTGCTTGCTGGGCTGGTTGCAAAAGAGGTTATCATATCTTCCCTTGCTATGTTTAACGGAGCAAGCGATGCGGGAGCGGGAGCTATTGCAAATTCCTTTCACGACCCGGCAAGCGCCGCCTATTTTGCGTCGGGTGCGAGCGTAATAAGCTATCTTGTTTTCTGCCTTTTATACTTTCCTTGTCTTGCAACCACATCTGTTCTTTCAAAAGAGATAGGCAGAAAGTGGACGGCTATTGGAATTATAGTCGAGCTTATCGTTGCATATATCACCGCATGGGTGGTTTATACGCTTGCTCGCACTATTGAAAGTTTTGGAGCGATGAAAGTGCTATTAACGCTTTTAGGGATTTTCGTGATAATCCTTTCAGTTATTTTTGTGTGGAGGCGTCTTAAAAAGAAAAAAGCTTGTCCTTTTTCGTCAAAATGTAAGAAAAATTGCGCGAAAGCCAAAAAAGAAAAATAAATTAAGGTTTTTCAATTGTAATTAAAAGCAAAATGTGTTAATCTATAACTAGATATGTACAGACCTATTGTCGCAGTTGTTGGTCGTCCTAATGTTGGCAAAAGCACCTTCTTTAACAAAATCTGCGGAAAGCGAATCAGTATTGTAGATGACACGCCGGGCGTTACGCGCGACCGCATTTATGCTGACGCAAGTTGGGCGGGAAAGGATTTTACACTTATTGATACTGGTGGGCTTGACCCGAAAAGTGAAGATATTTTCCAAAGTGAAATTAAGTTTCAAGCCGAAGAAGCCATTAAAGCAAGCGATGTAATTGTATTTTTGGTGGACGGCAGAGCTGGCGTTACTGCAAGTGATGAAGAGGTTGCTAATCTCTTAAAGCGCTCCAAAACGCCGGTAGTTTTAGTTGTAAACAAACTTGATAATTTTGAAGTTGAAAACACTTATGAGTTTTATAGTTTAGGGCTTGGCGAGCCTATGCCTCTTTCCTGCATGCAAAGTAAGGGAATTGGTGACGTGCTAGATGCGATTATTTCTCGCTTTCCAAAAAGACAGCAAGGGGAAGAGGAAACAGGTGCAACTAAGGTTGCGATTGTTGGTCGTCCTAATGTTGGCAAATCAAGTCTTGTAAACAGGCTTTTGGGGCAAAACAGAGTTGTGGTAAGTAGCGTTGAGGGAACAACACGTGATGCAGTACTCGTTCCTTTCAAGGCGCATGGGAAGGACTATGCGCTCGTTGACACGGCGGGACTGCGTAGAAAGCGTGGTGTTGAGAACCAGTCTATTGAAGGTTACAGCGTTCTTCGCACCATGAGCGCGATTGAAGAGGCAGATGTAGCCATGATTGTCTTTGACGCGAGTGAGGGCAGGCTTACTGAGCAGGATGTACGAATTGCAGGTTATGTGCATGAAGCGGGCAAGCCAAGTGTTATTGTGGTTAACAAGTGGGACCAAAAGAAGATGACCAAAGATGAATACAAAGCTATGCTTGATCGCGAGCTTGCTTTTATGGACTACTATGAGGCAATATTTGTTTCGGCGCTGACTGGTGCAAGTGTGGGACAGATTATGGAGAAAGTCGAGATGTCGGTAGAAAATAGCCGCAAGCGCATTACCACTGGGCTTTTAAATGACCTACTTCATGATGCTATTCTCAATTTTGAGCCGCCAGCACATGCGGGCAGACGAGCTAAAATTCAGTATATTACTGAGGCGGATATTTGTCCTCCAACTTTTGTGCTTTTTGTAAATGATCCGAAACTTATTAATGTTTCATACATACGTTATCTTGAAAACAGATTTCGCGAAAAGGTGGATTTTAGAGGAACACCTATAAAAATCCTAATAAAAGGTAGGGGGGAAGAATGATTAAAGTTTTAATTTTTACTGCAATTGCAATCGTATCCTATCTTGTAGGGAATATTAACTTTGCGAAAATAATCTCTTGGCACAGACATAGAAAAGATATTACAAAGCTTGGTAGTGGCAATCCCGGAACAATGAACATGATGCGTAACTTTGGTTTGGGCGTGGCGCTTGTTACCGTACTTTTGGAGTTTGCTAAGACCATTCTTTGCTGCGTGGTAAGTGGTCTTATCATGAAAGGGGATGGACTTTATAACTTCGCTTACTTTTTCGCGGGAGCGTTTGTAGTGCTCGGTTCGGTCTTTCCTATCGGTACGAAAGGTGGTAAAGGGCTTGCCTGCCTTGCGGGCGTATTTATGTGCAGTCCGCTTTGGTATGTAGGGCTTGGATTATTTGTACTTGGCTTTGTAGTTTTGTATTTTGTGGATTTCGCTTTTGTACCAACCCTTTCTTTCTGCATACTTATGACAATCGGGCTGACCATTTATTTCTCACTTGTGCGAGTAACATATTTCTGGGCAATAATAGTGATAATTTGGCTTTTGCTATTTCTTATTATTTTTCAGCATAGAGGCAATATTAAGCGCTTTATTCGCAAGGAAGAAAAGAAACTGGGCTTTCCTCAAATGGTGAAAAAGTTATTTAAAAAGCAAAAGGGCGTTGAGCAGATTGACGAGGATAAGGTAGACACTCCGCCAGAGGCAGAAATCGTAATTGACGAAAATGATAAAAATCAAAATCAAAATTCTTAAAATATAGCATAAAAACTAAACCTCCACCATAGATTAGTGTATCACGTGGAGGTTATTTTATGGAAAAATATGAAATCTATGATGATATTAAATCCAGAACAGGCGGCGATATATATGTCGGAGTGGTAGGCCCAGTACGCGTTGGAAAGTCTACCTTTATTACCGAATTTATGAAAAAGCTTGTTCTTCCAAATATCACCGAGAAAAATGCAAAAGAAAGAACTGTTGATGAGCTTCCTCAATCAGCAGACGGAAAAACTATCATGACTACTCAGCCGCATTTTGTGCCAAACGAGGCGGTAAAAATCAAGGTTGCTAACGCGGACATGAGAGTAAGAATGATTGACTGCGTTGGGTATCTTGTAAGCGGCGTTATGGGACATACCGAAAACGAGAAACCACGCCTTGTTAAAACTCCTTGGTCTGAAAAGGAAATGCCTTTTGAAGAGGCGGCGGAACTTGGCACTAAAAAGGTAATGCAGGAACATTCAACTGTTGGCCTTGTAGTGACAACTGACGGTAGCGTTACCGAGCTTGCAAGAGCAAACTATGTGGAAGCTGAGGAGAGAGTTGTAGCAGAAATGAAGGCGACAGGCAAACCATTTGTTATGGTGCTTAACACTAAAAACCCAAGCTCTGCTGAAACTAAGAAACTAGCAAATGGGCTTAGTGATAAGTACGATGTGCCAGTAGTTGCAGTTGACGCGCTTGACCTTAAAGAAGGGGATATTGACAAGATATTTGAAAAAATGCTTGGCGAGTTTCCTATTCAATCTATTCGCGTTAAAATGCCAGAGTGGCTTAGAGCGCTTTCTTATGATGATGAGATTATCACCGAAATTGCAAACGAAATGCGCAAAATGGGAAGCTCAATCACAAAGTTAAGTCAAATGGACAAAAATCAGTTGGCTTTTACCGAAAGTGCAGCGTTTGACCCTATCACTTTCTCTAATATTGAACTTGGCGAAGGTATCGTTAAATTCAATGTAATACCAAAGGATGACTTATTCTATCGCGTGCTTAGCAAAGAGTGCGGTTATGAAATTAAAGATGACTACTGCCTTGTAAACTATATTAAAGAGCTTGCAATTGCTAAACTCGAATATGACAAAATTAAGTTTGCGCTTGACCAAGTTAAAGAAACTGGCTATGGCATTGTTGAGCCTCGTCGCGAAGAGTTTGTACTTGGTGAACCTGAAATTATCAAGCAGGGTAGCCGTTTCGGCGTTAAGCTTAAAGCGTCAGCACCATCTCTTCACATTATGCGTGTAGATGTTGATACTGAGGTTACTCCACTTGTGGGAACTGAAACTCAAAGCCAAGACCTTGCTAAAAATCTTATGGAACAGTTTGAGGCTAACCCTGAAACTATCTGGAACACAAATATTCTCGGTCGCAGCCTAGACAGCCTTATCGGCGACAATATTGCGTCTAAGATAGTTATGATGCCTGTTGAGGCACAAAACAAGATGCGCAAAACTTTGGGCAGAATTATTAACGAGGGGAAAGGCGGAGTAATATGTATATTACTATGATGCGGGCGGCAACTAGGATTTTTTAACGCCAGTACGCCTTGCGGCTAGTGGCTAAAATCCGTTTCCCCCACATGCCCCTTTTAGCCCCCTTGAAAATTTCGTACCGACAATTTTCTGGCGGGGAGAGGTGTTCAACAAATTTTATAGCCGCGCAAAGCGCTTCCCCTATAAAATTTATTGACTTAATAAAAAATAAAAGCAGCCATGAGGCTGCTTTTTTATCGCTGAAAAATAATAAGTTGAAATAAAGTATCATTTTTATTTTTGATTAAGAAATAGTTTGGAAATCTTTCAGCATTTTTTAATAAATTTTCTTCTGTAAGTACATTTAAATATTCTGTCAAAAATTCCATGATTTCGTTCATATTTTTACCTCCGACACTATTATTCCATGCCTGTGGGCATAATTGCAAATAATTTATGCCTTTTGGTATAAACTTTTTTCGCATAAAGGAGAGAAATATGAGTAAATTTGCAGAAAGAGTTAAAGAATTACGAGTTGAGAAAGGGTTGTCGCAAGCGGAACTAGCAAAAGCAATAGGTGTAACTCAATCAATAGTTGCTAGATGGGAGGCTGATTTGCGTATACCTAAAATGGATAGCATTATTGCTTTGACAGAGTTTTTCAAAATTTCTAGTGATTACTTGATAGGTATTGTTGATTAAAAAAAGAAGGCAGTTGCCTTCTTTTTTATTCGTCTTCGCCTGCGTCCTGTGGCATATATTCAAATTGTAATTCTTTTGGACTGATGATTTGGGCTTTCTCAGTTTCATTATGAATAGGCAAGAGTGGGGTTTCAAGCGTTTTGCACCAGCCGATAATTTTTTTGCCATTACTTTCAGTTTGGCTGTTTTCGTTGAATTCTTCGTTCGGTACGAACTCGCCAACCTTGTAATATTCTTGGTTATATTCAGGTGAGCGGCGTTCCAGCTTTTTGCCTTTAAAGTAGAAATTCTCTACATCGACATCATAAAGTTTGAAAGAGTAGGTTTCTGTGCCGTACAATTTGAAATTTTTCTTTACCCACTCAATGTCATGAGTAGGTATTTCTGTTGTTCTTTCACTGCATCCGATATCAGCAATTTTTTCGTGAATATAATGTTTAACCATGATTCTTATCTCCTTTTTATATAGTATAACATGCGGGGGGGGGATGTCAAGTCTGTTTCTAAAAAAACAGCCAACGGCTGTTCACTTTTATGCACGCGCTGCAAGGCGAGCGCATAAAGTATTATTATGAAAGAGAACAACAAATTTAAAATCATTTGCATTAAAGTGCCTAAATGGCTAAGCTATATCTTACGCAAATTACAAAAAAGCAACTAATTTCAGGGCATAAAAAAGGACTGAAAAGTCAGTCCTCAAACCTTTCTTTATGCCTTCTTTGCTTTTTTGATGCAACGTGTACAAGCCTTAACTTTGGTTGGTTTTCCATCAACTTCGATGGTGGTTTCTTGTAAGTTAAGTTCAAAAGTTCTGTTCATCTTCTTGTTTGAAAAGCAAACTTGATGACCTGTTCCGCGGCTTCTTCCGCATATTTCACATACTCTGCTCATAATGTCCTCCAATTCTCACGCATTTAACTATATCATCTTTTTTCTTAAAAATCAACTCTTTTTGTCAAGATTTCGAAAATTCTTTAAATTTCGTTTGTATTTTTGATTGCTTTATAGTATAGTATATAAAGCAAGAAATATCTTTAAGGGGGCAAAAGCTTGACTGTTGATACCAATAATTATTATGGCAACATTTCAATTAGCGACGACTCGATTAGGGTGGTCGCAGGTTATGCTGCACTTGATTGCTATGGCGTGGTTGACCTTGTTTCCCGTTCACTTAAAGATAGTGCGCGCGAATTATTAAAAAAAGAATCTTATTCCAAGGGAATTAAAATCAGTCATATCGACAACCGCATCTACATTGACGTTTTCTGTATTTTGAAATACGGTGTGTCTATTAGTGCTGTGGCGGAGAGTCTTCGCAATACTGTTAAGTACAGCGTTGAGAGATTTACTGGCATGCTTGTTGACGCAGTCAATGTTCATGTTGTCGGCGTGAGAGTTTAGGAGATACTATACTATGATAAAGACAATCGGGGGCGCAACATTCCGCAAGATGATCGTTGCAGGCGCTAGCCTTCTTGAACAAAACAAAAAGTACGTTGACTCGCTCAACGTTTTTCCTGTACCAGACGGAGATACTGGGACTAATATGTTCCTCACCATGAAATCTGCTGTTAACGAACTTTCTAAGTGTATCAACAACAATGTTGACGAACTTAGCGAGTGCTTTGCCAAAGGTGCTTTAAAGGGCGCTAGGGGTAACAGCGGTGTTATCACTTCTCAAATTTTTAAGGGCTTTTGCAGCGAAACAGCTAAGGTAAGTGAAGTTACTACCAAAGTTTTCGCCAAAGCTATGCAGGCGGGAGCTGAGATTGCTTACAAAGCAGTTACTAAGCCAAAAGAGGGGACTATTCTTACTGTTATTCGCGTTATGGCTGAAAATGCGGTAAACGTTGCTAAAAAGTGTGACGACTTTGAAGTTTTCCTTAAAAGCGTACTTGACACAGGTGAAGAAATTTTAAGACAGACACCTGAAATGCTTCCTGTACTCAAAAAAGCAGGGGTAGTTGACGCGGGCGGACGCGGAATTTTAATTATCTTCACTGGTTTCTATAAACTTCTTATTGGACAAGAGGATCTTGAAATCAATTTTGAGGACGAACAAAAACCTCAAACCGTTGATGATGTTATTGCCGACATTAACAGTCTTGGCGACATCCAATTCGGTTATTGCACCGAGTATATGATCATCAACATGAACAAAAAGACCACCGAAGCCGACATTGACAAGCTCCGTGAGAAGTTGATGGCAATAGGCGACAGCGTAATCTGCATTGGTGACCTTAACCTTGTAAAAGTGCATGTTCACTCAAATGAACCTAACAAGGCTATTGGTTACGCTTTGGAGCTTGGCGAAATTTACAATATTAAAATTGAAAATATGCGCGAGCAGAACCGTGAATTAAAGAAAAAGGCTAATGTGCTTGAAGAAACTAAGGAAATCGGTATGGTTGCAGTTGCTCCTGGTGAGGGACTTAGCGCAATTTTCAAGGACTTGGGGGTTGACGAGATTATTTTTGGCGGACAAACTATGAACCCTAGCGCTGCCGACATTGCAGCTGCGGCTGATAAAGTTCCTGCACGTAATGTCATTGTATTCCCTAATAATAAGAACATTATTTTGGCTGCACAGCAGGCAAATGACCTTACAAATAAAAACCTTGTAATTATTCCTACCCGCAGCGTTCCAGAAGGAATTTCAGCGTCTATTGCTTTCAATCCTGAGGGGGCAGTTGAGGAAAATACAGAGGCTATGAAAGAGGCAATTAAAGCTGTTAAATCAGCATCTGTAACCTATGCGGTGCGTGATACGCATGTTGACGGTTTTGACCTTAGAGTTGGTGAAATCATCGGTCTTGACGATAAGGCAATTTTGGCAAAAGGCAAGCTTGTTGCTGACACTACCGAAACACTTATCGAAAAGCTTATGACAGAAGAGATTATGACAATAACTCTTTTCTACGGTGAAGACATTCGCGAAGAAGAGGCGATGGCACTTGCTGAGAAACTTGGCGCGAAGTATCCTGATTGCGAAGTTTCAGCAGCTTATGGCGGACAGCCAGTATATTACTACCTTGTATCTTTGGAATAATAAAAAATATTGTAAAAGCGGCGAAAAAGTCGCTTTTTTTATTACTTTATGTTAGAATATAAGTATGAGAATTGACATTTATCTTGTAAAAAAGGGGATAATAACCTCTCGCGAGAAGGCAAAAGAAGCGGTTGTTAATGGTGAGATTATGGTGGGCGGCAGCGTTGTTACTAAGCCCTCTTTTGTAGTGAATGAGGGCGATGAGGTAAGCGTAAAAGAGGTTAAAAGGTATGTTTCGCGAGGTGCGCACAAGCTTTTACGCGCCAAAAGCGAGTTTGATTTTGAAATCTTAGGCAAGGTAGTAATGGACATGGGTGCGTCAACTGGCGGCTTTACTCAGGTGGCACTTGAAAGCGGTGCGAGCAAGGTGTATAGTGTGGATGTGGGGCGCGGAGAACTTGCAACTATTTTAAGAGAAGACGCGCGGGTTGTGAATATGGAAAATACCGATATCCGTGCGCTTACGGCGGACATGTGCAAAGATGTGCAACTTGTAGTCGGTGACTTATCCTTTATTTCGCTAAGACATATTTTACCAAAACTTAAAGACCTATTTGGCAAACCAGAATGTGTGCTTTTATTTAAACCGCAATTTGAGTGCGGTGCGAATGAAGCGAAAAAATATAAGGGGGTTGTGCTTGATAAGAAACTTCATATAAGGCTACTTGAAGAGTTTGCTATCTATGTTAAAGGGCTTGGTTTTGAACTTAGTGAACTTACATATAGCGATTTGCGAGGCAAGGAAGGAAACATTGAATATCTTGTGCATTTAAACGGGCTAGCTAAAAAGATTAATATCGTTGATATAGTAGAAAATGCGTTTAATGCATTATTAAAAAAGCAACCGAGGTAGGTTGCTTTTTTGTGTTATTATTTTTGGTTTCCGCAAAAGGACATTCCTGCTAAGAAAAATATCAAACTGCATGGGATTTGCAAGTTAAAGCAGCCGCACGGGTCGCAGGGACGAGTGCAGGGATTCCAGTTTGTACAAGGACAGCAAGGTTGCGGGTTAGGGAAGCCAAAAGGTTGCTGCCAAATATCTGAAAATGGTGGGCGGCAGTTACAGCCATCAAACGGCGGACGAGGGTTTGGGAAAGACCCGCAGCCACAATCGTTTGGAAAAGGTGGGCGAGGCGGGTGGCGATGAAAACACTGCATATCTACAAAGTTACCAAGTGTATAACTCGTGTTCATAATTTCCTCCTTTTAGCATTTTGCACGAATTTTTTTCGTAAATTAAACTATGAGGCAATCTATCTATGCTTTTTTAGTTACGCTAGGGACGGTAATTGGGTCTGGCTTTTTGTCGGGCAAGGAAATTGTGGTCTTTTTTACAAGGTTTGGTCTATTATCCTTTCCTTGTATTTTCCTTGCTTTTTTCTTATTTTGGGGCATTTTTTACTTCATGATGCTCAGAGGCGGCGACGCATTAGAGCGGCTAGAAAAGTCGCCGGTAGCCAACATAAGTAACATCATTGTTTGCATTACAATTGGCGGGGCAATGTTCGCGGGAAGTTATGACATAGTGGCGGGCAGCAAAGTGGCAAGCTATATAGTGATGTTTATTTTAGTATGCATTTGCTTTTATGTTGTTAAAAAAGGTACAGCATCACTTGGCAAGATAAGCACGGTTTTACTGCCATTTATGATAATCTTTCTGCTTATCAATGGCGGGCTTAGTTTGGACTTTTCAAAGCCGCTACTTAGCGGGCAGAATAGTCTTGCCTGCATTTATTATGCGGTCATGTATGTTGTTTTCAACACATCAAATTCGGGCTTGCTACTTGCGCACATGAGTAAAAACCTATCCAAAAAGCAAAAAGCACGAGTGAGCTTTGCGTCAGCACTCGTACTTTCAGCCATATTACTACTCGCAAACATTTTGCTTTTGCAAAACGGAGCGGTTTGCGGGGAAGATATGCCGCTACTTGCAATCTTTGGCGGCGGGGGAAGGGTTGTGATGCAGATTGTTCTATTTCTAGGTTGCATAACCACCTTATTTTCGCTTGTGTTTTCGCTTGCCTGCTCGCTTAGAGGGCTTATGCGGGCGAGGCTTGCGAACATTTTAGCGGTTATTTTGCCGCTTATAGTTAGTTTTGCAGGCTTTGGTTTTATCGTTTCCCAGCTGTATCCGCTGACGAGTGTGCTTTCGGCGCTTATTATTTTTGACTTATTTTTGTTGCCATTTTTCAAGAAGCCCAACAAGCGCATTCATTGCAGCGGCAAGGATGCAAAGTAGACATATACTGGTCATAACTATATCAAGTTTCAGCATTTGGCTGCCATAACTTATTAGGTAGCCAAGTCCTGCCTTACTTGACAGGTATTCGCCCATAACCGTTCCTACCCAGCTCATACCTACATTCACTTTTAGTACGCTTACTAGCGCGCCAAGTGAGGAAGGAAGAACGAGTTTGAACAGAATTTGCAGTTTGTTTGCCCGCATTGATTTCATAAGTAGTAGTTTATCGGGGTCAACTGATATAAAGGCATTTAACATGGTGATAACTGTGATGACTATACAAATTAGCACACACATTACCACAGTAGCTTTGCTGCCTGAGCCTACCCAAAATATTATCATAGGGCCGAGCGCGATTTTGGGCAAGCTGTTTAGAATAATTAGATATGGCTCTAAGATTTTTCGTAGTCTTTCGCTCCACCAGAGCATGACCGCAATTACAAGGCCGAGCGCCATTGCAATTATAAATCCGATTATCGTTTCATATAGAGATGTCCAGATATGGAGCATCAAGTTTCCATTTGTCAGTAGGTCAACAAAGGTGACAGCTATCCGAGAAGGAGAGGAGAAGAAAAAGGGATCAAGCACGCCTACATAGGTGAGAAGTTGCCACAAGGCAAGAAATACTATGAATATGGTTATTTGCCAAAAAATGACAATTATCTTATCTTTTTTGAGCCGTTTTAGATATTTTTTATGAGCTTGTGAAAGGTTCTGTGTTTTCATTGGTAAGATTTCTCCATATCATTTCAAAATGCTTGCCAAAATCTTTGTCCTCGCGTTTTGCAAGTGGGGTATCGCCGCTAAGAGATAAATCTAACGTCTCTTTTACGCTTGCTGGACGATGAGAGAGTATGACAATTCTGTCGCTTAGGGATAGCGCTTCCGAGATGTCGTGAGTGACTAGCAGCGCCGTCTTATGTTCAGTTTTAATAATGTTATAAACATCATCGCAAACTTTCAGACGGGTTTGGAAGTCTAGGGCTGAAAAAGGTTCGTCAAGAAGCAAGAGCGATGGCTCAAGCACAAGCGTGCGGATGAGAGCAACTCGCTGGCGCATACCTCCACTTAAAGTGCGAGGTTTTTTATTTTTGAAGCCGTAGAGGTCATATTTTTTTAGAAGAGTTTCGGCAAGTTCAATCTTTTTCGGATCTTTATTTTTCTTTTGAAGTTCAAGTCCAAGCATTATGTTTTGCCAGATAGTGCGCCATTCAAAAAGCTGGTCACGCTGGAACATGTAGCCTATTCGGTCATCATTTTTGGTTACTTTGCGTCCTTCTAAGGTTATTTCGCCGTCTGACGGGTCGAGTAGACCTGCGGTAAGCGACAGGACGGTTGTTTTTCCGCAGCCACTTGGGCCAACTAGGGATGCAAAGCTAAATTTGTCTACTTCAAAAGAGACATCTTTAAGGGCATGAACTTCACTTTCTTTTGTTTGATAAAAGAAGTTGACATTTTTGAACTCTAAAAACTTTTCCATTTTTACCTCTACAATAACATTTTAGCGGGGATAAAAATATTTGTTACTATTTTGTGGCAGTAAACCTTGATTTGAAAAATTTCGGATTATATAATTTGCCAAAAGTTGCGGGGAGGAAAGCGTGGACGATGAGGAAAAGATACGAAAAGCCTTGCTGAAAAAGGCTCTTGGTTACATGGCGAGCGAAACAGTTGAAGAGTATGTTTTAGATGAGAACGGACAAGAAAAGCTGGCTAAACGAAAGGTAACCAAAAAGCATGTAAGCCCCGATATTGCAGCGGTTAGAGTTTACCTTGAACGGTACAACACCGACCTTGCAGACAGCATAAGGGGAATGAGCGATGAAGAACTTTTGGCTGAACAAACGCGACTTTTAAAACTTTTGAAGGAGGAATATGATGGAAATTTATGAGTGTAGGCACAAAGTCAAATGCGATTTTGCGGGCTGTGGAAAGGTGGCAAAATATTCGCTTGTGAAGCGGGGCTTACTTAGGCGTGACATAAATTTTTGTGATGAATGCCTAAGCGAGATTGCGAGGCTTGCCGGGAAGGTTAAAGCGCCAAGGGCGGTAAAAAGTCCATTTAAATTAAATAAAAGGTTGGAGGAGAAATGAAAAAAGAAAATAGTTTAGTTAAAGAGGTTATTGAAGATTTTAAAGCGCGTCAGTTAGCCCGCAAAAACTTTGAAACTGCGTGGCAGATTAATATGAACTTCCTTATGGGAAATCAATACTGCTCTGTTGGCTACGGCGGCAGCGTAGAGGAGGCGGACAAGCAGTTCTTCTGGCAGGAGAGAGAAGTATTTAACCATATAGCGCCTATTTACGACATTAGATGTGCAAAGCTTGCTAAAAATAAACCTGAGTTTTCGGTTGTCCCTGCTACCGATGATGAGCGAGATAGACAGGCGTGCAAAGTTTCTAAGAAGATTTTAAATTCGGTTTATTACAAGCTTAACATGGATGAAAAAATCAATCAGGCGATTAAGTGGAGTGAGGTTTGCGGAACATCCTTTTATAAAGTAAGTTGGAACGCCTCACAAGGTCAGCTTATTGCCACAGATGATGAAAATCGTGAGATTAGAAGCGGGGAAGTTGAGGTTGAAGTGTGCAGCCCATTTGAAATTTTTCCTGACGATCCTACTCATGAAAATATTGAAGACTGCCAAAGCATAATTCATGCTAGGGCATATAGCGTGGAGCAAATAGAAAAGCTTTACGGAGTTAAGGTCGACGGAGAGAGAATGAATTGTTACAGCCTTAACAGCGTTGCGAAGGGGCTGGGCGGACTTGGTTATAACGCTACTGCAACAAAGCTAATCGAAAGTGAAAAAGACAACTGTGCGCTGGTGCTTGAGCGTTATTCAAGACCGACAGTAGATTTTCCAAATGGAAGGCTTGTAATTATCGCTGGGCAGACTTTGGTGTATGACGGTGAGCTTCCTTATGCATGCGGTAATGACGGCAAGCGCGACTTCCCATTTATTAAGCAGTCAAGCATTGAGCAGACTGGATGTTTTTGGGGCGGCAGCGTGATTGAAAGGTTAGTACCTGTTCAAAGAGCGTACAATGCGGTTAAAAATCGCAAACATGAATATATTAACAGACTTACACTTGGCGTTTTAAGTGTGGAGGACGGGTCAATTGACCTTGATGACTTAGAGGAAGAAGGACTTGCACCCGGCAAGGTTCTTGTTTACAGGCAGGGGGCAAGTGAGCCGCATTATTTGTCGGGCGAAAACATACCTAGCGGCTTTGCTGACGAGGAAGAAAAGCTGCTTGATGAATTTAACAAAATCAGCGGGGTAAGTGACAAGTTTGGCAGTGATTTTGCAAGAACAAACATTTCGGGAACATCTCTTGAACTTATGATAAGTGAAGATGAATCAAGACTTAACATTTCAGCGCAGTCAATTAAAGCGGCGTCAACTTCTATTGCAAGAAAGATTTTAAGACTTTATAAGCAGTTTGCCCTGTTCCCTCGTCTTGCAAGAATAGTAGGTGATAACGGACAAATTGAACTTTTCTACTTTTCGTCAAATGATATTTCTAGTGATGATGTTATGGTTGACCTGACGGGCGACAATGCGCAGACGATGGTTCAAAAGCGGGAACTTATATTCGAGCTTTTAAAGGCAGGAGTTCTTTCTGACGAAGAGGGCAAGGTGCAGCCAACCATGAAAGTTAAAATTCTTGACATGCTTGGCATGGGCAACTGGGAAAGTGCGCAGGATATAAGTCAGCTTCACATTAAAAAAGCCGAAAAAGAGAACTTAAAGCTTTTGGACGGTGTGAATGTTAAGGTCAGCGAAATTGATGAGCATCAGCTCCACATTTCAAGCCACATTGCATTTATGCTAGGCGGCGACTATGAAAGTATAAAAACCAAAAATCCGCAACTTGAAGAGCTTTTTATGGCACATATCAAAGCTCACAAGCGTGCAAGTAAAATGGAGGAATAAAAATTATGGAAGAAATCAGAGAACAACCGACCATGGAACCGGCAAATGTTTCGATTGAAACGGGTGAGGTGAGTGCTGCGAGTGAGGTCGGCTCTCAAACCGTTCGACAAGTTGAAAAACCCGAACAAAGTGAATTTGGTAAGTTCAAAAATGCGGAAAGTTTGCTTACGGCCTATAACAATCTTGAAGCTGAGTTTACCAAAAAATGCCAAAGGCTGAGCGAACTTGAGAAAGAGCAAGCTCCTACGGCGGCGCAGTCGCTTGAAGAGTTTCTTTCGAATAAGCAGGAGGCTCGACCATTTGCGGACAAGTTGCAAGCGCTTGCAACTGAAAGCAAAAATGGGTCATACGAGGGGGCATGGGAAAGGCTGGTATATGAAAGCCTTACAAAGGGTGATACCTCTGACCCGATAATAAGTCATTATATATTATCTAATAATGAACTTAAAGAAAAAATAGTTGAAGACTATCTAAACGCACTAAACAATAACAAACCGCCGATTATAATTTCATCGCAAAAGGGAGAACGAGTGTCTAGTGTAAAACCAGACACTCCGACTTCACTTGCGGAAGCTAAAAAAATGGTGGAGAAAATGTTTAGCTAAAAGGAGAAAAAAAATGGTTACATTACAAACAGCGGAAAACGCTTTAAAATCTGTTTATCTCGGCGCTATTGCTGAGCAAATCAACATTGCCACAAGTCCACTTTTTGCTAAAATTAAAAGAGCGAGCAAGGACATCTTCGGTAAAGAAATCGTAAAAGCTGCACCTTTTGGTGTTAATGGTGGTTTCTGTGCTGGTGGCGAAACTGACGCACTTCCTGTTGCTGGCAATTCAAGCTATGTTCAACTTAGAAGCGCTCTTAAAAACCTCTATGGAAAATTTGAAATCAGTGACAAGGCAGTACGTGCTTCAACAAGCAATGTTGGCGCATTTGTAAACCTTCTTGCTGATGAGATGGAAAAGCTTGTTAAATCTTGCTCTTTCAATCTCAACCGCATGCTTTTTGGTGACGGAAGCGGACTTGTTGCAACTGTTTCAGCTGCTACGGCAGGGGAACTTACCTGCGATAGCGTAAGAAACCTTGCAGAAGGTATGATGCTTGACGTTTACAAAGCAGACGGAACTAAACTTGGACAAGTTCCTATGACTATTATCTCTGTTGACAGAGTTAATAACAAGGTAAAATATGCTACCACTTTCACAGACACTGTTTCGGCTGGTGCTAAACTTTACATTCAAGGTTCAAAAGATAAAGAAATCACTGGTATTGAAGCGCTCTTTACCGCAAGCGAACTTTATGGACTTAAAAAGAGCGATTATGCTTGGCTTACTCCATACAAGGATGCAACAGCAGGTGAAATTAGCGACATTCGCATCCAAAAGGCAATCGACTTCTTGGAAGAAAACGCTGACAGCCGCGTAAACTTTATCGCAACTTCTAGAGAAGTTCGTCGTGCTTACCAAGAATATCTTGGCATTTATCGCAAGAACGTTGATATTGTGGACATGGGAAATGGTTACAAGACTATCACTCACAATGGCATACCTGTATATGCTGAAAGATTTATGGCTCCTAAGGCTATGTATCTTCTTAATACTGATGACTTCACCCTTTATGAAATGGCTGACTGGTCTTGGATTGAGGACGGCGCAGGTCACATTTTAAGACAAAATGCAGGCTTCCCAACTTACAGTGCAACACTTGTAAAATATGCTGAACTTATCTGTGATAAACCACTCGGACAGGGCAAACTTGAAAACATAGCTCTTAGCGTGGAAGATCCTTACAAAACATACATTCCAGCAAATGAGTAAAGGATGAGAGGCAATAGCCTCTTTTCCTTTTATGGAGAAATATAATGAAAAAATACTTAATCGTAGAACATGACCCACTGTTTATCTGCCAAAGACTGAAAGAAATTGATGAAAGTTACTTTGTGCTTTACAACCTGCAATCCTGTCAATTTGAAGTGCACTCAAATGCGCAGGAGGGAAATAGTTTTTGCTTTGCAGTTCGGTTTGACGGGCTGGACGCGAGAACGCTTGAAAAGGCAAGGGAAACTCGAAAAGAAAACATTGATGCGCTTATTGCTAAAATGGATGAAGAAAACGACAGACTCTATAAAAAGCAGATTGAGGATGCGGCATGGGCTATGGCGGAGGTGATAAAATGAAAGCATACGAAGTAATAAAACTTGCATGCGAGCTTTGTGAGGATGATTTTGCAGATAAACTTGAAGATATTGAAAATATCTCGTTTTCAGAAGATGAGCAAAAGAAGATAAAAAAACTTTTATCTCTTCTTGACCTTGTAACAAGTGAGGCAGCGACTGAGCGTCCACTAACTTGCGAGGAAACTTTAAAAAGTGAAAATGGCAAGCTTATGCTAAAAAATCTTGGCGAGAAGTTACTTTCGGTGGTGTCTATCAAAAATGAAAATGGGAGAAGGCTTAACTACAAAATTTTCTCTTCTTACATTTCGGTAGAGGCTGAAAGCGTGAAAATTCGTTACACTTATCTTCCAAAGAAGGCAACTATTGATAGCGAAGTGGAAACGCATCTGCCGCTTAGGATTTTGGCGTTTGCGCTTGCAAGAGAGATATGTCTAAGCGAAGGTCTTAACGAAGATGCTGATATATTTGAAGAGCGTTACAAGGCTGCACTTTCACTTCTTCCTTCACTTAAAAGAAGAGCAAGCGTTAGCGGGAGGAGGTGGCTTTAATGGCTAAATTTAACTCAAAAACCATTAAAACATTTACTTTTAACGATTTTTGCCGCCCAGATGGGCAGAAAGAAGATTATCAGACTAAGGCGATAAGTTATAACTTTTTCTTAGACAAACAGTCTTTTTCAAGCGGTTATGGCGTGGAAGTTATGAAAATGCCGACCGACAAAAATGACTTAAATAATCAGACGCCACTCGACATGGTGGGAAGTCAGGTTTTGCGTATGTGGAGCTTTCCATGGTTTAACGACTGGGAAAATGAAATAAAGTATAAACTTTTCTACTTTAATGATCAGAAACAGTTTGTTAATATGACTATTATCGGTTCGCGCGAGCTTGATAGCCCTCTATCAAGTAATTTTACAAGCGTGCCTGTAGGAATGAACTACCGCATTCATGGTCATGACTATATGATTTTCTCGGCAGCTGACGGGGATACATACGCGCTTGGCGAAACTTATCAGAAGGTACTTGAAAATGCTCCTAAGCTTATGGATATATGTTCACATGATGATAAGCTTTATGCCTTAACCGCAACCGGCAGGCGAACTCTTGTTTACTCGGAAAGTAACAACATTTTCGATTGGGACAATTCCACAACCGCACACCTTGATTTTACAGATGAGCGCGGACAGATGACAAAGGTGTTATCTTTTAATGATTACCTTTATGTCTTTCGCGAGTTTGGAATTACAAGGGTGTCAACTTATGCAAATGGTGAGTTTAACATATCCCATATTTTTCAATCTACTAGCTATATCTTCCCTGAAACAATTTCATCAAGTGGTGAAGAGATTTATTTCTTAACGCGTGAGGGATTTTATAGATTTGACGGCTCTACCGTGAAAAAACTAGATTTGGACTTGGCAAAAAATATTCAAGACTTAACTCATGCTAGCGCGTCAGTATTTGAAGGTAAGTATTATCTTGCCTGCAGGCTCGATTTTAAAGACGCAGCCACAGTAGGCTGCGAAGAGGGTGAGTATATAAACAATGCAATCATTATCTATGATATTGGCAGCGGCGAGGTGGAAGTGATGCGCGGGGTAGATGCGGCGCAGCTACTTGCACTGAACAATCCTTACGTTTCAAAACTTGCTATTTCTTTTAATGGAGAACATATCGGAAAAATAGGGCAGCTTTCTTCTGACGGAAAAATATTTGGAAGTAGTATAAGAAAATATTGGTCAAGTAAATTTAGTTACTTTGGTATGGGGCGCGGCATGAAACGAGTTGAAAGTTTTTCTTTCAACTTTGAAGGCAAGTTCACCTTAAAAATTGAGAGTGACATTGACGCAAAAGAATTTACTTTTGAAGGGACTGGCACAAAGCGGGTGCGCGTAAAACTTAGTGGTCACAAATTTAAGTTAAGTTTTGCATCAGATGACGACGTGAAAATAAATGATTTTCAAATTTCAATAAGCGCGCAAAGTGAAGCTCGACAACTATAACCATATTAATTATATAAATCGAAAGAACATAGTTATCTGGGAGGTAGTTATGAAAAATATTCTCGAACTGAAAAATAAATCGGCAGACAGTAAAAATGGATTTTTGGAATGAGCTTATAAGCGTCGTCGTGTCAAATGGTGTTTTTGCAACGCTTTTTGTATTCTTGTTTTTCTATCAACTTAAAGATAGCGCAAAACGAGAAAAAGCATATCAAAATACTATTGCAAATCTGACCGAGCATCTTCAAATGATAGAGGATGTCAAGGAAGAAGTATCTGAACTTAAAGACCTTATTTTAAAGGAGGACGAAAGTGAAACAGAAGATTAAATCATACGGATTTTGGACAGCACTTTCGGGTGCGGTGGTTGTTCTTTTGGAAGCGCTCGGCAAAGCCTTTGGCTTTTCTGTGAATAATGATGTTGTTTCTTCAATCATTATGGCAATAGCCGGCGTGCTAGTTGTATTTGGCGTTGTAAGCATGCCAAATAAAGACAAGGACAATAGCGAAACTGAAGAGAAGCAGGAAAATGAACAAGACAAAGAAAAAGGGGAATAATTCCCCTTTTTTTGTTTTAAGCGCGAAAAATCTTAAAATTTGTTGGAATTTTACGAGATTTTTATTAAAATAACCTTATGTTAAAGCCGCCCTTTCATTTTAGGAAATTCTTTTACTGCTTTCTTGCCTTTGCGCTAGGGATTGTGGTTGCAAATAAATTGTACAGTGGACATGTAGCGACAATCATCACGATTGTACTTACTTTTTGCGCGCTTGCGACCGGCTTTTTCTTGTTTGGCAGGTGGAAAGGGCTTCTTTTTATTTTGGCATTTTTCTTTATAGGTAATGGTAGTTATTATTTAAGTGATTATCTTTACGCGCCTAATACATATTCGGGCGAGTGTATGATTGTGGGCAGGGTAAGTTTTGTTTCCTCAAATTCTAGTTATGTTTATCTTGATAATGTAATGGTTGGCGGTGAGAAAGCCAAAAACATGTGTGCATATCTTAGCATTGAAGATGATATTGCTATCGGCGACAAAGTTGTTTTTACTTCTACCATAGAGAAAATTGACTTGTTTAGGAATGATAGTTTTTCAAGTTCCTATCTGCGTGCTGGTGTTGCGTATAAGACAAGTATAGATGAAAATAATTATCAAATTGTTGCAAGTGGTCAATTTAGTTATGATGAAAGTTTGCGGTTTAAAGTTAAAGACATGCTTGAAGAGTATATGCCAAAGGAAAATGCAAATATATGTTATGCAATGCTGTTTGGTGACAAAAATGATTTAAATTCTTCTGTGAAAGAATTGTTCTCTCTTGCTGGCATTTCTCATATTCTTGTGGTATCTGGCTTACATGTGGGATTTTTAGTGGGAATGATATTTGGTCTACTTCGCCTTTTAAAGTTAAAACGTATTCCAAGTACCATTATTACTTTTATTATTCTGCTTCTATACAATATAGTTTGTGGTTTTTCACCTAGCGTGGTAAGAGCGAGCATTATGGCAATTGTGTTAATGCTATCCAAAGTATTTGGTGGAGAATATGACGGATTAAATTCGCTGGGGCTTGCTGGCTTTATCACACTTCTTATTCAGCCACTTTTCGTTTTTGATTATGGATTTTTAATGAGTTATGGTTGTGTAGCGGCAATCTATCTTCTATGTCCGACGCTTACAAAACTATTTCGTAAATTTCTTCCAAGAAAAGCGGGTGACTTAATCGCGGTTTCTATCTCTGCATCGCTTGGCTTTCTGCCATTCCTTGCCATGTTTGCAAGCAAGGTGAATTTGCTTTCTCCGTTTATTAACCTTTTGATTGTTCCTATCTTTTCAATTTTCTTTCCAGTGCTATTTATAATTTCGCTTATTGCGTTTGTTATACCTATATTGTCGCCGCTCCTTGTTGTATTATCCTACATAATTGACTTTATGATTTTACTCGCTTCCTTCTTTGCGGGGACAGATTTATATTTCCCATTGAAAGTGCCTGCGCTGGCAACCGTTATTGTCTATTTCGCGAGCATGATTAATTTGAGCAGGATTAAAATGTCGGCTAAAAGTACAAAATTTATTTCTTTTTGTGTTTTGGGGATTTTGCTTATTGTTACAATTTTAATTTAATTGCTTGCATGTTGGCAAGCAGTTATGATATAACTAAGTTAGGTAGATATGAAAACTTTAAAAAGCAGGCTTAAAGAAGGAATAGATTGTTGTTATCTTGTCAGTGGCGATGACCACTTCCTTTTTGATAAGGCTGCTAGTATGATTACAAAGGCTATCAACTTGCAACTTGAAGACTTTAACAAGTCTATCTTTGATGATGATAATTATTCGGCGCAAAGCGTGCTTGCTGCCTGTGAGATTTTGCCTATGGGAAGCGAAAAGCGGCTGGTGCTTGTAAAAAATGTTACAAAAGTAAGCGAGAGTGATAAGGCATTATATTTAAAGTATCTTCAAAATCCTTGTCGTAGCACTGTGCTTTTAATTTTAGATTACAATGATAAATTCGGCTATCTTAAAAACGAGTGTGCATATGTTGACGCGAAGAGGATGGATAGAACTCTTGCTAAAAATGTTATTGTGGCGACCTTGGCTAAGGCGGGCAAGCAGATAAGTGGTGAGGCGGTTGATACTTTGCTTGACTATGGCAATGGGTATTTAACAAATGTTATGAACGAACTTGACAAACTTATTTATTTCGACCCTTACGAAAGTCTTATTACAAAAAACCTTGTTGAAAAAGTAGCAATTAAGAACATGGAATTTACAGTCTTTGAACTTACCGAAGCGCTAGGTCGAAAAAATTTTGATAAGGCAATCAAGCTACTTTCCTATATGGAAAAAGAGGCGGGAACGTTAAGTCTTATAACCAATCATTTTAGAAGAATGTTTTTTATTTCTATTAGTGGAATGAGTGATAGTGAACTGGCGTCTTTGCTTGGTGTAAAAGAATATGCAGTAATGAAACAGCGTCAGCAGGCGGCAAACTTTTCAAAAATGCAGCTTAAAAAAATCTACGCGCTGCTTGAAGAGGTCGACTATAAAATTAAAAGTGGGCAGATGCTTTCGAGCAATGCGTTATATTATTTAGTCTTTCAAATCGCATTTATTTAGATGCGATTTTTTGCATATGTCATTCCTGTATTTTTATCCGCAATTTTCGTAAAATTTAGACATAATACAGCTCCGCGATTTATTTGGTGAAACTTTGATAAATTGTTATACTTGGCATGTTTCCTAAAAAAAATAAAAGGAGTTTAAAAATTATCATGAAACGGGAAGTGCTTAAAAGTTTAGCGTTAAAAGCTAAGAATAGACTTATACACAAAAAGGAAGGAAAAGATTTTATTGCTGAATTTGATCAAGCTATTGATGTTAAAATTATTACCGACGAAGACGAGATATTTTATGATAAGGTCAAAGCACTTCTTGAAGAGGATCAAGACATTATTAATCCTATCAAAAAGTTAATGGACGAAAACTATCTTTTGCGTTTGGATGCGCGAGCAAGAGAGCGTTATCTACTCGACACTATTGACAAATATCATAAGACTCGCAAAATGATTGAACAGGAGAGAGCATTAATTTGCTAGTTAAAAAAGGTGGCAATGCCACTCTTTTTTATTGAAATTCATTTTGAAATATATGGGTTTTAGGTTACAATATAGCTATGGAAAATTTCGACCTTTTATCTTTAAATGATGAGCAGCTTGCAGCCCTTAAACAAACTGAGGGGGCTGTTCTTGTTAGCGCAGGGGCGGGGAGCGGAAAGACAAAGCTCCTTACTCACCGCGTTGCTTATCTTATTGAAAGAAAAGGGGTAAGCCCGTACAATATCCTTGCCATAACCTTTACCAATAAGGCGGCGGGCGAAATGAAAGAACGCATACTTAATATGGGTGTTGGCGGCGAAGGTGTTTGGATTTCAACCTTTCACTCTATGTGCGCAAAAATTTTAAGACGAGATATTCAATTTTTGGGTTATAGTAAAGACTTTACAATTTATAGCGAAAATGACAGCGAAAAAGTAATAAAAAACATTTTATCAGAGCGTAGCATTTCTGATGAAAAAATCAAGAAAAACCTTTCCTTTCACCTTTCAAATTGGAAAAATGGAGTGCTAGGGCTATCGCAATATTTAAGCTTGCATCAAGGAGAAGATGACATTGCAAAGATAGGTCTTTTAATGGGCGAATATGAAAAGGAACTTGCGAAAAATAACGCTCTTGACTTTGATGACTTGCTTAGAAAAACCTATCAGCTTTTTACAAATTATCCTGAGATTTTGGCTTATTATGCGCAGCGTTTTAAATATGTTTTAGTGGATGAATTTCAAGATACTAACTCGGTGCAATATGACCTTGTGAAAATGCTTGCCTCGGTGCATGGAAACTTGTTTGTTGTGGGGGATGAGGATCAGTGCATTTATAGCTGGCGAGGGGCAAACTTCCAAAACATTTTCAATATTAAAAAGGACTTCCCTGACGCTCAAATTTTTAGATTGGAGCGAAATTATCGTTCCACAGCGCCAATTCTGCAAATAGCCAATAATGTAATTCAGCACAACAAAGCTCGTTATGACAAAAAAATGTGGACTGACAAAAAAGAGGGGAATGAACCTACTTTATATAACGCCTATGACGAACGCGATGAGGCTCTTTATGTTGCTAAAAATATAGAGAGATTGACCTGTCAAGGCTATGAATATAAAGACATTGCGGTACTTATGCGTCTTAACGCGCTTTCGCGTAACTTTGAAGAGGCGTTTTTGTCCTATAATATACCGCATAGAGTGTTTGGTGGCTTTAAATTTTATGAGCGCGCCGAGATACGAAATGTTATCGCCTATCTGCGCCTATTTGTAAACCCAAAAGACGATATTTCTTTCGAAAAAATCATCAATTTCCCAAGGCGCGCAATTGGGGATGTTGCAATCTCTAAAATCAAAGCGCTTAGCGGGCAGAAGAGCATGCTTGAAGTGGTGCTATCTGACGAGATAGAAAAAGAGGGAGCAATTGCTAAAAAGCTTGCAGCTTTTAAAGAAACTTTTTTAGCGTTAAAAGATAAACAGGCGGGGTTTACACTTTCTGAATTTGTGGAAGGTGTGGTAAGTGATTTTAAAATTAGAGAGGCGTATAACGCGCGTGATGAAGAGGACATGAATAGAATCCTCAATATTTCCAGCTTAATTTCATCTGTTAAAGAATTTGAAGCAGCAAATGAAGATGCAAATCTTTCTCAATTTTTGGAAACTATCACCTTAAAGACAGACACCGATGAAATTGGAGAAGGCGGGGCTGTGACTATTGCAACAGTTCACGCGGTTAAGGGGCTTGAATTTAAAGTGGTGTTTGTGGTTGGACTGGAAGAGGGAATTTTTCCGATTATCCGCACAATGAAAGAAAGCGATATTGAGGAAGAACGCAGGCTTTTGTATGTTGCGTTAACTCGTGCAGAAGAGCTTTTGTATCTAAGTCACTGCTCTAAACGATATCTATATCATGAAAGCCAATATCAAATGCTTAGCCGTTTTATAAGAGAACTCGGGCTTTTATCTCTGTCGAGGGTTGAAAGTAAAAAAGCGAGCGAGGAGAAAAAATTTAGAAGCTATTACAGGGAAAACGAGGAAGGATTTAGCCCTATGAGAGAGCAGCCTACAAACTTTTTCTCGGCTAAGAAGTTTCTTCAAAAAGAGGAAGAAAAACCTCTCAAAGATGTATCCATATATCAGGTTGGGCAGGTTGTTATTCATCCGCGCTTTGGTGAGGGTGAGATTGTATCTATTAGTGATGATGGCCTAGTAGGAGATATAATCTTTGAAGATTTTGGCAAAAAGAGTTTAATGCTTGAACTTGCACCGCTTGAAATAAAGGGGGAATAATGGATAAACTTGAAAGGATGAGGGCACTTATTGATGAGATTAACATTCATAATAAAAACTATTATGTTTACGACAATCCTACAATAAGCGATGCTGAATACGACAAACTTTATTACACTCTTGTTGACCTTGAAAAAGAAACAGGGATTATTTTGCCGCATTCTCCAACGCAACGGGTGGGGGACAGCGTGCTTGAAGGATTTAAAAAGCACAAGCATGAAGTGCCACTATACTCGCTTAATAAAGTCCGCGACTACGACGACCTTGCTAAGTGGATGGAAGATATGAAAGCTCTTTGCGGCGGAACTGACTTTTCGATGGAGTATAAGTTTGACGGACTGCAAATTGTAATTGAATATGAAAATGGAATATTCAAAAGAGCGACAACACGCGGAAATGGTCAGGTAGGCGAAGATGTGTCGGCGCAGGTTAAGACTATTCGCTCTGTTCCGCTTTCCATAGACTATAAAGGGAAATTAACTGTTCAGGGTGAGGGAATGATGCTGCGTTCCAGCCTTGAAAAATACAATAAGACTGCGACAGAAAAGCTTAAAAACGAGCGAAATGCGGCGGCTGGTGCTATTCGCAATCTTGACCCTAAACAAACTGCTAAAAGAACGCTAGATTATTTCTGTTACACAGTTGTAAAATGCGAGGGAAAAACCTTTACAACTCAAGCCGAGCAGCACCAGTTTTTAGTAGACAACGGCTTTAAAACGGGTGATTATTTTAAGATAGTTTCAAGCGTAAGTGAAGCTATAAAAGAGATTGAAAAAACTGATAAGGTTAAAGGCAAAATTGACATTTTAATTGACGGAATGGTTTTTAAAATAAATAAGGTTGCGCCACGTGAGGAGATTGGATACACAAACAAATTTCCTAAATGGGCAATAGCATACAAGTTTGAAGCGCAGGAGGTGCGAACGCTACTTGAAGATGTTATTTGGCAGGTGGGAAGAAGTGGCAGAGTAACACCTATTGCTTCGCTTAGCCCAGTTGAACTTGCAGGAGCGACCGTTTCGCGAGCAACACTTAACAATATTGAAGATATTAACCGCAAAGGTGTATATAAAAATAGTTACGTATTTGTTCGCCGCTCGAACGAAGTAATCCCCGAAGTTATGGGACTTGCCGAAAAGCTTCCGAATAGTGAAAAAATTGAAGTTCCCAAACTTTGTCCAAGTTGCTCTCGGCCGCTTGCTATGAAAGGTCCTCTTCTTTACTGCGTTAACCATGATGGCTGTCCTGCGCAGGTGGTTGATAGGCTAACTCACTTTGCAAGCAGAAATGCAATGAACATTGAGGGTTTTAGCGAAAAAACAGCATCACTTTTATATGATAAGCTTGGATTGCGAACGCTTGCTGACCTATATGACATTACAAAAGACCAGCTTTTGACACTTGATGGCTTTAAAGATAAGAAAGCGGACAATATAATCTCTTCTATTGAAAAGAGTAAGCATGTAAGTCTTGATAGATTTTTGTTCTCACTTGGCATAATGGAAGTTGGAAGTAAGACTGCAAAAGACCTTGCAAAAAACTTTAAAAGTTTAGAGAATATTAAAAATGCCTCAATCGAACAGCTTTGCGCTGTGGAAGACATTGGCGGCGTGATTGCTGAGAATATTGTTCAGTTTTTTAAAGATGAAGACAATTTAAGAGAAATAGAGCTGCTTATAGAAAAAGGGGTAAATGTTGGACAGGAGAAAGAAGTTCAAATAACCGAGTCCTATCTTACCGGTAAAAAGGTTGTGCTTACTGGCAGCCTTACATCTTTTACAAGAGCTGAGGCTGAGGCGATTATAGAAAGCCATGGCGGCAAATGCGCGTCATCAGTATCTAAAAATACCGACCTTGTTATTGTGGGGGAGGATGCAGGTTCAAAATATGACAAAGCAGTTGCTCTTGGCGTAAAAGTAATAAATGAAGACGAATTTAAAAAATTTCTTTCATAATGAAGGAAATTTTTTGTTTTTTAGTTAAATTTCAGTATTGACAAAGCTATATTTTTGATTTAATATTGCTTAAAGAGGTAAATATGTTATCAAAACAACAAAAAAACGAGCTAACTCTTGCGGCGCTTGAGGCAACTTACAGACAGGATGACGAATATACATTCAAGAAACTTAGTGATAAAGAACTTGAAGCGTTGCAAATTGCGGCAAGGCAGATAAATGCTCAAATGGTGAAAAATGGCTTTGATGGTTTAGTTAAGCTACGCAAAAGCAAAAAACAGTTTAGACCTGCAAAAATTCTTCCACCATATGTGTGTATGTGGGCTTTGTTAGCCGTCTCAGGCACCATGTTAAAGTCTTCTCCAGAGGTGTCATATGTGCTGGCAAGTGCGACATCGATTGCTCTGCTTGCTAAAACGATAAAAGATTTACATTCTATGAGTAAAATTGACAAAGGATATAACGATCTTTATTATAGGTTAAGGGAGTGGGAGGCTCTTATAGATTCTCCGACCTATATAAGAGAGTTTCTTAACCTGAATAATCTCGAATTTGACCTTGAAGATGAGTTTGCTGGTATTTCGCATGCACAGATGCAAGATGCGATGAAAAACGGCATAATATTCCCGGGCGAGTGGAGAGAATACCACTATCCTGAGAGAATTAAGCATGAAAAGAATGTAATCTTAGGCAAAAAAGACAATTATAATCGTGAAGACATGGAAGGTTACGACGGAATAATAATATAAGCGGCAAGCGCCGCTTTTTTATATATTGACAAATTATATGTTTTATGGTATAATTATTTTATGAGGTGCTAATGAAAAAGCGATATTCTCGGATAGAGAAAGAGATAATGAAATTTGACATTGTCAAGCAGGGCTATTTTGACGAAGATATAGTATATGCAATTCAATGTGCTGAAAAAGGAATGGTGGAAGAGTATCAAGAGGAAGTAAAATTTTATGATAAGGTCCGCAAGCTTATTGGCGAGCAAATCATGCCTTGGTTTGAAGCAAGTTATGACATTGCTTGTGAGGAATTAGAGGGAGATTATACTTTTGCAAAAATAGCAGGCTTTACAACCGTGGCAGCGGAAGCTTTAACTGCAACGCTGCTTCGCGAGCATCCTGATGCGGCGCTTGTGCTATGCGGCGCGATTGCGGGGGGGGGACTTGCAGGTATCCTTGGCCCATTTACCCACGTGGGTATAGCTAAAAAGAATGTTAGAACTTATGATAAACTTTTATACGAGTGGTACGAATTTAGCTGTTCACTAACATATATTAAAGACTTTGTAAAACTGAATAACCTTACCGTCTTGGAAGATGATGAAACTGGCGAGATTATGTTTGATGAGGAATGTCTTGAACAACTTTACAATGATTATGTATATTTTCCTGCTGAAACAAAGATTTATGAAGATAGAAAAGCGTTATCAAAAACTGTAAAAGACATTTGCAAAGGAAAGATTGAGGCGGCGGAAGTAGAAGAGGTTTAATTTAGAGGTAAGAAATGAATAAAAAACAAAGAATAACATCAGAAAAATATAGAAGATACTGCATTGACATGTTTGACAAAAGTTTTGGCGATATTGACCCGAAATTTGGCAAAAGAGTAATTGTCTTTGCGGTATGGCATGATGTGGTTGAGCCTGCACGAAAGAAGGAAGATGCAAAATTTACAATTAGATTTGGCAATAAATATGTAGATGAAAACAAACTTGCACTTGAAGAATTTGATCGCTTTAAGGATAGCAGGTCGTATGTTGAATTGTTTATGAACCTTAACGGCATTTCAACCGAAATGCGAGGTGGAGTGCTGCATGCTTATAGAACTAGTGATGAGCCTTTCCGTTCGCCAGTGCTTGCTGCGATGAAAGGGGAAGATATTAAGTGTGATACCTTTATTTGCACTAGTCAAATTCTTGCAGACTTTAAGGAATTTAATTACTTCGTGGACAACGAGTTTATTAGGGAAACTATGCTTGAAGTTTTGCAACGAAAGCTAGATAATAACCTTCATCCGCCCAAAGATTTTACTAAGGGGCTTGATAAAGAGTTCGACATTGACGACATCCAAAGAAGGCTCGAAAGTTCTAGCGCTAAAAAAGACGATGAATAAATGTAAAGTTTATTGAAAAATGTTAGCCAAAATGGTTGACAAAGGGTGGCTAGTTAGGTATAATAATCAGCGTATGCTTCGTTGTCGGAAGCGATGCTTTGAAAAAGCATAAACAAACAACAAGTGACGGCTAGTTTCCGTACGCTGATTTGCAGATTTTGCAAAGTTGCCTTGTGGCAATCGTGTTGTTCATGTTTGATACGCCTATTTAAGCATTTTAAGTTCACGGCAACAGCTGTGAATTTTTTTGACAAATTTAAAAAGGAGGAATCGGTATGCCAACAATAAACCAACTTGTTAAGAAAGGTCGTAAAACTTTCGAGAAGAAGTCAAAAGCTCCACTTCTTGAACAGTGTCCTCAAAAAAGAGGGGTGTGCCTCTCTGTAAGGACTGCTACACCAAAGAAACCTAACTCAGCTCTTCGTAAGATTGCCAGAGTTAAACTTTCAAATGGACAAGAAGGAACTTGCTACATCCCGGGCGTTGGACACAACTTGCAAGAGCACAGTGTTGTTCTCATCCGTGGTGGAAGAGTTAAGGACCTGCCTGGTGTTCGTTATCACATCGTTCGCGGAACACTTGATACCGCCGGCGTGCAGAACAGAAAGCAAGGTCGTTCTAAATACGGCGCTAAACGCCCAAAAACACAAAATAAAAAGTAAATCTAGTATAAAAATTTTATAAGGAGGAAATTATGCCAAGAAGAAATAGTGCCGTTAAGAAAGATGTTCTTCCTGATCCAATTTACAATTCAAAAGTTGTTACTAAACTTGTTAACCAAGTTATGTTGAGTGGTAAAAAGGGTCTTGCACAGAGAATTGTTTACGGAGCATTCGACATTATTAAAGAAAAAACTGGCGCGCAGCCACTTGATGTTTTCAATGCAGCTGTTGAAAATGTTAAACCAGTGCTTGAAACCAAGTCTAGAAGAGTTGGTGGTGCAACCTACCAAGTTCCAATGGAAATCAGACCTGAAAGACGTCAAACACTTGCAATTCGCTGGATTGTAGACTTTGCAAGAAAGCGCAGCGGTGAACGTACAATGGACGGACGCCTTGCAGGCGAAATCATGGATGCTTATAATAACACAGGCGCATCTATTAAACGTCGTGATGAAATGCACAGAATGGCGGAAGCTAATAAGGCTTTTGCACACTTTAAGTGGTAATGTCGCGGGCGACAACTAGAATTTTAACGCCATACGCCTTGACGGCTAGTGGCTAAAATTCGTTTTCCCCACGTGCCCCTTTTAGCCTTGCTGAAAATTTCCGCTGGACAATTTTCTAGCAAGAGAAGTTGCTAACAAATTTTTGAGGTCGGGCAAAGCCCTTCTTCCATCAAAAATTTCTTAGCGGATTAAAGGGTTTTAATCAATCTAATTAAAAGGAAGAATAAATTTATGGCTACAAACCTAGAATTAACCAGAAATGTTGGTATTATGGCGCACATCGACGCTGGTAAAACTACAACTACTGAGCGTATCTTGTATTATACCGGTAAAAGTCATAAGATAGGTGAGGTTCATGACGGCGCTGCTACCATGGACTGGATGGCTCAGGAGCAGGAACGTGGTATTACCATTACTTCCGCTTGTACCACTTGTGAGTGGAAAGGCCACAAAATCAACATTATCGATACCCCGGGACACGTTGACTTCACAATCGAAGTTGAGCGTTCACTTAAAGTCCTTGACGGGTCTGTTCTTGTGCTATCAGCGCGCGACAAAGTTCAGCCTCAAACTGAAACTGTTTGGCGTCAAGCTACAAGATATAAAGTTCCTATCATCATATATGTAAATAAGATGGATAGAGATGCTGCCGATTTCTTCGGCTGCGTACAGTCTATTAAAACTAGACTTAAAACTAATCCGCTTCCAATTCAAATGCCTATTGGAGCAGAGGATAACTTCCGTGGAATTATCGACATTCTTACCATGAAAGCTGAAATATATAAAGATGACATGGGTAAAGAGATTGAAATTACCGAAATTCCTGCTGAGCTTAAAGCAGAAGCTCAAAAACTTCATGACGAAGTTATTGAAAAAATCGTTGAAACTGATGACGCTCTTCTTGAAAGATACTTTGAAGGGGAAGAAATCAGCCTTGACGAACTTAAAAAGGCAATTCGTAAGGCTACAATCAGCAAAGCTCTTACACCAGTTCTTTGCGGATCATCTTACAAGAACAAGGGTGTTCAAATGCTTCTTGACGCTATGGTAGACTATCTGCCAAGCCCACTTGACATTGAACATATTACTGGTATTAACCCAGATACAGGGGAAGAGGAAAGCCGCGCTCCAAGTGAGACTGCTCCATTCTCTGGTCTTGCATTTAAGATTATGACTGACCCTTATGTTGGTGGACTTACCTTCTTCCGTGTTTACTCTGGTAAACTTATGGCTGGAAGTTATGTTTACAACTCTAACAACGGCAAGACTGAACGTGTTGGTCGACTAATTCGAATGCACTCAAATCAACGTCAGGAAATTTCTGAGGTTGGCGCTGGTGACATTGCCGCAATCGTAGGTCTTAAAGATACTATCACAGGACACACTCTTTGTGATGAAAAACATCCTATCCAACTTGAAAGTATGGAGTTCCCTGACCCAGTTATTCAGCTCGCTATTGAGCCTAAAACTAAGGATATGCAGGAAAAAATGAGCCTTGCGCTTGCAAAACTTATGCGTGAAGACCCTTCTTTCCGTGTTACTACAAGCCAGGAAACTGGACAAACTCTTATCGCCGGCATGGGCGAACTTCACCTTGAAATCATTGTAGATCGTCTTCTTCGTGAATTTAAGGTTGAGGCAAACATCGGTGATCCACAAGTTTCTTACCGTGAAACAATCAGAAAACCTGTTAAAGCTGAGGGTAAATTCATCCGTCAGAGCGGTGGTAAGGGACAATATGGACACTGCGTAATTGAAATGGAGCCACTTCCAGCAGGAACTGGTTACGAATTCGTAGATAAGACAGTAGGTGGATCTATTCCAAAAGAATATATTCAACCTGTTAACAATGGTATTCAAGAAGCTTCTCATAACGGTGTACTTGCCGGCTATGAAACTGTTGACTTTAGAGTAACCGTTGTTGACGGCTCATACCACGAAGTTGACTCTTCTGAAATGGCGTTCAAGATTGCCGGATCTATGGCATTCCAAGACGCTGCTAAGAAGGCAGACCCAGTAATCTTAGAGCCTATTATGAAGGTTCAAGTTGAAGTGCCTGAAGACTATCTTGGTACTGTTATGGGTAACCTTACTTCAAGAAGAGGTATGCTTACTGGTAACGAAACTAAGGCGGACGTTCAAGTAATCAACGCTGAAGTTCCACTTGCAAATATGTTCGGTTATGCAACAGACCTCCGTTCTCAAACTCAAGGTCGTGGAACATTTACTATGGAGTTCTTGAAATATCAAGAAGTTCCACGTTCTATCGCAGAAGATATTATTGGCGCTAGAGCTAAAAAGAACTAAAAAATCTTTAAAAACATTGCAAAATCGTTTTGAAAAAAATGTTTTGTATGCTAAAATGGCTAAGTAAAATAAAAAAAGGAGATTTAAAATTATGGCTGGAGTTTTTAATAGAAACAAACCACACGTAAACATTGGTACCGTTGGACACGTAGACCACGGTAAAACCACTCTTACCGCTGCAATTACTATGACACTTGCTGCAGAAGGTAAGGCTGAACAGATGAGATATGATCAAATCGACAAAGCGCCTGAGGAAAAAGCAAGAGGTATTACAATTAATACTTCTCACGTTGAGTATGAAACTGACAAACGTCACTATGCTCACGTTGACTGCCCGGGACACGCTGACTACGTAAAAAACATGATCACTGGTGCTGCTCAAATGGATGGAGCTATCCTTGTTGTTGCTGCAACTGATGGTCCTATGCCTCAAACTAGAGAGCATATCCTTCTTGCTCGTCAAGTAGGCGTTCCTTACATCGTAGTTTTCATGAACAAGACCGATCAAGTTGACGATCCTGAACTTCTTGAACTCGTTGAAATGGAAATCCGTGACCTTCTTTCTGAGTATGGATTCCCAGGAGATGACACTCCAATTATCAAAGGCTCAGCGCTTAAAGCACTTGAAGCTGCTCAAGCTGGTAATGCAAATGCCCCTGCTTGTGACTGCATTCGTGAACTTATGGCTGCTGTTGATAGCTTTATCCCTGATCCATTACGCGATACTGATAAACCATTCCTTATGCCAGTTGAAGACGTATTTACAATCACTGGTCGTGGTACCGTTGCTACTGGTAGAGTAGAGCGTGGATCTGTTAAGGTTGGCGATGTTGTAGAACTCGTTGGTCTTGGCGAATCTAAACAAACAGTTGTTACTGGCGTGGAAATGTTCCACAAGTCACTTGACGCTGCAATCGCAGGCGACAATGCTGGACTTCTTCTTCGTGGTATTGATAGAAAGGGTATTGAGAGAGGACAAGTTCTCTGCAAACCTGGTTCAATTCACCCACACACTAAGTTCGTTGCTGAAGTATACGTTCTTAAGAAAGAAGAGGGTGGCCGTCACACTCCATTCTTCAATGGATATAGACCACAATTCTATTTCAGAACAACAGACATCACTGGTGTTATCGAACTTGAAAAGGGCGTAGAAATGGTTATGCCTGGTGACCACGTTAATATGACTGTAAGCCTTATTAACCCAATCGCTATCGAACAAGGACTTCGTTTCGCTATCCGTGAAGGTGGCAGAACAGTTGGTTCTGGTGTCGTTTCTTCAATCATCGAATAATCGATACAAAACTAAATTAGAATTAAAAAATCACAACGCGTGTTGTGATTTTTTTGTTGGTAATATGATTATAAATTAACTTTTATTTTTTTTCGTTTTATTCTATTTAAATATGCTGGTATGTAAAAATCAATTACTTTTTGGACACTCTGTGGTGGTACATCAAAATCATGAAAATCGAACTTATTATTTTCAAATCTAAAGTCAAATGAAATATTGTCAAGCGGTATAAATTCCATATCTTTTTTTATCTGATTAATGACTGAGCCTTTATTTTTATATAACCTTTTGACAATATTTTGTATTTCCTGCAACTGTGCATCGGTTAAATTTGATTTTTCAATTTCAATATTTTCATAACTTTTTTTAAGAGTTATGTATGGTATTTGTTCATTATTATTTTTACCTAAGTGATCTAAGATATGGTCATCATAACTGAAAGCCATTTCTATTAAATCAGAAGCATTTGTTGTATTACTCACATATAAACGACATTTCCAAGATAATATTGTAGACGATTCAATAATCCAAATTTCATTATCTTTTTCAAAGATAGTGTCAACATTCAGGATAAAATCCTCTAAAGCTTGTTGAGTGTCTATATTTATATGTTCAGATTTAAATCCCTGTTGCCGAACTTTTAAAACTAGTAGTGTTTTATTTTTATTAAATAAATTTATCGCAAATTGTAACAATTTTGTTTTTTGCGATTTTTTAAAAATATAGAGTCCGTTCATTTCACTTTGTTTTCGGAAGCCCATAGCGACAGTAACTAGTGATTTTTGAAATCTTTGAGATGTACTTTTCAATATTTTCTCCTTATAGAAAAAGTTTATCAACTATAATGAAAAAAGTCAAACTTAAAATTGCATTTCTAAAAAAAGACCCAAGCGGGTCTTTTTTTTAAGCGTTATCTTCGTCAGATTGGTCGGCTTTGGTAATGTTTTTCATTTCTTTAATTCTTTCAATAGCTTCTGGCGCAAGAGCTTTATCTAGGGTGTTAGTTGCGAGATATTTTGCTAATGCTTCATAGCAAGATTTATAGCGTGGAATCATATTTTCGCTCATAAACTCTTCTGCTTTTGCTATATGTTCTTCTGTGTTTAAGCTTATGTTTTGTGGTTTGCCATCTTTCATATATCCGTAGGAAAGTTTTTTGTATACCTGCTCAGCGGTGGTTACAATGTAACTAAATTTCCCCATTGTTCTGGAAAGGTTATTGCTAAGCCATCTAAATTCTTGATAGTATGGGTTTATATCTTTAAATGCCCAAGCTAAACAATTGAATAGGTCACGCAAGTAATCCATATGGTTTGTAGTGGGTGCAAGTACAAAAAAGTTGAGTGTTGAGTTGATATAATTCCCTTTTTCATCCTTTGCATCTAGTACTTTTAATAAAACTTCTGCGGTCTTATGAAGTTCATGACATTTATTAATTTGAGCTTCCAAAAGTGCTGGATTTTCTATGATTTTACTCATTTTAATCTCCTCTTGATTTTTTATTTATGCCAAGCCTCAGTGTCAGCACTTATCATTATACTTATAAGAAGGAATAAGTCAATGGTTATTTGCAATTTTATTTGCTTTTTCAGTGGGAATTATGCTATATTCTTGTTAAGAGGTGACATATGGCATTTATGAAATATGTTTTTGGTGCGCTTGGCTTTGAAAATGATGGCAAAAAAAGCAAACCTAAAAAAGAAAAGCCTAAAAAAGCGACTTACAATTTTAAAAATGGCAAAAATGAAAGAGTGGAACATATTGATGGCATTCCTGTTTATTATCCTGCAAGTTTTGATCAGTCCAAAGATTATGGTCAGTTTTTGAGAGATAAAAAAGCGGTGATAATCAGCATAGAGGCTTGCACAAAGGATGATAGCGAAAGAATATTAGATTACTATCAAGGTGTTGTATATGGTATGAGCGGCAAGTTTATCACGCTTGACGAGGGGCGGCTATATCTTCTTTTGCCGCAAGGACTTGAAGTTGAGGAATAAGGGGCAGGAATTGAAAAATAAAAAATTTCCAGTTTCAGCGATAATAGCTATTTGTGTTGCTGTTGGTGCTTTTGGACTGGATATTCTTACAAAATATATTGTAGAGGCAAATTTGGCGGTAGGGCAGTCCGCTTCTTTTATTCCCGGCTTTATTGGTTTTCTATTTGATTATAATGACGGTGCTGGTTTTAGCATTCTTTCGGGAAAGCGAGCGCTATTGATTATATTTTCCATCGTTATTTTAGTAGTAATTATCACTTTCTTTGTATTAAAGCTAGTCAAATCACCTATTAAAGTATCAAAAACGCTAGGCTGGGCTATAGGACTTATCGGGGGCGGCTGTCTTGGCAATCTTTATGACCGTATTGTTATAGGACAAGTGCGTGACTTTATTAATCTTGAATTTATGCGTTTTCCTATCTTTAATCTTGCTGATACTGCACTTACTATTGGTATGATTGTGTTATTTGTTTACCTGATTTTTATATATCCGAAAGAAGAAAAGAAGGCAAAGGAAATTAAAGAAAACAAGGAGGACAAATGACAGAAAAATTTGTTATCTCTTGTGAAGAAGTCGGTCAGCGACTTGATAGGGTGTTTTGTAACCACTTTCCAGAGTTTACCCGGGCGCATGTTAAAAATTTAATTGATGATGGCAAACTATTTTTGGATGGTAAAGTAGTTAAAGCTGGACAAGCTGTAAAAGAAGGACAGGAAGTTGTTTGCGAAATAGAGGAAGTTAAACCGCTTGATGCGCAACCTGAGGATATTGATTTTGAAATCGTTTATGAAGATGAAGATCTAATTGTAATAAATAAACCGCAAGGGTTGGTTGTTCATCCTTGCGCCTCTACCAAAAGTGGAACGCTTGTTAACGGGCTTTTGTATCGCATAAAAGATTTATCTGGAATAAATGGCATTCTTCGTCCCGGAATTGTACATAGACTTGACAAAAACACCTCGGGGCTTATGGTGGTTGCCAAGAATGACATGGCACATGTTAGCCTTGCGGAGCAGATAAAAAATAAAACTTGTAAGCGAAAATATAAAGCACTACTTGAAGGCAATTTAAAAAACGACGAAGGTGACATAGAAACCTATCTTGATAGGAGCAAAAGCGACCGAAAGAAAATGGCAGTTTCGGACAAGGGCAAGCTTGCAATAACTCATTATCGTGTACTTGAAAGATATCCTAAAACATGTCTTGTTGAGTTTGAACTTAAAACGGGTAGAACTCATCAAATTAGAGTGCATGCGAAAATGCTTGGGCATCCAGTTGTTGGCGACCCGGAGTACGGACATGCTGTTAAAGGGTTAATGGGACAACAACTGCATTCGTACAGTTTGACTTTTATTCATCCGCGAACTAAAAAAGAAATGCATTTTGAAATAGACACACCTTTTCAGCGAAGAAGGAAGAGTGAAGAATGAAGATTTTATAAAAAAACAGCCGAGTGGCTGTTTTTTTGTTATCTTTGAATTTCGGTAATGCCAACGTGGCGTTTCTTGCGCTCTGCTTCAATTGTGTTTGAAACAAGGTCACGCACTTCGTAAGGGTGGCTAACTTTACGAAGGTGGAAAAGTGGTGCGCTTTCGTCGTTACTATAAATGGCAATAGTACCAGTTCTAAAAATTTTATCAGCAAGAGAAATGTGAAGGTTTACGTCGTAGCATCTATATGCGTTGATTTCGTCAATAATAGCAGACAAAAAGCCTTTATGACGGAAAAATTTAACCCATTTAATTTCTCCATTTTCATCCTTCTTTTGTACTAAATAATATCTATAAAATGATATTGGCAATCCGAAGTGTCTTTTTCTGTCATGCCAAATTACCTCTGCGCCTTTTTCAAATCTCATAGTCATCCTCCTAAACTTATCTTTATTTTATACGAAATTCATTAAAAAGTAAAGAGTTTTTATAAAAAAAAGAGGCAGAAACTGCCTCTTTTTTTGATTTTTAAACTTTTTAGCATCTATTTCCGCAAGTGCCGCCGCATCCGCAAAGTATAAGCATGAGTAAGATGAGGGTGCATGGGTCACAGCCACAAGTGCCGTTTCCACCGCAAAGGCATTGCAATAAAAGAATGAGAATAATTAGAGTGCAAGGATCGCAGCCGCAGCCACCATTGCCATTGCAACCATTGTTAAAAAAGTTCATTTTTTCCTCCTAAGAATTTCCTATGTAATTTGTGGGGCTTAAATTGCCTACACATTAACATACTATTTATTCGTCACTTTTTTTGTGCGTGATTTAGAGGAAAAATTTAATTTATTTTTCGACAAAACAAGTGTTTTTTCTTTCGCATATTAAATGCACTTGTCCACAAAATATTTTTGTCTTTCAGGACGAAAACAGTTGACAATAAACGAAAAATAAGGTAAACTTAAAAAGATTATATTGGTAGGCTGTCGCTATGTGGCGACTGCCACTAAAATTGCGAGGTTTATATATGACTAAAATCAAAAAAACTAAGGGGAAAATCTATAAAGGCGCTATGTTTGCTTTGGCTTCTGTTATGGCTACTTCAATGCTGCCAACAAACGCTTTGGCATCGCTTGCTGCTTGGACAGGTCCAACAACAAAAGCTAGTGCAAACAGCATAGTTTTAAGAGGGGACAACATTCAAAAGAATGTTATTCTTGGTAACACCTATACAATTCCTAAGGCAGAGTATACCGCTGATGGAAGCACTTATAATGATGTGACTAACATTAGAGTTACTTACAAAAACACCAACGACGAGGCTAAACTTTCAGATGATAAAAAATCATTCAAGCCAACCCGCGTGGGTACTTATGTGATTGAGTATACTTACGGTGCTTACACATTCAATTATGAAATCAACTGCGAAGTTTCTGGTGCATACTTTGAATTTGATGATTTTGATTATGTTATGCCTTCAGTTTACGACCTTGGAATTTTGAAAGATAAAGAGTACTATGATGTTTATCTTCCGACCCCAGCTGTTTATGACGAAAATGACAAACTTGTAAAAGAAACTGTTAAAGAAACGACAGATAGTGGTGAAGTAGAAAAAGAGGTTGATCTTCCATACTATACTGATTTTGTGGAAGCTGCTACAAAGTCTGACAACTTTGTTGTTATCAGCGTCGCTGGTAGAGAAGGTGTTAAGATTGATGAAGAGGAAGGCAAGTTTAAAATTGCCGGCAAAGCCACCGATGAGGCCTCGTCAGAAGAATATGGTCTTAGCGTTTGGGGAGTTGGTAACTACACAGTGACTTACTCATTCTACAGAAACGACTCATTCATTACTTCTACCGAAAAGACATTTGAAGTTAGCGACAAGTACTATACAGACAAGGATGGCAAGAGTGGTTACACATTAAACACTACTTGGGGAACAACTCCTTTCACAACTGCAAATACTGGTGTGAAGAAGGAACTTCCTACTATCAAAGGACAAACAAGTGCTACTGATAGTCCTGCTACAACTGAAATTCCAGTTTCATACAGCGTTCATATTTTCCACAAGGAAGATGGCAAGTATGTTGACAGAACTAATGATGAAGATGGTGAGCCTCTCGCTCTTGTAAAAGAGTATGGCAAACTTTACTTTATGCCATACGCTGATGGTGATTATAAAATCCAATACACAGTTGAAGATTTCTATGGAAATAAAGCTAAAGTTGAAAACACTACTTTCTATGTAGATAAAGTTAAAGACCAACAGCTTCCTACCGTTTACGTTTATGACGCTAACGGTGGCTATGACGAAGCAACCAACACTTATACAAGTGCTAAAAACAAAATGCTTTCTGCAAGCGGGAATAAGAATATTGTAATTTACGCTATCGGCGCTACTGATAACGCATCTACAAATATCGAACTTACAAGAGTTATTCGTCAGCCTGGTTCAACCCGTGTTACAATTTCAGACTATGCTGATAAAAACTTAATTTTCAGTTATACCAACGCAAGAGAGTTTGTAGCTTCAAACTTTGCAATTAAGCGCGAAATGCTTAAAGGTGATGATAAGGTAACTGATTTGACAGATGATACTCAGGTTCAAACTTGGCTTAGAAATCATAATTATCTAATTGTCACTGGCAATCTTAAGAAAAACCCTATAACTGGCGCGGATTTAGTTTGGCCAGAAGGAACTTTCGATAAAGATGGCAACCCTGTTGACCTTCCTGCGATGAAGGCAGAACTTGAAAAGCAAGGCTTTGCTTATGTGGTAAATGGTGATTACGAATTCAAAGATACTACTTACACTATTGTTTATCGCGCACGCGACGAATATGCTATTGAGAAGGGTGATAAGGCAGAAATTTCTTGTGAAATGATTATTTCTACCGATTCATACACAGATTCAATTGCTCCTGTTGTAACTGGACCTAAAAATCTTCAAAACACCTATCTTCCAGAAGATGTTATTGAATTTAGTGATTTGAGTGCAAACGACACTGACTCTCAAATGGATAAAGTAGTACTTTACAGATACCTTAATTCTGGTAAAGCGCCTATCGAAAGCGGTGAAACCACACTTGAATTTGATTACTCTAAGACAAATGACTTTACTAAACCTAACGGCGAACAAATTAGCGTTGATGAACTTTGGGATGGAACTGCTACTTCTAAATGGTATAAGTTAGACCTTGAAAAGGGCAAGACTAAATATACTATTGACCTTGCAAATAAGGTTGATGGCGCACAATATGTTCAGTTGTACATCTATGCAGTTGATGACTTCGGCAATGTAGGTTCTTGGACTAAGACAATGCGCATTGCTCAAACTAACGATGAGGCAGCACCTGTACTTTACAAGGTAGAGAAGCCTACAAACGTGCTTGAGCAGGGTAATGAAATTATTCTTCCAACCCTTTACTACGCTGATGACTATGCTGACTATATGTCTTCACAAGTATATGTTTACCATGTGTCTTCAGAAGGCGAAAAGAAACTTGTAACAAGTTACAACATGTCACCTGAAGCAAACGCTTACAACCAAACCTTTATCCTCAAAGCTGGTGCTTTCCGTGCTTCTTATGCAGGAAAATATGAGGTAGTTGTAGTTGCGAAAGATAGTGCTAATCACCAAATCGCAACATACTTTGATTACACAGTTACTGGTGAATCTTATGTTGAAGATATAGAGATTGACAATATCACTTCTGAAACAATTACTTTGAGAGTGGGAGAAAAACAATATCTTACCGAACCTACATTATCAATTAGCGGAAGCTCACAATATGGTTATGTAGGAATTGATAGCGATGACGATGCAAACACAGCTTCTTACTATACTGTAAATGCAGTTTCTTCAGAAACTCCAAACTTCCAACTTGAAACTCACTATTTCAGTGCAACAAGCAAGGGCAAATATGAAATTCAATATAATGTATTCCTTGTTAGATATGAGAAGAGCGAGTTAGAGGCGGGCGGTCACCTTGAACTTGTTGACGGCAGACTTTACTTTAAAGACGGCGGAAATAAATATCTTGTTTTCGTAGATAAAACAGTTGACACAGATGGTAACGAAAGCTATGTACTTAGAGTCAATACAAACTCTTGGGCAGACAAATCTTCTGATGTTGCTGAAAGCAAGTATTCTTCATACCTTAAATTTGAAACTCGTCAAAGTAAAGTGCAGACTATCAATGTAACTGATACTGATAAACCAATCCCTCACATTAACTTTGATAAGATTAAAGCTTCTTATGAAAATACTGGAAGCTGGATTGTAGTACCTAGAATTGAGGCTTCTACACTCAATGCACAAGGACTTCATCCTACAAAGTCTTATGTGACAATCACAGTTCAGAAGCCAACAGGCACTGATACCTTAGCAAAAATTGAAATGGGTAATTGGGAAAGTTCAAGTCTCTTTGTGAAAGCTGATACTGCTGATGCTGACCTTAAAGACGGACAAACCAAAGGGGAACTTAACTTACACCTTGAAGAAAACGGAACTTACACTATCAAATATCACCTTGAAGATTATTCAGGCAACTATGATGAAAGTGCAGTTAAGACTATTTCAAATGGTGACGTAGTTAAACCTACAATCACTCCACAAACTGGTTACCTTAAAAACCAAGACGGTAAAGTGATGAAGAAGGATGAATACAAAGTTGGCGACAGCATTGTAATCGACCTTAGCAAAATTGACCTTGTAGATAAGGGTGGCTCTGATAGAGATTACCTTCTCAGCAAGCTCAAAATTACCTGTGAAAATACAGACATTAATGAAACTGTATCAAACAGCGGAAACGAAAATGAAATGACTTGGAACTTCAAGATCAAAGCCGCTGGAAAATACAAGATTACAATTACTACCGAGGATGAACACAAGTGGACAGCTACCTATACTGAAAATATCACAGTATCGGGCGCAAACAATGATTCAGTTCCTGTTTACAAGACAATCGGAACAATCCTTATTGTAATCTCATGCGTACTTCTTGTTGGTATAGTTGCTTACTTCGTAGTTTCAAAAGTTAAACAAGACAAGAAAAAGAAATTAAAGAGGTAAAATAAAAAGAAGGTTTTAAACCTTCTTTTTTGTTGTAAAATTAAGATTTTATTCCTTTTTTCTTGACTTATTAATCTATTTATGTTATATTATCAGCGTATCCGCATGTAAAGGGTTTTTTAAGTCCTTCTAGGCACCCCGGGCAGCGAGTTTGGTTAGAGGAGGTAAAGATTATGTTTGCTATTGTACAGACCGGTGGAAAGCAGTATAAAGTAAGTGAGAACGATGTTATCAGCGTTGAAAAGCTTGATAATGCTGTTGGCGACAAAGTTAAACTTGAAGTCATTTTAGTAAGTGACAATGGACAAGTTGTTGCTGGAAACCCTGTTGTAGCTGGCGCAGAGTGCGTTGCAGAAGTAGTTGCTCATGGCAAAGGCGACAAGATTGTCGTTTTCAAATACAAGCCAAAGAAGAACGAGCGTAAAAAGCAAGGTCACAGACAGCCATTTACACAACTTAAAATTTTGTCTATAAAGAAGTAAATCAATGACAAAAATAACTTTTTATAAAAAAGAAAATATCTTCACAGGATTTGAAGTGAAAGGGCATACTGGAAAGGCAGAGCGTGGCAATGACCTATTATGTTGCCAAATATCGACTGCAGCGCAGTTTGTGGCGACAGGGGTGCTTGAACACATTAAGACTGCTTTTGTCGAGATAAGCGACGGTTATCTAAAAGTTAAATTAGATATTAAAGACGCAAAAAGGCAGGACATGAAATGCCTTATGACAACCGCTTATTCATCCTTTCAATCGATTATCCTTGGAGAAGAAAAATTTGCAAAAATGGAGGTACAAAATGATTTTTAAGTTTGACGCTCAACTTTTCGCTCATAAAAAGGGCGGTGGTAGTACTAAAAACGGTCGTGAATCTCAAAGCAAAAGACTTGGTGTTAAAGCCTACGCTGGTGAACATGTTACAGCTGGCTCAATCATAATCAGACAACGTGGAACTAAGGTTTATCCGGGTGAAAATGTTGGACTTGGTAAAGACTATACACTTTTTGCGCTTTGCGACGGAACTGTTAAGTTCGACACCAAAAATGCGAAAAAGATTGTTAGCATTGTTAAATAACCATAAGCGTGGAAAGTCCACGCTTTTTGTTTAAGAGGTACAAATGAATTATAAAGTTCAAAGTGACAGAATTCAAATTTTAGATAAGGTTGATTTCAACCCTGAGCATATTTTAGAGTGTGGTCAGGTTTTTTCCTTTCATAAAGAGGGAAATGTTTACAAGGTATATCCATCTAGTAAGTATGCTGAGATTGTGGAAACTGAAAAAGGCTATGACATTATTACAAAGGATGTGAAGTATTTTATTGAATATTTTGACCTTAACACCGATTATAGCAAGATAAAGAAAGATCTTTCAAAATTTGAAATTTTAAAAGAGCCAATGGCTTTTGGAAGTGGAATCCGCATTTTAAAGCAGGACTTATTTGAAGTTTTGATTTCGTTTATAATATCAGCAAACAACAATATTAAAAGAATAAAACACATTTTAAACGACATTAGGGCAGCTATTGGGCAGAAGACTGAGTATGGCTACGCGTTTCCGACTTATGAGCAACTTTTAGCGCAAGATGAAGCATTCTTTGCGAGCATGGGTGCTGGGTACAGAGCGAAATATCTTTTTAATACATTGCGACAGATTACGCCTGATATGCTTGACGAATGGAGAAAGCTGGATACTATATCACTGCAAAAGAAGCTTCTTAGTTTATTTGGTGTTGGCCCAAAAGTTGCAGATTGTGTTTTGCTATTCGGATATGGACGGGGAGATGCCTTTCCGGTAGATACTTGGATACATAAGGTATATAACAGATATTATCCGCCGCTTGACAATCGAACTACTATTCATAACAATCTTATTGCTCAGTTTGGCTCTCTTTCTGGCTATGCTCAGCAGTACTTATTTTACTATCAAAGAAGTGAAAACTAACCGCGCTCTGCGGTTTTTATTTTTAAAAAGTGATATGTCATAATCTCATTGTCAGTATAAGACAGTGAGACTTTTTTTATAGGTTCGTCTTATAATGACGAGCCTATTTTTTTGTTTAAAAGGAGGTGATGACATTTGGTTAAAAAGAACGAAAGAGAGTCAGATGCAGTTAAACAAGAAAAATATATTGGCTTTTACCTTGACATTGATATTTGCAACAAAATTGGCGTTTTGGCAGATCTCAAGACCAGTAAGACTGGAGTCAAGCATTCACAAAGCGATATATTGCGACTTGCTGTAAATGACCTTTTAAAGAAAAATGGACTATTAGCGACATCCGACCAAGAACACGACTAATAATCCACAACGAGTTTGCTAACCAAAAAATGTTAATCAACTCCTTTTTAGTTTAGCACACTCACAATTAAAAATCAAAAATTTTAAGTAAAAAGTGAGGAAAAATTATGGAATTTAAGAAAGAACTAGGAGAAATGCTCCTAACATTATCAACTAAGTTAGTTGAAGAAGAAATGAAAACTGAAAATGATACAGAATTGAAATCGCTTTATGAACAAGCAAAAGAACTTCAAAGCAAATTTGAGAAATATGCCTCAAGTTTAGAGCCAAGCAAAGAAACATTTAGCAAGTTAATGAATTTGGACATTACAATTACAAATATTCATCAATCACTGAATGAGAAGATTAGTGCTTCAAGAAAGTCTATTATGAAAGATTTTGTTGAAGATGTTGTAAAGGAAGGTGATGAAGATGGAGAATAAAGACCTTGTTGTAGTTGACAACCAAAACGAAGTTGTTGCACAAAATGATTCATTTGATATTCTTGGCAACGAAACAATTTTAATGTTGGCAGATCAAGCAGAAAAAAGAATCGAAGCAATGAATAAAATCATGAACGCTTCTTTGAAAATGACAACAGTTAATGACTGGGTGCTTATTGGTGGTATTCCATATCTTCAAGAGAGTGGAGCAACAAAGGTTGCAAGACTTTTCGGAATCTCTTGGCAGATTGAAGAGCCAAAGAAAGAAACAAGAGCCGATGGACACTACACAATCACATATAAAGGAAAATTCTCTCTTGCTGGTGCAACTATTGAGGCAGAAGGTGCAAGAAGCAGTTTTGACGACTTTTTCGCATCTGCTGGAAAGGACAAAGATGGTAATCCAAGACCAAGAAAGACACCAGATGAGATTGATATGAGAGATGTTAAGTTGGCAGCATATACAAACTGCATCAATAACGGAATTAAGAGAATACTTCCGGGATTGAGAAACCTTACTGTTGAAAACCTTGCTGAAGGTGGTATTGATACAAAAAACCTTAAAGGCTATTCATTCAAAGGAGAAAGCAAAAAAGCAGCATCCAAAGTTGAAGGAAGTGGCTTTAAATGTGAGCATTGTGGAGCAGAGATAAGTTCTGCTGAAGCATCTTACTCTAAATCTTACTATGGCAAAGAACTTTGTAGGAAGTGCCAAAAACTTGCAAAGGAGGGTGGATTAGATGACAGCAGAGAAACTGAATCAACTGATTCTGGAAACCAAACAGAATAAAATTAAAGTTTATCCTTGCAATAATTTAAGAGCATCTAATGTTGGACATCCTTGCGAAAGATATTTGTATCTTTCAATTAAGAACTGGGAAGATAAAACACCACATGATGCAACACTTCAGAGCATTTTCGATTTAGGAAACTCTATTGAAGATTATGCAATTAAATCTTTGAAAGAATCTGGTCTTGAAGTGTTTACACCAACCGAAAGAAGTTGGAAAGTGGAAAATCCACTTATTACTGGAAGAGAAGATCTCCGTATCAAAGAAGAAGATGGACAACTTTATCCAGTTGAAGTTAAAGGCTTATCACCACAGGAATATGACAAACTCAATTCTATTGAAGATTTTTATAAGTCTAAAAAATATTATGTTCGAGCATATCCTTCACAACTTCTTGTTTACATGTGGAAGTTTGGAAAAGAAAAAGGTTATTTCTGCCTTGTAAACAAACTTACAGGACAAATTAAACTTATTGAAGTAGCCTTTGACTATGACAAAGCAGATGCACTTCTTAAGAAAGCAGAGAGAATCTATGATGCTATCAAAAAGAATGATTACAGTGAACTTGCGACTTGTGATGATTGCTCAATGTGTGAAAGGTGTGATTTAAGACATTGCTGCACAGCAAGACATGAGCCAATCGAAGCAGAAATTGACGATGGCACGATTGAAGAACTTATCAATCGAAGAAGCGAACTTAAATCAAGTGCTGATGAATACAACGAGATAAATGACAAAATCAAACAAGCACTTGGGGAAAGAAAGAAGGTCATTGCTGGAAATTATCTTGTTACTATTACAGAGACCGAAAGAAAGCCTTATACAGTGCAAGGTGGCATTTCACAGCGTTTGAATATCAAAAAGTTATAGAGGTGGAACATGGACATCACATTTGAAGTTCTTGGAAAACCTCAAGGAAAAGCAAGAGTTAAAGTAACTCAAAGAAATGGCTTTGCTCTTGCTTACACTCCTGATAAAACAACAAATTATGAAAATTTAATCAAACTTTGTTACATGAATTGTAAACCACATGGAGATCTTACACATGAGCCAATTTCAATGACGATTAGGGCAGATTATGAGATTCCAAAGAGTTTCAGTAAGAAGAAGCAAATCGAGGCTTTAAGTGGCAAATTAAGACCTAGAACAAAGCCAGATTTGGACAATATTGCCAAGATAGTTTGTGATGCGTTAAATAAGGTCGCTTACTATGACGACAACCAAGTCATTGATTTGCATGTAACAAAGTTTTACTCAAATCAACCAAAATTGGTTATTCGTTTGAAAGAGGTGAAAGATGAAAATTGATTTAAGAAAACCTATTGCAGAGATGAGCGAAGAAGAAAAAGCAGAGTTCTATGAGTTCATTCAAATATTGGCTGAGAAATGGGCTTCAAAGGAAAGTTTGCAACTTGAATTTAAAACCGATAGCGAAAGAGCAGTTCGCCGAAGAATTGAGATGTTGAGACGAAAAGAAAATATCCCTTATATTTCACATTCAAAGCGTAAAGGTTATAAAGTTGCAAAGTATATGGAAGATTATCCAGATGCTAAAAAATCTTCTCTTGAAATGCACAGTAGAGCCGAAAAAATATTAGAGTCAGTAAAACCTATTGATGAGTTCTGTCGGCTTTGTGAGGAAGGAAAAATCAAGTCTAGGGAGGAAGTGTCATGGCAAGAAAAAGAATGATTGATCCTCAAATCTGGGCGAGTGAAGATTACTCTGAGTTAAGCAATTTTGCACAACTTGTTTGGATAGGCTTATTTTCACAAGCAGATGATGAAGGTCGTGGCAAGAGTAAACCTGCTTATTTGAAATCAATTCTTTTTCCTTACAGCGAAGATATTAAACTTGTAAAAAAAGTAGATTCTGCACTTAATGAAATCGCTAAAATTATGTCAATTACATTCTATCAATTAGACAATAATGAGTATTATCAACTTGAAAATTGGTCTAAATGGCAGAAGGTGGATAAGCCTCAAGCAAGTAAAATTCCACCTTTTTCAGAAGGTGCAAAGATTATTCGTAAATCATTCGCCGAACATTCGCCGAATAGTAGTCGAAAGGTTAGCGAACAATCGGCAACCAGTCAACTATCATTCTCGCCTAATAAGAATAAGAAAGAGAATAGAATAGAACAAGAAATAAAAGAGAACGAGAATATACAGGCGTGTGCGTGTGATTTATTAAATAAATTTACTTTTCAAGAGTTAATAGGCACTTGCGAAAAGTTAAGTCCTGTTATCTTCCAGAGACACAAAAAAGATCCTAATGGCGATTATAGGCTAGGGCAAATCTACGAAGAAGTGTCAGTTAATTCGACTTTGGAAGATATTGAGAAACTTCTTGCTCATGCGAACAAAACTTACATTGTGCAGCCAAAGTATAACACCCTTGACTTGTGTTGGGTGCTTAACAATCAGAAGGCTGTAATGTCGGCTAAAGAACTTACAACCATTGAAAACAATTCTCAACAAAGAGACTATGATAGCGAGGATTAGCCTATGGGAGAAGTTAAGTTATCAGATAATGAGTTCTTGAATGCTGAAGGCATTATTTGTTGCTCCAAATGTAAAGAGCCAAAGCAAAGCGAATATGAGGGACATAAGTATCCGATCATGTGCAAATGCCGAAGAGATAGACTTGAGGAAGAAGAACTTGAAGAAAAGCGAAGGAAACTTGAAGATAGACGAATCCAATCAATTCCAAATGCGAAATTAAGAAGTTTTACATTTGACAAAGACGATCAGCAAGACAAAGAAACTACAACGATTTTAAAACGCTATCTTTCAAAGTTTGTAGAAATGAAAGCGAAAGGTCTTGGCTTATTGCTTTGGGGAAGTGTTGGAACAGGCAAAACATTTTACGCTCATTGCATTGCTAACGAACTTATCAATGTTGGTTATTCAGTTAAAAGCACAAGTTTATCTAACATTGTTCAAATTGCTCAAGATTTTGAAAATGGAGAAATGTCAATCAACAAAATTCTTCAAAATCAAATTATCTTGATTGATGATGTGGGAACTGAAAGACAGACAACCTTTGCCAATGAGCAAATTTATAACTTCATTGATAAGGCTACAAGTTTGAATAGAGTTTTAATACTCACAACAAACTTTATGCCAAAAGAATTTGAAGAGGCAGCACAAGACACAGCAGATCTTGTTCATGCCAGAATTTATAGCCGAATCTTAGAGAAGTGCTATCCAGTTAAAGTAAACAAAATAAAACATCGTGATGCACTTAAAGAAGAGAATAGGCAGTTTATGAAAAATCTTTTACAAGGGGAGGAAGTATGACATTTGACGAAGCCTATAGAACTTACAAAGAATTAAAACGCCAAGAGTTTAATCTTCAACTGAAGAAACAAGAGTTGCAGGAATCTTGTGGTTATCCTCAAGGCAGAGATTATTCAGATACACCAGTTTCTCACAGTGTTTCAACTCCTGCTGCACTTGTGTATGTAATGCGACTAGAAGAAATTGAGAAAAAAGAAAAAGAACTTGATGCAACAATGGAATGCGTTAGAAATGACATTCAAAGATTTCTTGACAAGATAGACAATGACGATATTAGAAGAATCTGCTCAATAAAACTTTTCACAAAAACAAGTTGGAAAAGAATAGCAGCAGACCTAGATAAAAGTTATTCACATGTTAGGAGTTTGTTTTATCAAGGCATGACATTGTTGCACACTATGGAGGAAATATGACAACCGAAACAATGAAAACTAATCGGGGGGGGCAGAGAGTAGATATATTTTCAACTTCAAGGAAATATAGCATTATTTACGCCGATCCTCCGTGGAGATATAAAGTTTGGTCTAGAGACACTGGTTTAGGAAGAAGTGCAGACTCTCATTATTCTACGATGGAAAAACAAGATATTGAGGCTTTGCCAATCAATGAAATCTCAAATAAAGACTCGGTTTTGTTTTTGTGGGTTACTGCTCCATGTTTAGAACAAGGACTAGAACTTGTAAAAAAGTGGGGATTTAAGTATAAAACGATCGGCTTTAACTGGGTTAAGCAAAACAAGAAAAGTGATTCTTTGTTTTGGGGTATGGGTTATTACACAAGAGCGAATGCAGAGATTTGCATCCTTGCTACGAAGGGAAAGACCTTGCCAAGAATATCAAGAAGAGTTCATCAAGTCGTTTTAAGCCATGTCGAAGAACATTCAAAGAAACCTAACGAAGTTAGAAAAAGAATTGTCGAACTGTTCGGAGATCTTCCAAGAATTGAATTGTTTGCGAGACAATATGCAGATGGTTGGGATTGTTGGGGAAATGAAGTTTAAAAAGGAAAAATCATGAAAAAGTGGATTAAAATTTTAATTTTAGTTTTAGTATTGACTGCTTTCAGTGTTGGTATTTATTTTACCTTAAGAGCATTGGGAGTAACCGATATTGAAGGTTTAAGAGAAATTATTGCAAAGTGTGGAACTTGGGGCTGGGTGGTGTTTATATTGCTATTCACAATCTGCTCAACGCTCTTGTGCATGATACCAGCAACTTCTGCAACATTTATTGCAGTTTCAATAATTCTCTTTGGTGCTTTGTATGGTTTTATTATAAGCACAATTTCAGTCTTTCTTGCCTCTTCTCTTATGTTTCTTATTGGGAACACATTAGGAGAGAAAACAATAGAAAAACTGGTTGGAAAGAAGAGTCTTGAAAAAGCACAAAACTTGCTTGATATGAAATCTAAAATGCTGTTACCATTGATGTTTCTTTTTCCAGTCTTTCCAGACGATGCATTGTGTATGGTCGCAGGAATGACAAAGATGCGTTATTGGTATTTTGCAATCATAGTTGCGATTTTCAGAACTGTGGGAGTTGCAACGATCTGCTTCTTAGGAAGTGGGTTTATAAACTGGAGCGAACTCAGTCTTGTTGATTGGTTTGTTCTTGTCAATGTTTGTGTCTTTGATATTGTTCTCATATTCAAATATCAAGACAAACTTGAAAAATTTATTTTATCTGCACCACCTTCGTATACATTGGACTTTAACAATGGAACTGTTGTTTTTGAAAATGGGAAAACAAGAGTGGTTAAAGTTGATAACAAAGGTGGCTACTTCAGATACAAACTTAAAAAAATCTATATTCAGTGTGAAAAGGAGATTGTTATGGATAACGAAAAAACTTTTATTACAAAGCCAGAGAAAGATGAAAGATATTATTTCATTCAAAGCACAGGGCAAATTAGAAATTGCTTGAACACAAAAGAAAACAAGAAAAATGCAAAAAGGCTTGATATGTTCAACTTCTTTAAAAATCAAAAAGAGGCTGAAAGACAAAGAAATTGCTTAAAGTTTACAAATCAACTTAGGAAGTATGTTGAAGAAAATGACATTGACGAAGCAATCGAAGGACAAAGGTATTTCATGTATTTTGATGAGACTCAAGGTGAAATTGTTGTTGATTGGCTGCAATCTTGCGTTATTCAAGGCACAATCTTTGCGAACAGCAAGGAAGTGTTGTTGGATGCGATCAAGTTCGTAGGCGAAGAGAACATTAAGCAATATATTTTCGGCAAATAGAGGTGGGCAATGAAGTATATAGCAAGTTGCTCATTTGGAAAGGACAGCCTAGCGATGCTATTAAAAATTTTGGAACTTGGTTTACCACTAGATGAAGTTGTTTATTGTGATATTCGATTTGACGAAAAATCTTTGAGTGGAGAAACGCCTGAAATGGCAGCATGGATTCCACAAGCAGAAAAAATACTTAAAGATAAGTTTAATGTAACAGTTAAACGCATTTCATCAAAATGGACTTTTAAGAGCCATTTCTATCGTGTAAAACGAAAGGGCAACCATATTGGAGATAACTATGGTTTCCCTTATGTTGTGGGAGCATGGTGCAATTCTAGGCTTAAATTAGAGCCAATGAATAAATACATTAAACAGATTTTGAAAAGTGGCGAATCGGTAACTGAGTATATTGGCATTGCCAAAGATGAGCCAAAGAGATTGGAGCGTTACAAGAAACTTGAAACTGAAAAACACAAATATGTTACTCTTGCAGATTTCAACATTACAGAACTTGAAGCAATGGAGATTTGCAGAAAACATAATTTGTTAAGTCCAATTTATAAAAGCAGTTTTCGTGGTGGTTGTTGGTTTTGTCCAAAACAAAGTCTTAAGCAGTTGAAATGGCTTTACATGTATCATCCAGAGTTATGGCAAGAACTTAAAAATATGGAGAAAGATAGTCATAACACATTTAAGCCGAACATGACACTTGTTGAACTGGAAGAACGCTTTAAACAAGAGGTGAAAAATGGAAATTAAAGAAGTTACTATACCTGCTTGTGCAGAGCATCAAGGATTGTATTCTATCAAAGTAAAATTGCATTGGGTTTGTCCAGTGTGCAAAAAAGAGCGTGGAGAGATAGAAACTGTTCGCTCTTATGATGGCAGTCAAGTTCTCTTCTGTGATGGCTGGAAGAATCCTTGTGGACATGTTGACTACTACTGCGATGTTAGAAAAGAAGCAAAAGAGAATGGGTTAAATATAAACAAAGATGGAGGAGAAACTGACAAATGAACTTCCATCTAATGTTTGAGCAAAGTGGAACTTTTAAAAATGTTCTGAAAGCACAAGGACACAATGCTTTTGACTATGACATTCTAAACGATTATGGCGAAACCGATTTTATCATTGATTTATTTGAACAAATAGATCAAGAGTATGACAACATTGTTCTCGGGGGGGGGTAGAACGACTATCTTCTCTAACATGAGGAAAGAAAATGATTTTATTATTGCATTCTTTCCTTGCACACACTTTTGCGATGCTAACGAACTTCAATATAGGTTATGGATTGGTGGAAAGAAAATTGACTATGACGAAAGGGCAGTGAAACGGCTTCTTGATCGCAATAAAGACCGAGCAAGGTATTTTGAATTATATTTAAAATTTACTTATATCTGCAAAGTCAAAGGTATACCAACAATCATTGAGAATCCAGCAAGTAGTGGAAATAAAAATTACCTTGTTCAATTTTCGCCTATTGAAGTTGCTTGGCACGAAAAAGATAGAAGTTTGTTTGGAGATCACTTTAAGAAGCCAACGAACTTCTTTGCAATAAATTTTGAAATGAAAGAGAACTTTATCATGTTTACACAACATAGTGGTATCAAAAGTATTTATGGTGATGCTCATGGTTGTAAAGAGAGAAGTGAAATAAGTTCTCTATACGCTCAAAATTTCTATGAAAGATTCTTAAAGAACAAAATTTAAAGGAGAAATTTATGGTTGCATTGATTATTTTAACTGGATTTATTTATTTGATAAAGACATCAGAAGTATTAGCAATACCTTTGTTCTTAGTGTTTCTGATCTTAAAACTAACAAATGTTTTAGCATGGAGTTGGGTGTGCGTTTGTATACCTTTAATGGTATTCCCTATATTATTTATTCTGCAATTTTGCACAATCGCACTTATGACTTTCTGTGCTGAAAATGTTTAGAGGAGAGGAAATATGGGGGATATTGTTAAGTTTACAGATATGACAAGTTATCCATATTATGATGAAACTTTTGAAAATATCGGTGTAGTTCAATATGCTGGCAATCACTTTTATATAACAAATAGAAATGCTGTTGATATGGAAGATTTAGTTGATGAAAGAGATAACACTATGAATTGTGAAGTTATTGGTAACATTTTTGACAATCCAGAACTTTTGGAGGGAGTATGAAAAATTTAAAAATATTTACAACTAACATTGAACAAAAAGCAAGAGATCAGATTGACTTGCTTTTGGAACAAGATGCTTTCAAAAATTGTAAAGTTCGTATTATGCCAGATGTTCACGCTGGGGCTGGCTGTGTTATTGGCTTTACTGCTGACTTGGGCGACAAAGTTATTCCAAATGTAGTTGGTGTTGACATTGGCTGTGGGATGGCGTGGTGCATAACAGAGTTAAAAGAAAAAGATATTGACCTTAAAGCACTTGACGAGTATATACGCCAGAATATACCAAGTGGAATGTGTGTGCGTTTATTTGCTTTGCAAAGTCCTATCGACCTAAAACAATTATATTGTTACAGCGAACTTAAAAATGTTGATGGCTGGCTTGATAAGTCTATGGGAACTCTTGGTGGTGGAAACCACTTTATTGAAATTGATAAAGACATTGATGGTAACATAATTTTTGTGGTTCATACTGGAAGCCGAAATCTTGGTAAACAAGTATGCGACATCTACCAGAAGAAAGCCATTGAGCATTGTTCTTATAGAGAGGAAATGCTGAAGGAGAAATCTCACACAATAACATCTCTTAAAATGGCTGGCTTGCAAAAAGCCATTCCAAGTGCATTAAAACAGATTGAGGACAAATATAAGGATAGAACCAAATTACCGAAAGACCTATGCTATATTGAGGGTGAAGAGCGTGAACATTATCTACATGACATGCGTTTGTGTCAGCAATGGGCAGTTTACAATCGAAATGTGATTATTCAAACTCTATTGCATGGTGCGAAAGCGATGGGGAAATCTGGCATTATACACCACACAATACACAACTATATTGGCGATGACAATATAGTTCGTAAGGGAGCAATCTCTGCTTATCAAGACGAATATGTGCTTATACCAATCAATATGCGAGATGGTTGCATTATTGGCCGTGGCAAGGGGAATAAAGACTGGAATTTTTCTGCTCCACATGGTGCAGGTAGAATTATGTCAAGAAATGAAGCAAGAGCAAAATTGAACCTAAAAGACTACGAAGATGCTATGATTAGTATTTATACCACATCAGTATGTAAAGACACTATAGATGAAGCACCGATGGCATATAAGCCTAACTGAAAAGCGATTATGAATTATTACAAAAAACATATATAGGAACTTGTGCGACTTATAAAGATGACCACAAAGAACTGATAACCCAACTCAAATCCAACACCAAGCAAGTCTGCGAGAAGATTAGAGAAAATATAGAAAATCATAAAATTACTTGTTATTTAGATTTAATGAACTTTTTAGACCAAATCGAGAGGGGTGAAAACAATGTTAAAGATTAAAGACAGCGTCGATTTGAAAGAACTGGAAAAGTTTGGATTTGTGGAAGATGATGATTGGTATTGTTTTAAGTCAACAGGATATGGAGAAATTACTATTCACATATCAAGCAGAACAATAAACTTTGAAGATGAGTGGTATGGAAGTGATTTTGATAAACCGATGGAAACTTTCTTTGACATAATCCAAGCAGGACTGGTGGAAAAAGTGGAGGAGAAGAATAAATGAAATCTTATGTAATAAAGACGAAGAATGACACATATATCTCAATGGATGATGAATCTGAAGAAGTGTTTGGAGTGAAAGAAATACGACATGCAACTATCATCAATTCGAAAGAAGAGGCAGAATATCTTAGTAAGGAACTAAAAAAGTATTTAGATTTAGAAGATGAGTGTGAAGTTGTTCAAGTAGAGATCATGGAAACCGAGCAAATTGTTGGTATACTTGACAAAATAGACCGACAACTTCCAGCAGAACAATCATTCTTGAAGGGGTATATTCGTGGTGTTAAAGATAGACTAAAATCAGGCACATTTTAATAAAAAACTCTAAAAAACAAGTGAAAAAAAGTAAAAATAGTTAAAAACAATTAAAAATAGTTAAAAACAATCACTTTCAAACACTTGTAATACACCTGTATAGTGTGCTATGCTATAATTGTCGCAGAAAAGACTAAAATAGATAAAAAGAAGCAGAGAGAACGATCCTGTTTCTTTTTTTATATATTTTTTTTCTTTTAATTATATATAAAATATTAAATTATAAAAATTATAATTCTCAAGGAGGTTATATGTGAAAACTGAAAATAAAGATATTGAGACTCTAACTGATAAACAGAAAGCGTTTTGTTTAGAGTATCTATTAGACTTCAATGCCACACAGGCTGCTATAAGAGCAGGTTATAGTAAGAAAACAGCAAGACAACAAGCACAAGTTCTCTTGACAAAACTTGACATACAAAATTATATCAAGGATATCTCTGGCAAGACTGAGAAAAAGAAGATAATGGATGTTCAAGAGATTCAAGAGAGACTTACTGCACTTGCTAGGGGAGAAGTTGAAGAAGATGTTGTTGTTACTGAGAATATTGGAGACTTCACGAGTCAAGCAAGGGTTGTTAAGAAAATAGTTGGAGCAAAGGATCAAGTTAAGGCATTAGAACTTCTAGGAAAGGCTAATGCTTTATTTATTGAAAAGGTTGATGCATCAGTCAAGAATGATAGTCAAGATTTATTGAGAAGATATCTAGAGGAGGCAAAACATGGCACGCTTACTAAAAAATAAAAAAATGAAGATTGAAAGAAAATATAAGCGTCTTATAGGTCAAACCATAGATAGAATGAAAGATAACACTTGGGATGAACTTATGGTGGAACTCAACAAACTCAAAGCACAAATGAAAGAAGAGTTTGAAAAGGCAGGAATATTCTTGAGTGAAAATTAGAGATATTATCTGGACTCCAAAGATGCAAGCACTTATGGCAGATGATTCTCAAATACTTCTGCTTGCTGGTGCTACTGGTTGCTCTAAATCACTTGTAGCAGGTCATAAGTTTGCTGACTGGCTCTTAAATGCTCCTAAGGAAGAAACGCAGTTTTATATCATTTGCGAGAACATGGGAACAGGTGTCAGAAATATCTTGCAAAACAAAGATAGTTTCTATAACTTGTTTGACTTTTGCAGAGAAGAATATAAAGCAGCAAAGGAAGGTGGTATACAATTTATCTTTCATGGACTACATGGAGATAAGACAGTATACATTGTTGGTGCAGACAATAAGAATGCTTGGTCTAAGATTCTTGGATCTAATCCAGATGGGTTATGGCTTGAAGAGTTGTCAGTATTACACATTGACTGCATAAGAGAAGCGTTTGGTCGTGCATTGTCAAGACGATGCAAACTTATCGCAACAACAAATGGTGGACTTCCAACACAAGAGTTTTATACTGAGTTCATGAATCATGCAAAGGTTATGTTTAAAGACACTGTTCCAGCAATCGAACTTGCAGAGATGATTGAAGATAAACCTTATATGCATTATTATCACTTCAACATGGAAGATGATGCACCACACTTGACTGAAGAAGAAAAAGATAAATTGAAAGAGTTGTATCCACGCAACTCTTTTTATTATTACTCAAAGATACTTGGTTGTCGTGGGTTTGTCAAAGGTGCTGCTTATGCTCAACTTATGGACAAGAAAATACACCTTAGAGACTTTGAAGATATAAATCTTAACAATCTTCAAGAGATTATGCTTTGCCTTGATATTGGCTCAAATAAAGACATTTCAAGGACTGATAAGGCATCCACCATTGCAACTCTTATTGGTTTCTCAAGAGGATATCAAAGAATTATTGTTCTTGAGTGTTGGAAGATTCCAGCATATAGCCATGACGAAATTATAAAGCAATGCGAAGAGAAGATTGAGTGGTGGTGGGTTAGATACATGCACAAGTTTAAAAAGATACGCATTGACTCTGCTGAAAGTATCTTAATAAACACTTGGAGAGAAAGAAATAGATTCTCCACACTTGACATAAGAGGCTCTATTAAGCATGTAGCAGGTCAAATAGACTTGGTTAGCAGATGTCAATTAAAACAACAACTATTGGTGCAAGAACGCCTGATATGGAGTTCTCATGCCATAGATTCATACAATGCACACACAAGAATATTACTTGACGAAGATGGTGCAGAACTTGACTTAAGTGTTCAAGACAACGATATAGGCGATAGTTTGACTTATGGTCTTACTGAGAATTGGAACTATATCACAAAACAAATAAGTAGGAGGTAAATATGCGAGTAAACATTATCAAAGGCAATATTAGGAATGTTGTTGAAGAAGAGCAATTTGAGAAGTTATACAAGCCTAATGGGTGGCGACTAGATATAAACGAAGATAACTCAAGCAAAGAGCCACAAATACCTTTGGAATTACTCCATACCGAAAGTGAAGTTAAAAATTATATCAAGATGACAAAGAAACAGCCAAAACATTTTAATGATGGTTTATTCTATAGTGATCTTGAAGTTAGTGAGGGAAGCCGATGACAAATTATAAATTTAATATGAAGAATAAGCCAGTGCTAGATGATACAAGATCAGCACTGATATATCAATTTAACCTTGCACAAAATATGGCATTGTTAAGCAATGATCCTGTTGTTATAAGGAACTTCTACAGAGAAGGTGTAGCAAAGTTATTGCAAGATAAATGGATTTCAGCGAATGTCAAAGATAAGTTTATGGCTCAAAGCATAGATGGACAAGCATTTGTTTATTTTGGTATTTGTCCTATGATTGTTCAAGGAAAGGTTAATCTTGTTGCTTCTAACGGATTTAAGTGTGCAAGTAACAACAAGGCAATAGATGACAAGTTAAATGAGTTTATTGACAATGCTTGTTTGAATGCAAGGTTTGCAGAAGGAGTATATCTTGAGAGTGGATTAGGAGATTTCCTTTATAGGCTTTCTTATGATCCTAAGACAAGTGATAAACCACTTATTGATGTTATTGAACCACAGAATTTTGAAGTCAATTACTCAAGAGGACATATCAAATCATTTGTTATCAAAGTGCCTTCTTCTGACAATGAAGGCTATGAACTAAGAGAAATATATTATAAAAACATGAATGGCGATGTGTGTATAGCATATCGCTTTTATTATGACAACAAATATGTTGATCCTAGTGATAAAAGTCTTGTGGAACAATGTATGTTGCACTTTGATAGAGAGTTAGATCTTAGAGAAAAGGTTTTGCCTTTCAAAGATTTCCCTATCGTATTCAAGAAGAATGCTAACTCAAATCAACTCTATAAAGGCGAAAGAGGTGTGCCAGACATTCAAGGACTTGACACAATCGAAGATGCACTTACTGAATCAATAAGCGATTTGGTAGATGCAATTCGTAAAGGTGGTATTAAAGAGTATATTGATGAAAGCCTTGTGCCTTCAGATGTTGATGGGCATGATTTAAAAGTAAATCACTTCAATAAAACTGTTATCACTACAAAGGGTGCTGCTAATCCTGCCAATCCTAAAACGCTCTGGCAAGTTACACAAGGTGATATTAAGTGGGAGTCTTATACAAAGACTATTCAAAATCTTATGTCTATTGCAATCAACAAAGCAGGACTTGCTCCAACAACTCTTGGACTTACTGGACTTGAGAGCATCAATAGTTCTGCTGAAAGCCAAGAGGCAAGAGAAAAGACAAGTTTGAGAACAAGAGAGTTATGTTTGATCACTTGGGAGAAAACTCTTAAAGAACTTCTTAACAAATATCTTCAAATGCTTGATTACATTGATGGCACTGAGATATTTGATTATTCAAGTTTGATTAAGATCTCGTTTGACGACTATATCAGTCCAAGCATTGAGAATGTTACTGAAGTGTTGGCAAATCAAGTTATGGCTGGTTTGAAATCACAAAAACACGCTATTAAAGACTTGAATGACGATTACACCGATGAAGATGCCGACAATGAATTACTTGATATTATGTCAGAAAGAGGGCAACCAGTCTTGCAAGGTGGTGAGCCTTCTGCTGATATGAATATGGAGAATAACACTCCTAAAAATGTTAATTTAGAGAATAGTAACTCGTTATAAAAGGCTAATTTAAGTGTAGCACTTATCAAATGCTAATTTGGAGTATAGCACTCTTTTAAAGGCTAAATAACTTAAAAATGGAGAAGAAACAATGGTTAAGGAATTAAAAAAAGAACTTTCAAAATTATCTGGTATTGATTTTTTCAATCCTAAATATAGAGATGTATTTAAAAAATACTTTCCTAATGACACTACCGAAAACGATGTCAATGACAACGAAGAAGATAGACTTAAGGAAGTATTGGGAGAAGAGAACGAAGAAACCAAAACTCCAGATACTCAAGAGAACTCAACTGACACAGTAGAAGAGAATGCTGAGGATAAGAAGGAAGAGACTCCAAGTGATGAGCAAGGAGAAGAAACCGACAAGGCAGATGCTGATCCTACTGAAGAAGATGCTGAGGACAAAGGTGAAGATAATGCACCTGAAACTGAGAATGTTGATAGTTCTGAGCAAACTGAAACAAATGCTGAAGAAAGTCTTGACAATTCGACAACTGATGCACCTGAAACGACAATTTCGGAACAAAACAACACTTCCAATGAATTATTGGAAATGAAAGTTGAGTTGGCTCTTGTTAGGGCAGGTATTCGAGAAGATAGACTTGATGCAGCAAAAAAATTGTTCATGGCAGATATTCATTCTATTGAGGATCTTAGTAAACTTAAAGACCTTGTTCAGCAATATCCAGAGTGGCTTAAACAAACAAGACAAGAGGCTCAACCTTTTGGAATGCCACTTGGAGACAATGGCGATGGTCTGACAGAAGAAGAAAAGAGACTCAAAGCAATGGGTATTGATCCAAGAAACTAAAAACAGAGTTAGATTTTTAGAACGAATTATCGTTCTTTTTTAATACTCAAAATTTGATTTTAAAGGGAGAAAATTAAAATGGCAAAATACACAGAAGTATTACCAAATTCATTCAGATTCAACAGCAAAGAGACTGTTGATACAGTGTTTAGCAAACTTTTGATTGCTAACCTTTTCAAAGACCAGACATTTAAGGCTGGTATCACTTTCACAGACAAGTATAACGAAAGAGGTGGACAAATCTACATGCGTAGACTTGGCAAAGTGGAAGCAACACAAACCAAAACAACTGATGCAAATGGTTTGAAATTTAAGCACACAAACACACAAGACCAACTTGTTCTTATTCAAAAGTTGGATAGAATCAGTGTATCAGAAGAGTGCTACGATCTTGTAGAAAACCTTCGTGCAAGTGGAAAGAGTGTTGACAAAGTAAGTGAGGTTATTGAATCTTTCAAAGAAAAATGTCAAATGCTTTACACAAGTTATTTGCTTGCTGAACCAGCAGCAGAAGATGCAGTTGGAGTAGGTGGAGCAACAAGAAGTGCAAATACAACTGCCGATGACACTCTTGAAAAACTTACTGCTTCAATTCTTGAAGATAGAAAGCAAATCAGAGTGAATGGTGGTAAAGCAACTGTTCTTATCATTTCACCTGATATGGAAAATCTTTTCCTTGCAAGTGCATCTAAGGCTGCAAATGCTTTCATTCCAGAGACAAATGAAGAAATGCTTAAAGAAGGCAAAATTGGTCGTCTTTATGGCTTGAATGTGTTCACTTCAAACCTTATCGGTTCTGGAACTCCACTTGGCACTGGTAGTGCTGCTAAAAATGTTGGCAATGCTGCTAAATGTGAGTATATCATTTACGATCATGATGCATTTGGTATTACTGGCGATATTGAGACACTTCGTTTGAAAGATGCAATCGACTTCACTGGTTGCTATGCTCAAATTGAAGGTGTATTCGGTGGTGGTATCTCAAATCCAGCACTTGCTTATGCAAAGATTGTTGGTGAGTCAACTGAAGAAAATCTTCCAGTAGCATAGGAGGGAATAGAGATGGCAAAATTGGCAGAAAACGAATGTTTGGTTAGAACTCTCAAATCTTACATTGATAAGGAAACAAAGAAGAAATATCTTGTTACAGATAGAAAC
>CAJULT010000002.1 GCA_910587225.1 uncultured Christensenellaceae bacterium
ACTCCTGCGCCGCCCGTTTGGGTGTAATATCCTTGAAAGGTATAACCCGTTCTTGAAGGTCTTGTTATACTTGGCATTGCAGAACCTTTTGTGGCATAAACAGTTGTTGATCCCCCACTTCCGCTTTGCTGATTAAGAGTAACTGTTTGCGTTATTGTAAAGCCCGACGTCGCCACTGCAGAGCCAGAGTTGTTCGCGGCATCATAAGCATAAATATGTACTATGTAAGGGCCGACTTCTCCATTGTGATTACTCTTATTGACCAGATACCGATAATTATATGTTTGTCCACCTACATTCCAACTTCCACTACTTGGTTCATACCAAACAAGGTCATCCTGTCCATTTGCAGACGTCCATGTCGGAAATTGTACTTTCGTAACACCCTTATTGTCCGTGATATATGCATAGATATAAAAGCTGCTATCATTATTCCGAACAACCGTGGCACGTGAAACTGTAGGCGCTTGGGTGTCCGACAATGCAAAGTTGACTGCTAAACTTGAGGCGGAGAAATTCTTATATGTAGTAGAAGTAGTTACCTTACTATTCCATGTCATAGTATAGTCGGCATAGTCACGCCAATCCGGAGACACAGCATATAAACCTTCATAGTAATACCCACTCTTTGGATTTACAACAATTGAAATAGTGTCCCCATAATGTGCATTTAAAAACTCTATTCCATAAAAGCCATATCCGTTATTGTACGAGGAACTTTTTGTTTGTGCATAACTTGAATTGCCGTTATCTATGTTTGCACTTATTGTTCCACCATTATCTCTTCCATAACTATTTTTATTATCGGCAACATGGATATGTAAAGTAAGTGATTGTGCAAATTTTGCATAAAGGCTTGTAGTCGAGTAATGAGTAAACTTGTATTGGGTTGCTGTAGAAACAAGATTTGTAAAGGAGCTATCAGAATACCAACCTAAGAAAGTATAACCTGATTTCACCTCAGCATCTGCACGTACATATTCCTTGTCAGTCACATACGAATATGCTGTTCCTGCTCCCGTTCCCGCAGTGTACAAAATTGTTCCGCGTGCTGTAACAGTACCCCCAACCGTATTATTGGATCCCGATGGATAAGAACTAGAAAAAGTATATGCACGCAAATACAAGTTTCCGCCAGCAGCCTTAGATTCTTCTTGGTCTTCTTCCTGCTCTACATTTGCGGGCGTAAAATTATTTATTAATAAACCAGTTCCCGCACCTAAAAGGCATAATGACAAAACTACTATCATTACTTGAAGAAATCTTTTCATTATACCTCCTTTATTATTTCAATTTATTATTTTACATTATTAATCTAAATATGACAAACATTTTACGCTATTTTTGAGTGATTAAACCTTTTTTATCATACTTTTTTGGGACGTTTTCCATTTTTTATTTTAGCAAATCCCCCCCCCCGCGTCAAGCGGATGAAGGAAAAAGTACAAAAAACTTAAAAAATTAAATTTTCCTATGAGATAATATAAAAAGCGGCTAAGCCGCTTTATTTTTTTGCTTTAAATACTTTTCCAACCCAACTTTCAATTTTATCTTTGTACTTGGTCGTAAGGTAAATTGATGCAATCGCAAAAATGAAAAATCCAACCCAAAAAACTAGTCCCCAGCCATGATACGGAATAATTTGACCGCTTGAAAAATAACAGGTAAGATAGATACCGATCGTTCTTGTGATAAGTTGCGTAATTACAAAAAATGCCCATGTCATATCTGTAACCCCTGCAACTAAGCAAAGCACATCGTCTGGGAAAAATGGAAGTAACATCATTATCACGAAACTGTATTTCCCATTACTTAAAAACTTCACCCATTTATCGCAGGTTTCTTTGCCTACCATGAAAGTTACAAGTTTTCTTCCGAATACCCTTCCTAAAAAGAAGGCAAAAGCGCTTCCAAGAAGTATGCCCGAAAGACTTAACAGTGCCGCTTGGGCTGGGCCATACACAATTGTTCCCGCTACCACCACTATCGTAGAAGGAATAGGTATAAAAGTCACCTGTAAAAATTGCATCAAAACAAAGATAAACCTTCCCCAAAAACCGAGTTTATCAATAAGGTTTTTTATTTTTTCAACTGAGTTAACATATTCAATTAGCCCTGTAAACTTTAAAACCAAATACATGCCCACGAAAAAAACACAAAAAAGGAGGGTAACTAGTATCACCCGCCATACTTTTTGTTTTTTTGAGATTGGTTTTTCCATATAAATATTATGGTGTTAATCCAATTAAATTATGATTATTTTGATAAATTAATTTGATTAAGGGCTGGTTTCGCTTGGGTTCATTTTTTCAAGCTTATGTCTAATATTTTCCTCCGCCTCGTCTGTCACCTTCTGCGCAGGAATTAATTTTACAGAACTTGCAGGAAGAGTCATACCTTCTCCAAGCTTTTCACCACCTTCAACAACAATGCCGTTTTGAGGCCAATAGAAATCATGTCGCAAAAGTTTTTCTTTCACCACTTCACCATCTTTTATATATTGGAGGTAACCTTTTGTTTCATATCCCTCGCGTGGATATTTCAGCCTATGGTACTCCCCTTTGTAAAGCACATAATTTGAATATTCACCATTCGTGTCTGCAATGATTTTATCCCCACTGTGTCCTAGCACTTTAACAAGTTCGCTTCTAGTGCGAAGTGTCAGTCCGTCATCAAACTTTTGTCCATATATTTCCACATTAGCATAGTTATCATCACCATAAGCCTTAATATAGATAGGCGCATCTGTAGTGTTTTTGAATACTAGGTCACTATACCCCTCGCTTACCATAGCATCAAAGGAAAGCGGAACATAGGAAGCTGGAAGAGAATGGTGTGCTGACTGCAAAATTTCAATGTCTGCAAGGCAAAGCGCATTATATAATGTTGAGGAAGCTTGGCAAACGCCACCACCCGCTCCTGATACATAAACACCATTTAAAATAATGTTTGCTTTTTTATATCCGTTTTCTTCGCTACGCGGACCAGTGGTTTTATTGAAAGACACCTCCTGCCCCGGCATAACTATCATTCCGTTAAAAGCTGAAAGAGCTTTTTTAACATTGCTTTTTCTATCATTACCTGAGGTAGCATAACTTGTTTTATATTTTGATCTGAGAGTTATTTTTTTAATAAGATCCTCTTTTTCTTCCACAGGAGTGACGCTTGAAAGAGGAATTTCAAGTTCTATTTGCTGCTTTTCGGCAAGCGCACTATCCAGCATTGACACGAGTTTAACCCTATCAACTCTGCGCTCACTCACATCAACAGCTGAAAACATTTCTTCTGCATCTGGGTTAAATAGGATTGAAGCGGTCTGAGCCCCACCTTCAACTTTTTCAATAATATCATCAATTTTATCATCAAAGCCGCCCAAGATATTTTTATATGATAAATTTACCCTAAGCCCCTCTCGCTTAACTTTGTTTTCAACCTTCTTTTTATTAAAAATGTTCCCGTCCCTGCCGTAAGCAAGCACCTTTGAAAGTGGCTCTTCAATCGAGCTTTTAGCTTCAAAATCACTTCCGTTAAGGGTGTACTTTTCACCGTCAAGCGTAAGTGTAACCTTGATATCATCCTTGTTTGCTAACATCTTAGTTGAAATAAGTGACTCCGCTTCCGCTTTTTTCATACCCGAAACATTTATTCCATTTATGTAGGTATTATCATAAAAAGTTGTGTTTTCGTTTACGCTATCTCCAAAATAGAATTGACAAAAAAGAAGCAGCCCTACTGATACAAAGGATACTCCAATCAGCCAAAAAATAGATTTATGTTTTTTCTTCGCCATACCCTTAGTTTGAAGAAAATATATCAAAATATGCAAAAAAGCAGGCTTTTAACCTGCTTTTTATTTATTTTTTCGTAAACTTGCCACTATTTTATTACCTAATTTCGCAAATGGTTTTCGGCATGCTACACATACCCCAACTATCACAACGCCGCAAGCGAGTATGATTGATAGCGGAAGATAAACTGCTCTTGTAAACTCGTATATTCCAAAGAAATCCCCCATAAGCAGCGCTGCGCCTACAATGCAGATTAGCGAGCCGCCCATGGTCAGCCATCTGATAAGGGATGGCGGAATGCATAACGAAACCAAATTTAAAAAGCCGGTAAGAGTCAATGTCAAAACAGCAAGCGAAACAAATTCGGTATAAAGTATATCTGTCTTTTCATTCAAAATAACACAAGCCATGACAGCTGCAAACATTAACAGCGCACGCGGAACTGACTTTTTAAGAACCTGTGGAATAAAGTTTCCTTGTATCAGTTTTGTGTTCGGCTCAAAGGTCAAAAGGAAGGATGGAACACCGATTACGAGCGATTCAAGTAGGAACATATTCTTAGGTTCAAATGGATATTCTATCCAGCAGCAAATCGTGATTAAACTCAGCAGCATTGCAAACAGCGTTTTCATTACAAAGAGGCAGGAGGCATTTTGAACATTGTTTACTACCTGTCTTCCCTCTTTTACTACGGCAGGAAGAGCGGTAAAGTTAGAATCCATAAGCACAAGTTTTGATATGCTTCTTGCGACTTCACTCCCGTCCGCCATTGCGATAGAGCAATCTGCCTCTTTAAGCGCAAGCGTGTCGTTTACACCGTCCCCCGTCATTGCAACAACTTTGCCTTGATTTTTAAGTGCTTTAACAAGCGTATACTTTTGTTCGGGTGTTACCCTTCCAAATACTGTAAATTTGTCCGCCATATCAGCTACTTCTTCAAGGCTGAAATTTTCAAGCGATACATACTTGTCATAGTTTTCAACGCCCACCCTTGCCGCAATTTTAGAAACTGTTTTAGGGTCATCGCCGGAAATTATTTTTACTTCAACTCCGTTGGCTTTAAACCATTCAATTGTTTCCTTCGCTTTGTCGCGAATATGCTCTTCCAAAACGATGAGTGAAATAAGGGTTGATTTACCACCTGTCATGTTCTTAGCAAAGTTACCTTTATATTCGCTAATTCCTACAACGCGGTGTCCTTCTTTTGAGCATTTATCGATAAGCTTTTCCTGCTCCTCGGTCAGCGCGCACCCTATCCTTGATACCGCCCCTAAAAAGTAAACTTTGCCACCAAATGCGGTAATCGAATATTTTCGCTGAGATGAAAACTCAAGTTTGTCTGTCGCTTCCATTTCGCTGTTCTTGCCAAAGTGTTCAATAAGCGCAATAGAAGTTGCATTTGTGGATTTTTGATTATGAAGAATACAGGAAATAATTTTTTCAACATTCTCTTTTTTGCGTCTGCCATAGGTTTCAAAACCTACAACTTTCATTGTTCCGTCTGTTATAGTACCCGTCTTGTCAAGGCAAAGCACGTTACTTCTAGATAACATTTCAATTGAGTACAAATCTTTTACAAGCGTCTTTTTCCTAGCTAGTTTCATTACACCCACTGCAAGTGATACGGTCACAAGTAAAAACATCCCCGCAGGTATCATGCTGATAAGTGAACCGCTTGTTTTCTCAATAATAGTTTTCAGACCAGAGCCAAGCATATATTCTTTCAAGATTGTCAATAGCCCGATAGGTATAAGTGCAATTCCTATATATTTAATAAAACGATTTAAATCTCTGAAAAGATTAGATTTAGGTGCTTTAAATTCGCGTGCGCGAGCAGCTATTTGATTTATATAACAATCTTTGCCCACTTTTTCAACCCTTGCATAGCATAGCCCGGCGACAAGAAAGCTTCCAGATAACAAATGTGCCTCCATGCCCTTTTCAATCGCGTTGGACTCCCCTGTAAGCAGGCTTTCATTGACTTCAACTTGACCATCTAAAATTATACAGTCGGCTGGAATTTGGTCGCCATTTGCAAGCACGATTATATCATCAAGTACAAGCTCCTGTGAAAGCACCTCAATTTTTTTACCATCTCTTATCACTTTCACGCGCGGCGCGGTAACTAACGATAATTTTTCAACTGTAATCTTTGCGCGTATTTCTTGAATGATTGCAAGTGCAGTGTTACTAACAATAACGACAAGAAAAATAAGGTTACTATAAGACCCTACGCAGAATAGCGCAATTGCTAGCGCAAGCCATAAAAAGTTGAAAAAAGTACAAATATTTTTAACAAAAATTGATAAATATGACTTGGAAGTTTTTATTTTTGTATTGTTTACAAGTTTATCTTCAATGCGAGATGCAACCTGTGCGCTCGATAGTCCTTCTTCAATGGTAGGAAAAAATCTTTCAACCACTTTTGATTGAAGCGCATCTTTTTTTGATTTTTTTTGCAATTTTACCCGTTTTTCTTTTTTCATTTTCTCTATTTTATATTATAATAAATATAGAAATGCTTGTCAAACTTATTCTAATAAAGTTTGAAAGTGTTTTTAAATAAAGGATAAAAGTTATGGTTATTCAAATTTCAGATAAACTAAAAGATCTTGCAAGGCTGCTACCTTGCAGTTTGTATGTTGTTGGCGGATACGTTCGCAATAGTCTTATGGGGATTGAACTTCCAGACATAGATATTACCAGTTCTCTCACCCTTGACGAACTTGCTACTCATCTTCAAGGAAGCGAGTTTGAATTTAAGGTTAAAAGTAAGTCACTTGGTACAGCGATTATTTCGTATGAACAGGAAAGCTACGAATATTCAGCTTTCCGTCGTGACATATATGGGCAGGACGGCTCACACTCCCCTGAAAAAGTTGAGTTTAATGTCAGCGCCCAAGAGGATGCCTCCCGCCGCGACTTTACAATCAATGCAATTTACTACGACATTAAAAAGGATGAACTTTTAGATTTCTATCATGGCATTGATGATATTAAGAAGCGAATCTTGCGCACAGTTGAATCTCCTGATAAGGTGCTTTCAAAAGATGGCGTTCGAATTTTAAGACTTTTCCGCTTTGCAGCCGAGCTTAATTTTAAAATTGATAAAGAAACTCTCCTTACCGCTTACAAATATGCAGGCAATGTAAGGGATATTTCAAATGAGCGTAAAATAACTGAAATAATAAAAATCTTGCACAGCCCACTCAAATATAAAGTTTCTAAACCTAACGCATTTATGAGAGTTTTCAAAATTTTCAATAAAGCACAGCTATGGTCTTGCTTTGGTATGGACACACCTAAAATTAAATTTAACATAGTTAAAAAGGTAGAACATAAGTCACAAGGCTTTCTTATCGACTTAATTGATACAGTAAATCCAATTAGCGTATCTTACTATCTTGAAAGAGTACTTGAAGATATAGGTCTGCCAAAGAAAATGCAAGCACATTATATAAATGTAATATCTGGCTATTACGCTGCGCTTAATCGCGAAAATAACAAGCCATACTTCTTTAAATATTTTGATAATTTCCCAATCATTTACCCGCTTGTAAGCAAAAAGTCTAAACTGCTTGCCATGAAATATGAGTTCTTTTATAAGTACATTATCAGTCATAAACTGGTAATCAGCGTGAAAGATCTTAAAATAAGCGGTGATGATATTAAAAAATATTATCCAGAGGTTAACCCTAAACGTTATAAGGCAATACTTGAAAGCCTACTGAGCGACGTATTTGACTGCCGCTTAAATAATGACAAAAAAGAGCTTATCGCCGCAGTAAAACAAAAGTTAAAATATCTCTAAAAATCAGCAAGCTCAAAATAAAGAAGATGAATAAAAAAACAGCCGTTTGGCTGTTTTTTATCTGTATATCTCCATCATTTGATAAAGCGAATAGGTATTCGCAGGTACCGTTACTTTTACGATTTTATTCTTGTCGCTCTTGTAATACCCTTCTGTTGAGAAGTAGAAGGTAAGGTCGGTCGTTACGTCAGTATCTGAAAGCGAGAAGTAAACTGTTTTAAAAGTTAAGTTATGAACATCTGCGCCATACATTGAAGTAAATTCACTTCCGTCTTTATTATAGAATTTTTGGTCGCTGTCATAAGTAAACTTTACATAACTATTTCCAAGCAAATCTTTAAGAGCGCTTGTCGTTTCGGTAAAGTCGGTAGGGTCAGTTTCCACAATGGTATATCCAGCTGCGCGACCGCTAAAAAGTGACCTAAGTGCCGTTAATCTAAACATATCATTGTAAGTGTTGATAAACTTATCATAATCCTCACTCGTTTCATCATAAGCTACATCGCTAGTAAATTCAGTTGAAACAACAGTTATACGATTTGGATTGTTAATAAAATGTGGTTTCAAATCAATGTTTACACATGCCATGATAATGATTGCAAGTGCAAGAAGGAAACATACTCCTAAGGTAACACCAAGAGTGATCTTTCTAGTCTTTATTCGTTTTTGAAGATAAATTTCGTCTATATTTTCCATGCCTATTCCCCTTTCTTATCCTCTTTTTTTGTGCGAGGAGTGCGAGGTTTCTTCTCTTGTGGTTTATCTGTTTTTTCAGCAGATTTTTTCTCTGCCGCAGCAGGTTTAGATGTTTTCTTAACCTCTTTCTTTTCCTCTACTTTGCCATCAGCTGCGACTAACTCGTCATATTCACGTTTAATGGCATCATACTCACTTTGAGTTATAATGCCGCTAGCGAGAAGTTTCTCACCTTCCTTAACTTTGCGCTGATAGGTTTCATACTTCTCTTTTTCACGACGCTCAGCAGCAAGGGCAAGTTCCTTAGCTTTCTGCGCCTCTTCTCTTTCGGACATAACTTTTGAAATTTCTTCTGCACTCTTTCCTTCCATAAGCATATCAACTTCATCTTTATTGATAGTTTCACGGTCGAGAAGCAGTTTAACCATTTCATGCATAAGCTCTTCGTTGTCATTTAAAATCTTTCTTGCGCGCTTATAGTTATAGTCGAGTATGTCACGAATTTCATCATCAGCTGCGGCTGCAAGTTTTTCACTAAATTCGTTTTTGGTTTGATAATCACGTCCAATAAATACCTGTTGCGAAGTGTCAAGTGATAAGAAACCTAGGTTCTTGCTCATACCATAGTTATATACCATAGCATGCGCAATCTTAGTCGCCTGACTAATGTCGCTAGATGCACCAGTAGTTATATCTTTAAAGATTATCTCTTCTGCGATACGCCCGCCCATGCACATAGCAATTTCATCCATGAGGAAGTTGTAACTTCTAAATGAGTTATCATTTTCAGGACGTTGCATTGTATAGCCACCCGCCATTCCACGAGGTATGATTGAAACTTCCTGAACCTCATCACAATATTTAAGTTTCTTAGCAAGTATTGCATGCCCTGACTCATGATAAGCGGTAAGTTTTCTGTCTTTTTCGGTAACAAGGCGGCTCTTCTTTTGAGGTCCCATTGTTACTTTATTGATACCCTCAGTAATATCAGCCATTGAAATTCTAGATCTGTTTGCTCTCGCAGCTAAAATTGCCGCTTCGTTAAGCATATTTTCTATATCTGCGCCAGTAAAGCCAACTGTAATTTTTGCAAGAGTTTTAAAGTCAATATTATCATCAAGTGGTTTATTTTTTGCGTGAATTTTAATAATTCCCTCTCTGCCCTTTACATCTGGTATATTTACATATATCTGTCTATCAAATCTGCCTGGACGCATAAGCGCTGGGTCAAGTACGTCACTGCGGTTGGTTGCCGCAAGTACGATAATACCCTCGTTTGGTTCAAATCCGTCCATTTCAACTAGGAGTTGGTTTAGGGTTTGTTCGCGTTCATCATTTCCGCCGCCAAGTCCAGCACCACGCTGACGACCTACCGCGTCAATTTCATCAATAAAGATGATGCAAGGTTTATTTTTCTTAGCTTGTTCAAAAAGGTCACGCACACGGCTCGCACCAACGCCCACAAACATCTCAACAAAGTCAGAGCCGCTTATTGTAATGAATGGAACGTTAGCTTCCCCTGCCACAGCTCTGGCAAGCAAGGTTTTACCCGTTCCCGGAGGGCCAACTAAAAGAATTCCTTTTGGGATGCGCGCACCGAGTGAAGTGAATTTTCTTGGTGATTTTAAGAACTCAACAATTTCAGCAAGTTCTTCCTTCTCTTCGTCTGTTCCCGCAATGTCCGAGAAGCGAACTTTATTAGAGGTATACGCTCTTCCTCTACTCTTTCCAAAGGTCATTGCGCCCTTGTTAGAGTTTGAAAGCAGACGGAAAATCATCCACACCATGAAAATGCCGAAACCGATATAGAGAATTGGATAAAGTATGTCCCAAAAATTAGGGCCACTTGGCCAAGTATTAAAGCCTATACCATTATCTCTGCACTCCTGACGAATTCTATCAAGCATATCACCATCAGTGCTTTCATTATAATAGAAATAGTAGTCGCTGTTTTCAGGGAAACTATTTGCGTTCTTAGATCCCTTTACAAGCACATAAATCACACCATCTTTATAACGAATATCAGTTGCTTGGGTATTCCCACCTTCGGTGTTAACATACTCGTTATGGATAAGTTGCATGATATCCTTCTCACCATTTTTAAGGTAAACACCCTTGCTTCCGCCACCCGAAAACATAAGGCAAAGAAGAAGCACTACGACAACTAGTGCAATGAGATAGGAAAATCTAAATTTAGGTTTATTGTTCTCTTCCAACTGTGAAAGCCTCCTTATAAATTGCTAACTTAGTTTATCATATTTTTATTTTTCTCGCAACAAGAAACGAGGCTTTTTAGAAAATTTTTAATCAAAGCAAACCAATAAAGTGAAAATTCGACACGCTAGTCATTTTCAACTTGGACACATATATCAAAATTTACATATTTTAAAAACTCATCTGGACTGTCAATTGCGTCTAAAAACTTGTTATAACCCTTGCGGTCGTCAAAAAGAAATCTTTCGGTAACGCCAATAACATCGCAGCCATATTCCCTCAAAACTTTAAGCGCCTCGGCAAATTGCTGTCTACTTTTATTTTCTAATTTTTTTATTACTTCGGGCGGCATGGAGGCAAGTTCGGTGTTCATTTTAACATTTTTGTCCCCTTCGGTTGCTTCCACAAGTTCAACACCAAGTACAACCTTAGCGCTAAAAACGGGAATACCATTTTTAAAGCATGCCCTCGTAAATACCTTTTTGTCTCTTACTACAAAAGAAAGCTTGCTATCATTATATATGCCTTCATTTACATTATCGATTGAAATATTATAGTCAACAGCTTTTTTATTTATAAGGTTAAGCCCTTGAAGCTGCTCGGCAGAAAGAATGGCAACCTTCTTTCCGCCCTTTAAAAGAAATACCTGACCAGGATTACTTATTTTCTTATTAGGCTGAGAAGAATTTCCAGATGTGCTTTCCTGATCCTCCCCATTACTTTTGCCGCCTTGGTCACTAGTCGGAGGTGGTGCGTCACTCGACCCGTCCTGTGCCCCGCAAACCGCATCACCACTTGATGCTTCAACAATAGGCAAATATCCAACAATAGAAGATTTCACCTGTGAATAATAACCCTTAAAAAAGGCTTCAAGTGAGGTGTCAGTCACATATAATTTTCTTATGTTGTAATCTAACAATTGGTCAAGCTGAAGCCCAATATCTTTTTCAAGTGTTTTCGCGGAGTTTAAAAACTCCTTAGCGGTTTCGTTTGTAGCAACCAAAATCGTATTTTCGCTTAAAGATGCAATTCTGCCTAGATAGTCAATATCTTTTGAAATGTCATCATTAAATAATTTTTCACTAATAATTGTCACTTTTGCATGAGAAAACCCAATTTTTCTTCCTAATACAAGCTCGGCATCATAAATTGCTTCCGCAATTGTATTTCCCTGTCCACAAATTACCGACGTAGTTTCAAGATAACCTTGGTTGGGAGTTGGAATAAAAGTTAAAAGTGAAACCTCATATTGGGTATCATAATCGACGCCTATTGCGGTAACCACCGCTCTATCATTGCTCTCGCCGGGAGCAAACAATGCTGGGCCGGTAAATACAATCATTACAAAAACAAATACCCAAAACATGGCATTGTTTTTAACTTGCTTAAAAAACTTTTTCATATTTCCTCCCCTTCTTTTTTCGCATAGACAGTAAAAGCATAACAAAAGGGAATAAAACTTCGGTTAAAATGCAAAAGTAAGGCAGCCAAGATTGAACATAACTTATCATAGTAGAATATCTACCTATTTTTGTAATATAAAGTGCCAAGAATATAACATCAAATACGACAACGCTATAAGTTCGGTTTAGCCCTTTAAAGACTCCGCAGAACGCCTCGCAAAAAGAATAATGAAATACTTCGAGTGCAAATAGACATAAAAACATGACAAGTACCATTGCGATAACATCTATTCGCCCAAGTGCGCTGTACTCAAATATTGCAATAATGTCAACTATCGCGTTGTTATGCATAAAAGCGGTAACTTGATAGCAAGCATAAAATATAAAGAAAAGCGCAAGCACAAATACTACCGCAATAATGGCAGGTTTTATAATTCTCCACTCATCCTTTTTGCCATCTATTTCCACTTTGTCCATTATAAAGAAAAGAAATAGATAATCGCCAAATGAGAAAACATATCTAAACGCTGTACTAAAAAATGCGGACGGATTTGATGAGAAAAAATGAGGGAAAGTTTCCATTGTCCCAAGCCCTACCAAAAGGCAGGCGGCAAACCCTGCAAGTACAACAAAATAATACATCTCTACCGTTCTCGCAAAGCTGCGAAGCCCTAACAAAACTCCATGATTTATTACCGGCAGCACGCATACGAGAGTTAAAAAAGTGAACTCGTCTTGGTAAATCTGTTGTTTCATATATACATAGAAAACGCTATAAGTAAGCAAAATTTTAAATAGGAAAAACACCATAAAAACAATATAAATTATTTTTGTAACCACTTTCCCTAAACGTTTTTCAAGTATTTCGGTCAATTTTTGGGTTGGATATTTGCGTTTTAACAGTAAAAACACTATTAAAGTGAGAAAATCTAATGCGTATAAAAGAAGTGCAATGAAAAAGCCATCACTTTTTGCACCTTCATACATTAGTGACGGAAGAAGAAAAATCTTATTTGCAAAGATAGTCATTGCACAAAGCTTACCCGCTTGACTAGGAGAAATATGCTCTTTCATTTTACCCTCACTTTGTTTTTATTGTTAAAACTCTGCGGCCTGTAATGCATGGTAGAAATATCTTTCTTAAATAAACCATCTTGAAGGTCATTTCTAATGCGAGGGCTGTACGGCGCAAGGTAAGGAACGCCATAACTATCAAAATCATTCAGATAATTTGTGAAATATACGATACCCGCCATTATGCCGAGCATACCAAGCGAGCCGCCTAAAATAATAAAGATAAGTTGCATAAGAACAATTTGAGAGTTTTGACTTGGCGCTACATAAAGGGCAATCTTACTCATCGCGACAATAATAACCCCCGGCGGAGAAATAAGCCCCGCCTTAACGCCGGTATCACCTAATATTAACGCGCCGACCACACTTGTCGCAAGACCAAGATAACTCGGAAGGCGCAAACTGACCTCATACAATATTTGAAATAAGAGGAAGATGAATAAAATTTCGATAAATGGAGTAAACGGTAGCCCCTGCGTTGTATCGGCTATCGTTATAAGAAAGTTAAGCGGCAGGATGTTGTAATGATAAAGCTGCAACGCAAGATACATCCCCGATGCAATGATTGCAATTATTATTCCTAAAAGTCTAATAACGCGAATAAATCCGGCATAGTGGTGATTAGTATAATAATCGTTACTATCCTGCAAATCTTCAAATAGCAAGAATGGAATGGTAATGACAATTGGTGAATTGTCAACAATAATGCCAACCTTTCCTTCCAAAAGTTTGGAGGCAACTATATCCGGTTTTTCGGCAAGTCCTACCTGTCTAAAAATCGAGTTATTGCGTTCCTGCAAAAAACCCACAAGATAATGACTGTCCATAACGCCGTCAATATCCACTTCTTTTAATCTTTTTGTTATTTTTTCAACAATTTTTAGGTCAGCAATGCCCGAAATATATGTAATTGCAACTTTTGTATTGGAATATTTTCCAATGTTAAGCTGAGTGATAACCAAATCTTTGGTAGCAAGACGCCTTCTCATAAGAGAAATGTTGGTTTTTATATCTTCTGTAAAACCCTCTCTTGGGCCTAAAATAACAGATGAAGTTGGCGGCTCACTTGGAGAGCGCATATTGAAAGCTTGCAAGTCAATAGCCATAGCCCCCTTCTGCCCGTCGAGCAAGATAAGAACAGCACCTTTTATTATGTTATCCACCATTTCATTGGTTTGAATTTTTTTCACATCATTGGCTTTTAAAACTTCATGTTCTAGCGTTTGAAAGTTGATTTCGCCGCTATAACTTAAAATAGGCCCAACAATTCCCTCTACAAACATTTCGCCATCAGTTATGCTTTTGAGAAACACAAAGCCTATCTCACGCCCACCGCGTGAAATTGTTCTGCTTGCAAAGTCACTTGAATTATGAAATTGCTTCTTTATTTTCTCGATTTCGCTACTAACCTTCAAAAAAGACATACTCCTTTTTTGGTAGTATGTATAAACGACAGCGTTTTTATTCGGCGTAAGTTGGCTCTAACAGGTAAATATTATAATCATCAATCTGGGAAGGCGCAGCTGAAATTTTTACCCCCGGCTTGTATATAGGAGATATATCAATTTGATAGGTATAGCCTTGCGCGGATTCAACCTTGCATTTATAGGTTTTAGTCCCGATAGTAACATCTATATATGAAAGTTTTTCACTGCCGACTGCGGTCAGAGTATAAGTTTCACTATTTACACTCACCTTTGTTAAAGGTTTAAATTGATGAATAATTTGAGTTTCAATCACATTTGACTCGCCACTTGCAAAAAGATAATCTTCCTTTGAAAAAGCCACCACAAAAATTGAATATTGTCCGCCTTCAATATTTGCAAGAGAATATTGCTCAGAAAGTGATACATTTTTTTTGCCGTTAAGATATACATGATACTCACTAGCGCCATCGATTTTATTCCATTTAAGCATATTATCTTCAATACGGATTTGCGGACTGTTTAGGTATCGGCTTGCTGTCCATGAAATAGGCGAACTAAATGAAGAGTTGCCGCCTTCGTTTTCCCCTAAATAACAGGTGGATATTTTATACTCAGTCCCATACTCAACTTGAACGCTTGCTACATCTAAAAAGTTTTGTTTGGTATCAATAAAAAAGCTTTCTTTATCACTTTCAAAAGTAAAGCGATAACCTTGATAGTTTTCATTTGGTGAGGCAAGTAAGTAAAATTTGCCGCTATCTCTTACAACTTGCAAGCTTGGCATGTCGCCAAAGTTATAATTAAGTAGGAAAATAGTCACCCCTATCCCGATGGTTAGGACAAGCGCAACTGACAAAATCACAATTAAATTGACTTTTTTCTTCTTTTCCATATCTTGATTATAGTATTTTTTGCAATCGATAGTCAAATTATTTAAAAATAGTTATTGACAAATCGGCAATTTGGTGATAAAATTAGTTTATCAATAGGAGGGTTTAATATGCCAAACTTAACTTCACTTCAACTTACAGCATTCGTTTTGGGAATTGTAGCATCAGTTCTTGCAGTTGCATCAATCTTCTTCGCTTTCAAAAATGCGGACAAAATTAAGTCACCTGCTTTGGCAGTTGTGCTTACAATTATCTTCCCACTCATTGCAATCTCTGGTTGGCTTATGCTAATTTTCAGCTTTGTACCTGCGTTTGCAAGCAACGACCTTTTGAACATTCTTGTTTCAATCGCCATTGCTGTGGTAGTTTGCGCTGCAATTACACTGGTTTCTTGCTTACTTCACAAAAAGCACAAAGCTGGACTTGAAAACGCTAGCAAATAATAAAAACCGCTTTAAGCGGTTTTTTTATTTCACAATGATATTAACAAGCCTGTTAGGTACAACAATTTCTTTTACAATTGTTTTTCCTTCAATTAAAGAAACAATCTTTTCATTACCTTTTACAAAACTTAATACGTCAGCATTCGGCGTATTTGTTTTTATCATAAGCCTTTCAACAATCTTGCCGTTTATTTGAACAGCCACCTCAACGCTGTCACTTTCAAGCTTATTCTCATCAAAGGTAGGCCACTTCTGGTCAAGGATTCGACCACCTATTGACTTTTCAAAAACTTCACTTGTAATGTGCGGAGCGAGAGGATTAAGAAGAATTAAGAATATGCTAAGTTCATATTTGGTGATAAATTTATCATCCCTAACCTTTTTAATAAAGGTCATAAGCGCCGAAATTACTGTGTTAAGTTTAAGATTTTCATAATCTTCGGTTACTTTTTTGATAAGTTTGTTAATTTCTACCTCATGTTCTTTTGAAATGGCATAACCTTTTACCATATCTTGAAGCGCCCAAACTTTGTCAAGGAAAGAGGTAATTCCATTAATGCCTTCATAACTCCAAGGCGTGTTATCTTCATAACCACCTAAGAAGTGAAGATGAAGTCTTGTCGCGTCAACACCATACTTATCAATAACTTCTAGTGGTGAAACCCCATTTGTTGAGCTTTTACTCATCTTCTTGCCTTCATCATCGAGTACAAGCCCGCTGCCCATCTTCTTTGCAAATGGATCACGGGTTGGCACTGCGCCAATATCATAGAGGAAGTTCTGCCAGAAGAAAGAATAAATTACATGTCTTGTAATATGTTCCTTTCCGCCGGTGTAGCAATCTACGCTACCCCAGTATTTTGCCTTGTCAAAGTCAACAAGTGCCTTATCATTGTGAGGATCCATATATCTAAGCCAGTACCAGCTCGACCCTGCCCAGTTTGGCATGGTGTCGGTTTCACGCTTTGCATCCTGTCCGCAAATAGGACATCTGCAATTTACAAAACTGTCAATTTTCGAAAGCGGACTATCACCATTTTGGTTTGGAAGATAATCTTTTGTGCTTGGAAGAATAACAGGCAAATTCTCGTCTGCTACCACGCCGCAGTGTGGACAGAAGATGACAGGGAACGGCTCTCCCCAGTATCTTTGGCGATTGAACGACCAGTCTTGAATGCGATAGTTTATTTGTTTAAAGCCTGCTCCTAGTTTTTCAATTTTTTCAGCAATTTTTGCTTTTGCCTCTTTTACTGGCATACCAGTGAACTCATCTGAGTTCATCATTTTACTATTAGCAGCAATGTATTCCTTCTTTTCAACCGCTGCCTTGCTCACATCACCTTCGATAACCTGAACAAAAGGCAAATTAAACGCCTTCGCAAATTCGTAATCTCTTTGGTCGTGACAAGCAACAGCCATAGCAGCACCAGTCCCATAGGTGTTTAAAATGAAGTCGGCTATAAATACAGGTACTTTTTCATTGTTTATCGGATTGATTACATAAAGTCCGTCAAGACGACAGCCAGTCTTAGATTTAGTATCAGCAATTCGGTCAAACTCACTTCTAAGAGAGGTTTGTTTGCGATATGCTTCCACTTCGCTGTAATTTTTGATATTCGACTTATACTTTTCAACAAAGCGATGCTCAGGCGCAAGCAACACAAAAGTTACACCATAAATGGTTTCAATACAGGTTGTAAATATTTCAACTTCGTCAAGTTTTTCGCCTTTTTCATTATATAAAGGAAACTTAACTTGCATTCCCTCACTTTTTCCAACCCAGTTGCGCTGTGCTTCTTTAAGGTTTTCAGCCATGTCAATTCGGTCAATGTTGCCAAGAATTTTTTCGGCATAAGATTTAAGTTTGAGATACCATACCGAACGTTCTTTTTGAACAACATCTCCACCACAGCGGTCACACTTGCCGCCTTGACTATCTTCGTTTGAAAGAGTAGTCTTGCAGTTTGGACAGTAGTTGACTGTGCCAACTGTTTTGTAAGCTAAATCATTTTTAAGTAGTTGCAAAAATATCCATTGCGTCCACTTGTAATACTCTGCGTCACTTGTGCAAATGGTGCGGTCATAATCAAAAGAAAGTCCAAGTTTTTTAGATTGAGTGATTACATTATTAAGCCCATTTCTTACGAAATCATGAGGGTCTATTCCCGTCTTAATAGCTGCATTTTCTGCTGGTAAGCCAAACGCATCCCCACCGATAGGAAAGAGGACGTTATATCCTTGAAACCGCTTCATTCTTGCGAGCGCATCGGCAGGAACTGTCCCTTTAAGATGCCCCATGTGCAAATTGCCGCTAATATTATAAAATTCATATAGAACATAATATTTAGGCTTTGTAGGATGAAAATCTATCGCCTTGAATGGCTTTTCCTGCTCCCAAATATTCTGCCACTTTTGTTCAATCGCTTTAAAGTCCATAATTTCTCCTCAAATATGCCTAAATCATAACATTATCAGTCTAAAATGTCAAACAAAATGCAATATGGCTTTTATTTGCTTTTTAGCAATAAAAAAAGCGGCAACGCCGCTTTTGTGCCGTTGGCACTTTTTATGAATTCTCAAATCCTTTGCTCGCAAGATAGTTGTATACATTCTCACTTCCGCTTTGTCCACCAACTGCAAATAACCCTTCAGGCACTGGCATACCATCATTGAGATTAGCGTTGTATGTAAATCCTCCAAAGTCATTTATGCTGCCATAAATCTTTTTGCCCTCTAGTTCAGTGTCAGAGAAAACGCCTTTTGCATTAATTGCTGCAGCTGTGTTACCATTTATTGCCTTGCAATTAGCTCCGCTAATATTATATGCTCCGCTTGTTGAAATACTGCCAGTATCTAATAATTTATCACCAATAAATGCCCCGCACATTTCACCTTCAATTGTACTATTTTTAACTATACAATTTTCTATTATTACATTATCTGTAACAGCTCTACCTACAAGTCCACCTGCACACCTTACACCATTCAAATTCGCATTTGTAACCATACAATTTCTGATAACAGCATTCACCAAAGTCCTTCCCGCTATTGCCCCAACATATGTTCCAACCGTTATAGTAGGACTATCAAGAATCAAGTTTGACACTGAAAGAGCATGAATAAATAGCCCAACATAACTAAAATCCCCTTCCGTAATTCTTAAATTTGAAACCTTGTATAACCCGCCATCAAAAACTCCCTTAAATTGGTTGTTATATCCTATCGGATACCACTGATGTGCGCCCAAGTCTATGTTTGCACCAAGTTTAAAATAAACACCATCAAAGTTGTTACCAAAACTGTCCCTAGACAGTTTTCCAAGCTGCCCTGCTGTTTTTATGATATATGGGTCAGTTTGAGTTCCTGTTCCGCCTGCAAAACTTGAAGCAACATATTCATCCTCAGCCCAAAACTTTTCAGCCCACTGAGCAGTAACTGTTGAATTGGTATATCCCATAGTTACAATGTTGTCACTTACACTTGTCGATGTTCCACTAGTTATCTTCCAGCCTGTGAAGTTAAATCCGTCGCGAGTTGGATTTTGCAAAGTATATGTACTTGTATACTGAACGGAAACTGTTTTATTACTAGCGCTACCTGAGTAACTTCCACCATTTGGATTTATGGTAAGCGTATAATAATTAGCAGTCCAGTTTGCAGTTAAAGTTACACTTCCCCCACTTAGAGGTGTAATATTTTTAAAATATACTGCATTCGTACCATTTACGCATTTGGTAGTTGACGAAATTGAAGTAGTAGGATTTGCTGTTGTCCCCCACCTCGCTGTTGTCGTAATAAGACCTGATGTTACCATCCACCCTGCAAAGGTGTAACCCATTCGCGTAGGAGCTAACACTGAGAAAACCGAATCGTAGCTTTTTGCACCTAAACTTGTAGTAACTGTACTACCATTATATGTCCCGCCATTTGGATTAACATCAACTGTATAAGTGATTGCCTCCCAATTAGCAGTCAATGTAACGCTTGCGTTATTTGTAGGGTTAAGATTTCTAAACCATACGGCATCATCACCATTAAAACACTTTGTCGAAGGAGAAGGAATGGAATTTATCGTTGTAGAAGGAGTTGCACCCCACATTGCAGTTGATGTATTAAGTCCCGATGTGACAGTCCACCCCGTAAAAACGTATCCATCACGAGTTGGTGCTGGAATACCATAAGTTGAACCATAATCATGAGTGCTTTCAATTATGGAGCCACCGCTCATATTATAACCACCATTTGCATCAACCGTAAGATAATACTTGTTAGGGGTTGCCCAAGCATAAAAAACATATGACGATTGAGTAACAGTAAATGTATATTTTGTTGATGTTGACACGGCTGCCGCAGTTGATGAATCAGTGGTAGTCCACCTATCAAATGTATAACCAGTAGATACTGAAGCTTGAACATAAGCCGATGAATCTAGGCGAGGGTATGAATTTGAAACGCTTACACTTGAAATCCCTTTCCTTGCATATGCCTTTAAACTTGTACTTTGAAAATTACACCTATATAGACACTAGAAAATCCTCTATATGAAGTAGCAGCAGTTAACTTAGTTCCCCATGTCAAAGTATAATCAGAATAATCATACCAACTCGCACTTACAACATACATGCCATCATAATAATACCCAGTCTTGGGAGATGCAGAAATTGAGATAGTATCCCCCCAAAAAACATTACCAAAGGTGAGTCCATAAAACCCATATCCAACACCTTCTGAAGAGCTTTTGGTCTGTGTATAACTGGAATTTCCATTTTTTATTGTGGCGCTGATAGTTCCGCCATTACTGCTTGTTGGGAAACTAACCTTATTAGGTCCCACATAGATCTCATATGAAGCTGATTGCGCAAACTTTGCATATAAAGAAATCTGTTTACCATTGGCTATATTGGCTTCATACGGAGATGCGCTGCTTACAAAATATTCTGGGGCACATGTGTAATCTGAAAACCAACCTATAAAAGTATAGCCGGATTTTGCAGTTGCATATCCTCTAACATCGCCGCCATTCTGCTGTTCCCATCCTCTTGAAAAAGAATATTCCGTATCATTCCCGTTTCCACTATTTGCCCATACCCCAAGAAAGCCTTTAAACTGAGCACTAACAGTTCCGCCCACCGTATCATACGCCTTGCCGTCAGGATTATTACGATCAAATCGTTCAGCACGAAGCCAAAAATATCCATTTGTAGTTTCAGCGTTTGCATCATCTTCAACTTCGGCAGGCTTTTCTTCTTCCTGCTCAATGCTTGGAAGTTCAACTATTCCCGACAAAAATACTATTCCACCACTAAAAAGGCACAATGATAAAATTACTATAAATGCTTTAAAAAACTTTTTCATTGTGCCTCCTTTGTCTATTATTCTACATATTTATACTAAATATGACAAACATTTTACGCCATTTTTGAGTGTTTTAGCCTCTTTATCATACGTTTTTTATTTTTTATTTTAGCAAATCCCCCCCCCGCGTCAAGCGGATGATGAAGAAAGATGAAAGTTTTTTAAATTTTCATCCTTTTTACGCAAAAATGTGTTGACAAAGCAGGTTTTTATGTGTATACTATAAAGCGTTAAGATAAAAGTCTTGTCCATAGACAGCAAGTGCGTAATGCGTAAACACTTCGAAGTGTGCTTGCCGAGGAAAAGCAAATAGAATTGGTTTACCATCTCTATGCCCTTTTCCAGCGTGGCATAGAGATTTTTGTTTTAATTAACACAAAATTCTGTAGCAAGAAATTGCGAAAAAAAGGAGAAAAGGACATGAGTGCTAATTTAGAAGCAAAAAAGCAGATTGTTAGCGAAATCAAAGACAAGCTTTCAAAAGCAAAGTCAGTTACATTCGTTGACTATCGCGGACTTACTGTTGAAGAAGACACTGCTATGCGCCGTGAGTTCAAAAAGAACGGAAGCGAATACAAAGTCTACAAAAACAGATTAATGCTCCTTGCACTTAACGAACTTGGTATCCAAGGTGCTGAACAATATCTTCAAGGCACCAGTGCGGTTGCTTTTAGTTATGATGATGAAGTGGCTGGCGCAAAAGTTGTTTGCGACGCTGCTGCAAAAACAAAGAAATTAACCGTTAAATTTGGTTTACTTAATGGAAACTTCGTTGAAGGCAAGGAAATTGAACAATTGGCAAAACTTCCAAGCAAAGAAGTTCTTATTGCCAAATTACTTGGGACTCTCAATGGGCCTGCTAGCGCACTTTGCAGAGTTCTTAATGCCCCTACCCAAGGGCTTGCTATCGCTTTAAATGCAATAGCTACAAAAAATTAATTATATTGGAGGAAATTAAAATGGCTGATATCACAAAACTCGTTGAAGAAATTAAAACATTAACAATCGTTGAAGTTGCCGATCTTGTTAAAGCTCTTGAAGAAGAGTTCGGCGTAAGCGCTGCTGCTCCAGTTGCAGTAGCTGCTGCTCCTGCTGCTGGCGCTGCTGCTCCTGCTGCAGAAGAAAAAACAGAATTCACTGTTGCACTTGAAGAAATCGGTGCTAACAAAATCGCTGTTATCAAAGTTGTAAGAGAACTCACTGGTCTTGGACTTAGTGAAGCAAAAGCTCTTGTTGATGCTTGCCCAAGCACAATCAAAGAGAACGTTCCAACTGCTGAAGCAAAAGAAATGGAAGCTAAGCTTAAAGAAGCTGGCGCAACCGTTAAACTTAAGTAATCGAAATATAAAAGAATTTTGTGTTAAAAAAAAGCCACTCGGAAAGAGTGGTTTTTTATTTACTTTTTGTTGTTATCTCGCTCTGGACGAAGCCAAATCTTACCCATACTGATAATTGCCGAGATGATAAGCCAAATTGCCGCAAGCATAACCAAAACATACACGATTATTGCTCCAACATTGAAACCGCCAAAAATAGCAGTAACGAGATTCCATCTAAAAATACCAACAAGACCCCAGTTAAGTCCGCCGATAAGCAAAATGATGAAAGCAATGATATTTGGAATAAACAGCATATTTCTCCTCCTTTGCTACTATTCTGCGCAAAAGAAGCGATAATATACAAAATTGCTGGCAAGTCCGCAATAACAGGCGTCGCCTGTTCGTAATTTAATGCTTTTTATTTATCATTGTTTCATTAAAAAATGACAACGCCACAAAAAAAGCGGCTAAGCCGCTATTTTTTAATTATTTCGTATCCGTCTTTGCTGTCTTTAATTGTGTAGCCTTTTTCATCTAACAGCAGACGAAGTCTGTCAGCCTCAGCGTAGTTTCGAGCCTGTTTTGCCTCCCAGCGCTCTTTCGCTAGCTTTTCAATTTCCGTATCTATTTGTGGCTGCTGCTCGGCTCTTGCCTCAAATTTAAGTCCAAGCACATCCCCTACCATACGATTAATTACATATAGAAGTTCGCCAGCTCGATTATCTTCAAGTTTAGAGCCGAGTTTTATAAGTGCCAAGATTTGAGCAATCAGAACAGGACTATTAAAATCATCGTCCATAGCCGCAAGGCAGGCGTCATAGATTTCTTTAACCTCACCGGTTGGCTCTTTTTCGGTATTTGTTTTTCCGCGAACGCTCAAAACAAATTCTTCAATTTTGTTTAATTGTTTTGCCGCTGCCGCGATTGCCTCATCGCTAAAATCAATTATGCTGCGATAATGGAACTGCAAAATGAAATATCTAATGGTTTGCGCACCATACTTTTCAAATAGGCTTTCGAGCGTCATAGAATTGCCGAGTGATTTACCCATTTTAGTTCCGTTAATGGTAACAAGGTTGTTATGCATAAAGTAGTTCATTGGTACTCGTCCAGTGAGAATGTCCCCTTGCGCGCACTCGCACTCATGATGAGGGAACAAGTTATCAATTCCGCCGCCATGAATATCAAAGCGTTCACCTAAGAACTTACGCGAAAGCACCGAACACTCAATATGCCAGCCCGGGCAACCTTCTCCCCAAGGGCTATCCCATTTCATAAGGGTACGCGCATCAACGCTCTTCCAAAGTGCAAAGTCTTCTGGACTATGCTTATCGCTTGCGATGTCAATACGTTCCCCGCTCACTGTTTCGTCAAGTTTGCGATTTGAAAGCTGACCATAAGAGGAGTATTTATGAACATCAAAATAAACATTACCCTGTTTAGTCACATAGCCGTAGCCCGCGTCAATAATCTCCTGTACCGCTTCAATTATATCCATAATAAAGCCAGTCGCACGAGGAGAGATGCTAGGGCGCAGAACATTTAGTGCGTCCATTGCTTTAAAATATTCACATTCATATTTGTATGCTATTTCATAAGGGTCAAGCCCTTCAAGTTTAGACTGCTTTGAGATTTTATCTTCACCCTCATCGCCGTCACCAACAAGGTGACCTACGTCAGTTATATTTTGGACATATTTGACTTTATAGCCTAAAAACTTCAAATATCTATGAACAAGGTCAAAATTGACATAACTTTTTGCATGACCAAGATGTGGCAAGCCATAAACAGTAGGTCCGCAAACATACATGCCTACTCTACCTTCCACAAGCGGCTTAAATTCCTCTTTTTTACGAGTTTTAGTGTTATATATTCTCAGCATTTTGCTTCCTTTTTAATTATATATGCGCTGGCAGTTAAACTTTCCTATTTAAAAAATTTGAAAGCACATCAAGCGCCCTGTCAACTTCTGGATTAGTTGCACCAAGTTTAGTTTCAATAGGTTTTTTATATTCCTCTAAAAGAGTTTTACCCGCCTCAGTTAAATGAAGGACGCGACAGCGCTTGTCTATCTCGGCAGGGCCGATAACAACAAGTCCTTCACGTTCAAGTTCTCCACTCATAAGAGCGAAGTTGGACTTTTTGATGCCAAGTTTATCAATAATAACCGAAACAGAAAGGTTTTCATACATAGAGGCGAAAAATAAAATTTTCAGTTTCAATAAACTGAGACTTTTCTCCTGTTTCATCAGATTTTCTGCTAGCGATTCGATTTCTAAAAGTTTACTTGCTCTATCCATAGTCCTTTCTCTCTTGTCCTTTTCTAGTATATCTAAAATTTTTGTTTGACGCAAGCGTTTTTAATTGATTTTTCGTGATTAAATATATTAAAATATAATCATGAAAGTCGAAGGCGTGATTGACGAAATCATTTTCCGTAACGAGCAAAATGGCTACACCGTCATGATTGTAGACCAAAACAACACTCCCGTAACCGCAGTTGGCAAAATGGTTTCTGCAAATATTGGTGAAAATATTTCTTTGGAAGGCGAGTTTACAAACTCAAAATATGGCTTCCAATTCTCTTTTTCGTCCTATGAAGTTGTTATGCCCACCTCGCTGAAAGGAATTGAAAGATATTTATGCTCTGGTCTTATCAAAGGCGTTGGACCAGTAACCGCCAAAAACATTGTTGCTCACTTTGGTAAAGACACTTTTGATATTATTGAAATGTCCCCTTCTTCCCTTGCCGAAGTGAAAAATATCAGCATGAAGAAAGCACTTGAAATAGGCGAAAAATTTAAAGAACTCAAAAAACTACAAAATAGCGTTATGTTTTTGCAGAAATATAATATTTCCACTAACATGGCTATGAAAATATATGAAATCTATGGTGACCGCACCATTGATACTGTAAAAAGCAATCCTTACCGCCTAGTTGAAGACATTATGGGTATAGGCTTTTTGACCGCCGACCGAATTGCCAAAAGTATAGGCATTCCCGTAGATAGCGAGTTTCGGGTTCGTGCAGGGCTTTTGCACGCCCTTAACAATGCAATAGAGCGTACTGGCAATACCTACCTTCCAAAATATATGCTTGTAAATCAAGCGGTTGAGATTTTGGGCTTGCACTTTGAACAGTATCAAGAGCTTTACGATAAAGCTCTTGATGGGCTTATACTAGATAAAACTATAAAAGTAATGTGGCGCGATAAGGTTGAAATAATTATGCTTACCAAGTATTACTTTTATGAAAATTCGGTTGCTCAAAAATTAAGCCTACTCAATAGGTCAGTTTTAAATGAAAAACTTGACATATCAGCAGAAATTGCCCACTTTGAACAAAAAAATAATATCGAGTTCCACGAAGAGCAGAAAAATGCAATTATCACCGCTATAAATAATGGTGTATGCGTAATTACTGGCGGGCCGGGTACTGGTAAGACCACTATTATCAAATGCATAACTGAAATTCTTTCACAAAACAAAAAGGAGTATATGCTACTCGCCCCTACTGGCAGAGCGGCAAAGCGTCTTGGCGATAGCACCGGTGTTGAGGCAAAGACTATACACCGCGCCCTTGAAGTTGGACAGGTCGGTGGCAGCCTTACTAAATTCGTTCATAACGAAAATAACCCACTTCTAACCGACGCTGTTATTGTAGATGAGGTTTCTATGGTGGACGTTGCGCTTATGAACCACCTTTGTAAAGCCCTACCCCGCGACTGCAAGCTTATCCTCGTCGGCGATAAGGACCAACTGCCAAGCGTTGGAGCTGGAAATGTGCTTGATGATATAATAGCCTGCGGCCGCATAGCAGTATCTATGCTTACCAAAATCTACCGCCAAAGCGATGATAGTTTAATTATTACAAACGCCCACCTTATTAATAGTGGAAAAATGCCGCTTATCGACAACACTTCAAAGGACTTCTTCTTTGAAGAAAAAACCGAACTTTCCGAAATTAAAAATTCTATCATTGATATGATTACAACAAGGCTTCCTAAGTTCACCGGACTTGAAAGCAGCCAAATTCAAATTCTCGCTCCCCTCAAAGCTGGCGTATGCGGAATTGATAATCTAAACCGCTCCCTTCAAGAAAAGCTTAACCCACCTTCCATGCATAAACAGGAAATAGTGGTCGGCGAAACTATTTACCGCGAAGGCGATAAAGTTATGCAGACTTCAAATAATTATAATTTGGTTTGGAAACGCTTGAATGGCTTTTTGGAAGAGGAAGGCGAAGGCATTTATAATGGCGATATCGGCTTTATTGAAAACATTGATTTTCAAACAAATGAGGTTACCATAGAGTTTGAGGACGGCAGACGCTGTCTCTACCCTCGCACCGAAATAAGCCAACTTTCACTTGCATATGCGATTACTATTCACAAAAGCCAAGGCAGTGAGTTTGATGTGGTTGTAATACCAGTTATTGCTGGCGCAAGCATGATACTGACCCGCAACCTTATCTACACCGCAGTAACCCGCGCTAAGAAAATGGTGGTGCTTGTCGGCGAAAAGAAAAACCTAAGACGAATGGTTTCAAATAATTACACCGTTCAACGCTTTACCCTGCTTAAAGATTTATTAATGGCTACTGATGACAAAATTAACGAGTTATACAATTAAAATGAAAGAAAAAATGTTAAAAATCTTAAATTATATGAAAAACATGCTTTATCCTGAGAAAATAAAGTGTATCTTTTGTGGTCGCGATATTCAAGATTTTGATACCCGCCCATATTGCGATGATTGTGCTAAGTTAGATATTTTCAATAATGGCAACCGCTGCCTTAGATGCGATATGCACCTGCCGCTTGATAATCGCTTCTGTCATTTCTGTCAAACAAGTAAACGCTATTACGAAAAAGCTTTCTGCCCTATGCTATATAAAGACGAAGTAAGAAAAGCCATCTTAAAATTAAAAAGCGATAATGCAAAATATCTTGCCGAGCCATTTGCCAGTCTGATTGCAAACCGCATAAATGAGTTTGGCGTTAAAGTGGATTTAATTCTTCCAGTGCCTATGCATGAAAAGTCAAGAAAGAGGCGTGGCTATAATCAAGCCGAACGCTTAGCAATTGAACTAGGTAAAATTTTAGCTTGCGAAGTAAGGAGCGACCTTTTCATAAAAACTAAAAACACAACGCCGCAAAAAGATTTGAAACTCAAAGAAAGAATAGATAACGTTGTCGACAGCTTTGCACTCACCGATAAGAAGCCTATAAAAGATAAAGTCGTCTTGATTGTAGATGATATTATGACTACTGGCGCGACACTGAACGAACTTGCCCGCCTATGTAGTCCCGCCACCAAAGTATATGTCGCAGCCATTGCCAGAGATTTGCCAAAATAAAAACCGCCTATTAGTCACTTATTTTTGAGACTAGCAAAAAGTTGCATTTTAAAATAACTTATGATATACTAAATGAGTGGGAGTTTTTATGAAAGAGAAGATATTAGTTTTGGCATATCCCGGCATTGGGAAAACTTATATGGCGGAAAATTTTACAAATGTAAGCGACTTTGAATTTCAGCATTATAGATATGACTACGGCAAATACAAAGATTTACCTTTAGAACAAATTAAAGGTAGAACTGAAATAAGAACGGATAGACCAGAATGGCCTCAAAACTTTTTTAAGGCATTGGAAGAAGAATTGGAGAAAGGTCGTATTGTTCTTGTCCCATTTGCGTCAAGTTTATTTGTGGTGTTAGATTACCTTGCTAAGAGCAAAGGTGTTAAAGTTATACTCGCTATTCAAGATAAAAATAGTTTTGAAGATATAGCAAATAAATTTAGAAAACGTGGTAATAGTGAAGAATTTATAGAGAGAAGAAGAAATGATTTTAAAAGATGTCATGATATGATTGAAAAATCTAATTTTGATTCTATTATTTTGATGCCTAATGAATATCTTTCGGATGGGTTAAAACGATTAGGGCTTAATTTGATCTCTGGAAAGGGCATTAAAAATTATCATTAAAAAGCAAAAAGGATTGTTAGAAGACAATCCTTTTTTGCTGGTTTCAAAAGTTTTTAACCTTAATGCGTTTTTTTAAATAAAAAAACACACCCTGCCATAAGGTGTGTTCGTCCAAATGTTCACTGGTAGCCTCTAGGGGAGTCGAACCCCTCACTCCGCCGTGAAAGGGCGATGTCTTAACCGATTGACCAAGAGGCCACAAAACTAGTGAACGCAATTAGTATACGAAAAAGACCGCTTCTTGTCAAGTGATTTTTCGAAATAAATTTATTTTATCTTGTATTTTCTAATATAGTTCCTTCGCGGAGGATTATTTTGTATACTTGCTCTTGCGAGCCGTCTTGCCATGTTAGTTTTAAAGTGGCAGTTCTATCTTTTTCACTAAAACGCGGATAGATTACAAATTTTGCCTGCCTTTGACCACCCACCTCGCTAAAAAACTCGCCGCCTTCCTGACGTTTTCCATTAAACTCCATTATTCCGGTTTCTAAATTGTCAAGTTTGTCAGCAGCAGCAAATTCAATGCCGACATAGTAGCCACCTTCTGTTAAACCCTTAGTTATGTCTGCCTCTCGAAATTGCAAGGACTCCCCCTGCCCTCCAAGAAAAATGTTTCGTAGATCCTTATCGTACTCTATTGAAATATCTCCGTCTACAAGCGTAGCATTAGCACTTGGCATTACAGCATCGCCACACCCATATAAACACAAAGAAAATAAACATATCGCAACTAAAATTAACTTTTTCATGCTTTAATTATGTGCATTTGCCTCATTTTTATCATTTTTTTGCATGAGTTGAACTTTTAGCACATCGCTACGCCTAATTTGATACTGAGAGAAAAGCAGAATTGAAGCGGCAAGTGCTATGGCGCAGCCGCAAAATACAATTGTTCCAAGCCCGTTTTGTACTGACATTGCTTGCACAGGCTGAGTAGAATCGAATTTGATAATATCAAGCAGGAAACCGATGATAAGGAGCGCTATTGAATTTGCAAGGTTATAGGTAAAGGTAAAAAAGCCGGAATATTGACCTGCGTTATTTTCACCAGTCTTAAACATTTCAAGCGTAACCACATCAGCGTACATTGACATAGGCAGCGAGTACATCGCCCCCGCCCCAACACCACAGAAAAGTATACAAGGCAATACATAAAGAAACATAACGCTTGGGTCAAAGTAAGTTCTAAATAAAAATGTCAAAAGAGTTAGCGCAATGCCAAACACGATAAGGGAAAGCGATATGATAAGCGCATGTTTTTTATCAATTCGCTTAGCCACCGCTATCCAAAGCGGCTGGGAGGCTATTGCCCCGCCAAACAAGGCGATAAGAAGCATTGAAATTTGAGTACTTGAAAAGTGATAACAATAGGTAAAAAGGTGCATGCCAACCGCAGTTAAAAAGGCGGACGCAATAAGGGACGCCGAATAGCCAAGTATCACCGACCTAAAATTCCGCTTTTTAAGCACTTCAATATATCCGCTTAAGAGTTTACTCAAACTAAACTTTTCTTTTTTAAGCGAAAGCATGGTCACTCGGTTCACCCGCTGAACATGTCTTAAACTGCCAAACACCGCAATCGAGCTGCAAAGAAGAACTAACGCTGAGTTGATATACGCAATATTAATATACCCCTGCTGCGAAAACTGAGTTTGAATTGAAATGGAAATAGACGGCATAAAAAAGTACATAAGAATGCTAGGCGCAATCATGCCCATAATTGAAAACATGGTTTTAAAGCCCTGCACCTTATTTTGCTCGTTATAATCAGGCGCTATATCAATTCCAAGCGCGGCATAAGGCGTACCAAAAAAGGTGTTGGCAGTTTCAATCGCAAGCATTGAAATGAGTAGCCATGCGAACTTGCCCCCATCTGGCAGCGAGGCTGGCATAGTCCAAATGAAAAGATTGATAAGCGCAATCGCAATGCTGCCAAAAAGCATATAACCAAGCCGCCGCCCAAAAAACTTGTTGCGAGTATTATCGCTTAAATATCCAACCAGCGGGTCACTCACCCCATCCCATAAAGACGCTATCGCAACGGCAATTCCGACAAGCGAGCCAGATATGCCCATAATGCTTGTCCCAAAGAACATGATAAAATTGCTAAGGGTATTTCCCATACACCCATAGCCAAGGCAGCCCATGCCATAACATAGTTTAGTCCCAAACGATAACTTGTCCTGCTTTTTCACTAAAATATGTTATGCGCCAAGGCTTTCAGTTATGAAAACAGTCTAATAAAAAAACGGGCATAGCCCGTTAGTTTGATGAAGTTTCATCTACCTCATTCTCTTCTTGTTTAAATTCTATCGGTTTTGGATAAAGCACACGCTGCGCAATTTCAAATCGGCTTTCGCTGTAAGGAACAAGTTCCTTGCATGTATGATCGATAGCTGCAACTATCTTTTTATTTTCTTCTTCATCTTGTTCATGTCCCGACAAAATTAAAGTAAAGCCATCGCGTTTTACTTTTTTGTTAGTCTTGACATCTCTATATACCGCCTTTTCATATATAAGAGTACATTCAAAGCCTGTACCGCCTAAAATGTGGTAACGCTTTCCCTTAACTTTTATATCAATCTTCGGTTCTGTTTGGCGCACTACTGAAACAAGGTCAATCGAAAAAGCATTTGAAAATAGGTTGCTTATCGCGTTAGCAATTTGAGTAGGAAACTCCTTAGGCTGCTCAGAGCCTTCACACTGTCCTAAATCAAAACGCTGACTAGGTCGTTTAAATCCGCCGGGCAGATTTGAAATCTTTCTTACTTTAAAATAATACTTGCCATTTTCAAGCTGTTTACTAAGGACAAGCCCCGCATTTGCGAGCATATTGCTTGGCACATCATAAATAGTTTCCAATCCAACAAAATCGTCATCAAAAGCAATGCGATAATATTTTAAACTACCATCAAGTTTCTTAATAGTTTTCTTATAATTTTTACCTAGATAATAATAGTGAACTTTTTGCACAGTTGCTGCTTTAATTGCCTCATTTTGTATCATAACCATTCTCCTATAATAGAGTTTACATAATTACAAGAAAAAAAGCAAATGTTTAACAATTTTTTTGTTGACAATAATTTTTTCAAGGAGGAAATATGGAATTTAACAAATCTAAAACAAAAGAAAACCTTGCCCGAGCCTTTGCTGCCGAGTGTCAGGACGGGGCAAGATATCAATTTATGGCAAAAGCAGCTGTCAGTGAGGGCTTTTCTTTTATAAGCGACCAATTAAAAATGCTCGCAAAAAATGAAATGGCTCACGCCTCCACACTTTATAACTTAATGCTTGAAGGCTGCAAGGGAGTTGAAGATAACGTCCCAATTGAAGCTGGCTATCCTTTCGAGCCGCCCCAGCTTTCAACAAGCTTAAAAAGCGCGGCTGAAATTGAGGAATATGAGGCAAAAAATATCTACCCTGCTTTTGCAAAAGTCGCAAAAGATGAAGGCTTTGCCCACATCGCAAAAGCTTTGCTACTAATCGCTGAAGTAGAAAACACACACTTTCAAAAACTTGCTGCGCTTGCAAAGCTGTATAAAGCAAACAAACTTTATCACTCAAATTCAAAACAATTATGGGAATGTTCCAACTGCGGACATCGCGAGCAAGGAACAAGCGCTTGGCAAAATTGCCCGCTTTGCTCCTACCCACAAGGTTATGTAATGGTGCCGCCCACCCTTTTAAACGGATAACAGGCGTTGCCTGCCAAATCTTTTCACTCTTCGCTCTTCATTTATTGTTCAAACATTGGCAGCGCCACAAAAAAACAACCCGCAAGGGTTGCTTTTTATTTTTCCTTAGTTTAAAAGTCCTTTAAAGCTGTTACCGAACTTGAAAGATGGAACTTTGCAAGCTGCAATTTTAACTTTTTGCTTTGTAAGAGGGTTGATACCTTCTCTTGCTGCTCTTTTCTTCACTTCAAATGTTCCGAATCCAGCGATTTGAATTTTTTCTCCTTTTTTAAGTACATCAGCGATAGTAGCTGCCATTGCGTCAAAAGCGATTCCTGCATCTTTTTGAGTGAAATTTGCTTTATCAGCGAATGCTTTGATAAATTCTTGTTTGTTCATTTATCATATCTCCTTTTTTTAATTGGCTTTCACCTTGATTTATCTTAACATATTTTTGCCCAAAAACCAAGCAAAATTACTAGCTCCAAGCGAAAAAGTTGCCGATTTCATTCCAAAAATACCCAAAAACTGCCTTTATCTTCTCCCACCAGAGAGTATTATTGGATTTAGCCGTTGAAACATCTCTAATAATTACCTTTACAACGCCTACTACTTGCTCTTCGGTGCAAGTGCCATTTATTCTCGCATCAAGGCTTGCCCCGCGGTTGTCCCCCATGTAGAAAATCTCACCTTCTGGCACTTCCACAAAGTAGGTGTCACCCTCGTAACTTACATCATATCGGTTGACAAAATGCGACTCAGGCTCTAAAGTTGCTTTCAAAAAGGTTTCATAAAAGCGGCTTTCATAAACTTCACTGCCAAAAGTTATGCCCTCATCATACGACCAGCCGGGGTAGGAAAGAATGTAATCTTCCTGCAAAATCTCAATATTCTCACTTCCGTCACGGATAACTGAAACGCGGTACTGATTGTCATATTCGTCATACTTGCGAATGGAAATCTTATCTCCGCCCTTTGCTATTACGCGTTTGATTATGGTATTTACACGATCTTCAAGTTTGATAATAATGATATCGTTTACATTTATCTGTTCATTATATTTTATATACACCCCGTCTTTAACCGATTGCTCTGATAGCCCCGCATTTATTGTAGGCTGCATCGACGTTCCGCTGACAGGATAGTAACGATAATTAGCTAAAAAGATATACCTTCCCACCATAAAAGCAATAAAAAGTGCAATAAAGACGGCAGAAATGCCGCTGACAACATTTAAAAATTTGTCACCTTTCCCTTTCTTTACTTGTACCTTTTGCGGTGTTTCCATTAATTACCTTCTTTTTGAATACTCGCAGCCGCAGTAGTCCTGTCTGTATAGGTCATACTCGCGGGAGAGCATTATGCTCTTCTTGTACCCGTCCTGTTTTTTAAAGTTGCCGTCAACAAACTCAATTCGCTCCGCCTCTTCTATTCCTTTGCCAACAGCATTTATTACAAGGCTGTTTTTATGCGGGCTAACTGTTAGCGTTGTTGCAAAGCAGTCAAAGCCGAGTTCTTTTGCCATCTGGGCGGTCTTTTGAAGTCGCATACGAAAACACTTCTCGCAGCGCGCTCCGCCCTCTTTTTCATTTTCCAAACCGCAGATATAGTCACTCCAAACCTGAGGCTCATACTCGCCCTCAATCACCTTCACACCTACCGCATCGCAGTACCTCTTCTGCTCGGCAAGACGATGATTATATTCGTCTGAGGTGTCTATATTGGGATTATAATATAATATAGTTAAATCATAGTCATTTTTAAGCACATTTATAACATGCGTGCTGCAAGGTCCACAGCAGCTGTGCAGAAGTAGTTTTTTCATTGCAGTGTCCTCAATAGCTTAACAAGCGCGCTAAGAGTAGCATTTTCGTCTATCGTCTTTTTTATTGACTCGTCAAAGCTGTCTATATATACGATAAAGCAAGCTAACTTATCAGAACAGTTTACAAAAACCTCGCATGCAAGCTTGTCCTGCCCTTCCATTGCTATGAAATAGGTAGGAAATAGAAACTCATCAAGTTTAAGTGTGCATTTTGCTCGCAGGGTGTATTTATCGCTCACCGAAGCCAAATTTTTCACAAAGTTGTCATAATACTCAAAAAAGTCAGTAGGATCCCGATAAACCCCGAACAGCGAAATCACCTGCCCTTCGCCGCTCGCATAATTTGCGAGATTGATAAAACCCTGCCCGTTTGGCAGTGGATATTTGTCATTTGTCTCCTTAAAGCCGACCGGGAGCTGAAAGGACATTTCGTTAAGCGAGTCTACAACTGTTCTCATGGCATAAGTATGCCACGCTCAAATGTATTTGTCAAATGTTAAACCGCATTTATTGCGCAAAGCATTATTTCATTTACATTTTTGCTCGCAAGACCATATATAAGTATCTTTCCCTCTCTTTTATAAGTTACAAGATTTTGATCTTTAAGCTGTCTAAGTGAATGGCTTATAGTTGTCTGGTTTATCCCTAGCACCTTTGCTAGATCGTTTACACAAAGATTACTCATAGAAAGCGCTGACAAAATTTTGATACGGGTAGAGTCCGCATAATTTTGAAAATAGCCTGCAAGCTTCAATATATCACTCTCTGCCGGAAGAGAACTTGCTATGTCAAGCCTCCCCCGCTCAGTTAATAACAAAAATTTATCGTTCATTTTTCTCATCTCCATTTTCACACATATTAACCTTTAAACATATATAACAATGTAAAGTCAAAACAATTTTGCCAAAGAAAAAGAAGAAGTCAAAATAAAAAAATGTTTTTAAATTTTGTATTTTGCTTTTATTGGAAGATTTTTGTAGAAAGGAGATTTATATGAATATTTCACAAGACATTTTACTCGTGCTGTTAATTTCAGTTATCGCATCAGCAACCGACACCAACCTTGCCACCAACTCAAATATGCTGCTATTACTTTTGCTCGCACTTGCAGGCTTTAATAATAATGATAACGATAACTGGTCATGCCAAAACACATGTCCAAATAGACTCTTCTAATCGCGGGCGGCAACTAGGGTTTCTTTACGCGGACACGCCTGCTAACGCAGCCTAACCGCTAAAACCCGTTTCCCACCGCGTGCCCCTTTTAGCAACCTTGAAAATTTCGTACCGACAATTTTCGGCGGTCAGAAGTGTCCTTACATTTTTCTCGCCGCGGAGACCGCTTCCCCTCGAAAAATTCCAGTCCATTATTGATAAAAAACAGAAAATAAAAAAAAGAATAAATTAAGGACGGGCGCTGCCCGTTTTTTAATTTTATAAATAATTAAAGAAAAATTAGACAAAATAATTATTAACCAAAAAAACAGGCTAAAAAAATAATTTAAAAAAATAAAAAATTTTTCAAAAAATAGCGAAAAATATTTGGAGTATAATTTTTTTTGTGTTATTATAGCCTTGTAAATAAAAAAGATTGGAGGTTAATTATGAATTTTGTTTCTAATTTACTAAGAGCTACTGGTTGGACAGGCTTTAGCGGAGATTATGAATGGATGAATAAGGTTTTTGATGCTCTTGGTATCGCTTTATATATTATTTTAGCACTTGTTGGTGCTGCTGGTGTTATTTATTCAATCTATCTTGGTATTCAACTTGCTCGTGCTGAAGATCAATCAAAACGTGACGATGCTAAAAAACACTTAATTACTGTAATTATTGCAGTTGCTGTTTCGTTACTGCTTGTATTATTCTTTAATGAATTGTTACCGTTGATTGTAAAAAATATTGCACCAGAAAGTGTCGTCAACCCAGCCAAATAAAGTAATTAAAACCGCATTAAGTGCGGTTTTTTTGTTGCCATTTCTTTACTACTTCCGCTTACCCACCAAAGCGAGCGGGCTTATTTTTAAAAAAAGTTCCCCTCCCCTAAATTTTTGTTGCAAAATTAAATTAAATTGTGTTATAGTAATATTAGGAGAAAAAATATGTCTTTTTTATTGGCACTTGATTTTAAATTTTTGGGCGGATATGCATGGCTTAACGATGTCTATGAATATTTACCAATCATACTTTATATAATCCTTGCCCTTGTAGGCGGCGCAGGAACAGTTTATGCGATTATACTAGGCATTAACCTTGCAAAAGCGGACAGCGAGGACAAGCGTAAACAAGCTGCAAACAGACTTAAAAATACAATTGTGGGCGTTGCAGTGCTATTAGTGCTAGTTTTATTTATAAACCTACTTCTTCCACTCATTCTTAAAGCAGCCCTTCCCCCAGAGTACATAGGTAAATAAAATAATAAAACCTACCCTAATGGTAGGTTTTTTTGTTTGGCGGAGAGTGGCGGATTCGAACCGCCGAAGGCTTGCACCTTACCAGTTTTCGAGACTGGCACATTCGACCACTCTGACAACTCTCCAAATTTAAACAGACAAACGCCTGTTTTTATTTCAACTGCAATTTATCAAGCTTTTTGACAGCCTCAAAGAAAAGTGCATGCATTTTGCGTCTATTTACTTTTACTGCCAGTTCGACATGACCGTTCTTATCTTTTTTCATGTCTGTTCGCCCCGGCAGATCAGTTGTATTTACATTCACACTCACTTTAACAGTCTTAAAAAGCTCAGGATAACGCAAACACAGCATAGCGCAAGTATCATTTGTCGCAATACGCTTATCCGTATATCCATGCTCCCAATAACCGTTATACATGTCATACAAAAACTTACCTACTGCGTTAATTTTGCCGATATACTCAACTTCCTGTTCGGTAAAGTTTGCAAGGTCGCGTCCCATTCTTGAAGGTACGATAGTCACAGGAATGCCTGACTGCATAACAATTTGAAGTGCTTCTGGGTCACTCGACGCGTTAAAAGAGCGATAGTGTTTCCATCTGCCCTGTCCATGCCAACCATAAGGCGCGCATCCTTCGGTATAGATATGGTCAATCATAGGTATTACATCAGGATGCTTGGTTAGTAAATTCCCTAAGTTAGTATGAGGGCCAAGTTCCACTATTGAAATGTTGTTTTTATACTTTTTAATAGTCTGATACATTGCCTCAACAGCGTCAGTTTCAATAGGTTTGGTTTTAACCGTTCTTGGTGGCTTATATCCCCCCATACCATCCGACTGATGAATAAAGCTTGCATCAGGGCTTGTCCTTTCCATAGCTTTCTTAGCACCTTTGGCAACAGGAATATCAGTCCTACCAAACTTTTCAAGAAGGTGCAAAGCATTTCGCGTAACCATGTTAAGCGAAACATTTCCGTTAACGGTGGTGATAAGTTTTATATCCAAAAACTCATCATAAAGAGAAAGTGCGATTGCCGCGCAATCGTCAACTCCGGGATCTGTATCAATAATAACAATTTCTTTTGCCATAATTTACCTCTATATTACTATATTATAAATCGCCCACAAAAACAAACAAATTTGGCTCTTTATGGCAAAATTACATTTATTAACTAAAAAACTTTTCGTTATACACTACGCACTTATCAGTTGGTTTAAGCTTTTTTGCAATGTTATGATAGTGTTTTGCACGCTTTTTTTGACCTTTGCGGTAATAACAAACGCAGAGCTGCAAAGCTGGCGTAAAGTCATAGCAATCAGTTATCACAAATCCACCCTTCTTAATATTAGGATGAAGCACTCTTGCCAGTTTAAACCAATATATAGCTTCATCATACCTTTCAAGCGTGATATATATCGCTCCTATCTCACAAAGGACTTCCCCTCTTGGAAGTGCCATTTGGAAGGTTCGGAAAAGGCTACCAAGTGCCTTGTCATAATCTTTTTCCATTTGATAACAACGAGCAAGGTTAAGACATGCTTCAATGTTATTTTCAATCCAACCATTTTTAGAGGCTAAGAATGCTTCGAACTCATTAATTGCCGCATTTATTTGTCCGTTAAAGTAAAGCTCCCTTGCATAGTAAAATTGCTGACGCGGCGAAAGCTTGTTTCCTTTTTCAATAAACTTTTGATAAATTCGCAGGTTTCGCCCCTTTGCTGACGGTTTTTCTTTACAGTGATAAATTTGCACATTCATATATTCAATTTTCCCACGCGGCACAATCACTTCATGCACTGGATCTTGCCACTGAAAATTCTTATCTCGCCTTACAAGACGCTCACGATAAAAAGAGAACTCGGGCTTTAAATCTTTTGAAAATGCTGTCACATATTTTAGCATGTATACATCAGTGTCACTTGGCCGCGAAAGTTTAAAATCCCAAATCTTTAATATGTCATCATCAAAGATTACGTCATCTGCATCTAACCACATGATATAGTCACGCGTTGCTTTAGAAAATGAAAAATTGCGAGCGGCAGCAAAGTCGTCTATCCACTTGAAATCATAAACCTTATCAGTATATCTTTTGGCAATTTCACGGGTATCATCAGTAGAGCCAGTATCTACAACTATAAGCTCATCAGCAAACTTTTTTACGCAATCTAGACATCTGGGCAAAACTTCTTGTTCATCCTTAACGATTAGACACACACTAATTTGGTTCATAAATTACTCCTAAACTATCTTTATGAAAGCAGAAAAATATGTGTGAAAAATAAATAAAAATTAAAAAAATAACCATTTTTTAATAATTTTTTTCGCATTTTTATTAATTTTTTATTTAATTTTTAATTAATTATTAAATTTAAAAAATTAATTTAATTAAAAAAATATTTATTCCCCTTATTTTTCGGGCAAAAATAATGCTAAAAATTAGGTATAATATTTATATATTATATAAAAATAATAATATTAAATAATGCAAAATATTTGGTTTTTCGCGGTCAATGTGTTAAAATCTTTTTATCTAAAGAAAGGAAAGAGGTGGGGTTATGTTTAAATATAAAAAACTATTTTCTCTCATATCAATTGTGACGCTCGGCACTCTAGGTCTGGGCGCTGGTCTTTTGACCAAAGATTCACAAAGCGCAAGTGCAGAATTTGCCGCGAGCGTTCCGTCTATCAACAAGACTGAATATGAATTTTTGGATGTGAATACATCATCGCTTTCTCGTTACGAAAAATCTCATGACAACTCCTACCTCTTTGTAAACCCTTCCGAACAAGTTTCTTTAAATATTGCAAACAATGAAGTAAAAATTAAAGCTGAAGAAAACAGCGGGAAAGACTACTACACAAATTATGCATATATGCCTGATGAAACAAACCCTAATGATTACACCTATTTCAACTTTGACGCCTCTACCATTGCCCTCTACTACGATACTGACGCTGATGGTGCAGCTAGTAAAGTTTCCAGCGGCAGCGACAACCTTTTCGCTTTACTTGATAAATCAAAATTCTTTGAGTCGCACAACGACTCTAAATACATACCAACCTATGACCTTATGCCTCAAAGGTTTGAAATGAATTTCAGCTTAAATGTGGCAAACACGGAAATTACACAAACAGGCAACGAAGTCGTTTTAGACAGAGAAGGACTATATACATTAGTTCTTCCTTACACTAAATATCACACTTCTAACGGCGAACAAACTTTTGACGCGCCAGAAGGCGGAACGCTGTACTACACCTTTACCGCTTTCAACTACCTCACCTACTTCACAAACTCAAACCCTAACTTGACCGTAAATACTGAGCAGGCAGGTATTGAAAAACGAACACTTACTACAAGCCTTACCCATTCAGCAAGTTATTTCTACAACTACTCAGGCACAGATAACGAGCTTCCAAACTTTAGTTACAATCCAAACCGTTACCAAGTGATCATCACCTATTACAAGACGGAAGGCAAAAATACCATTACATACAAATCTAAAATCGAATATGACAAGGCAAGCAAAACCATATCTCATAAAGAAGCCGACCCGCTCAAAGCTGGCTATGGGGAAGAGCTTGCCGAAAAAGACAGACTTGTAGACGCTTACATCCCAAGCGAAGGGAATGAGCAAAACCTACACCTTGTATTTAACAATCTTGGTGAATACGACCTTCAATTTGATTATATCTATGTTGCGGGAGATAACACAATTTACACCCTCCCACTTACAACTAAAAGACAAAAGGTTTTCTGCTATGGCTATCAAGTTTCTTACACCGACTATGAAACCGAAGACTCTAGCAGCGGCGTTATGGCTGAATCTAAGGAACTTAAAACAGTAGTAAATGGCAAAATCGAAGAAAGCGCAGATATTACCTACCTTGTAAACACCACAGGACTTCATCAACATAGTTCCGATGCATACTCTATTGATGCAATTAAAGAAAAAGCACAAAATTTTATACAAGCAAGAAATCTTAGTACCACTGGTGACTATCATATTAATCCTATTTCAACAAACCAAGTACCTATTAAGTTTAGTTCTAACGTGAAAAGAAGCACGTACGACACCAAAACCGAACTTGGCGGAGCAAAGATTTACAAAGTTGATAAAGATAGAAATCTCGTCGACGAAGACGATTTTGATGGTACAAATATCAACGAGCCTGGTACATATCTAGTTATCATTGACTACACCTTTGATAGTTACGCTGGCGACAACGGTGCGCCAAGAAACACCTATCACCACTATCAAGTGCTATATTTTACAGTCAGAAATAATATTCCGACAATCAGCGTTTACGACCAAGCTGGAAAACCAATTCATACACTCAATCCTGAGCAAGGTCAAGGTTATACAAATCAAAATGTCTACATCATTGATGAAAATGCTGAGCTCGACTATGACGCAAAATCAATTATTACTATCTCTGCCGAAGATTTTAGCGGAAATGTTATCATCCCTGAAACCAATATCAAAAACTTTGTAGGAAGTTATTACAGCGGCATACACTATGAAGAACAGTTTGACGACACTCCTGCCCACCCAGCAAGCGGCAAAACTGTGCTATGGATTGAAAGTGGTTTAGCTCCTAACGCAAAATACACAGTAAGAGTTACCTCTACTGCAATCACCGATTATTCAAGCAGACAATTTATTATTGATACCTCTTCAATTAGCGGGCTTTCAGCAAACTATGTTGAATATGTGGCAAATTCAAGTTACAAAGCGCGCGACACAATTGTCACCTATAATCAAAACAATATTGCGCAAAATATTGGACTATCTAACCAACCTATTATTTTCAGTTGGCAACCAAAATTGAGCGGAGCTAACACTTATGGCTACTATCAATTCTACCCTATTGAAAGTTTAAACTATTATTCACACTCAAATGACTCCTCTCTTCTTGATACATTACTTTATAGCTTAGAAAAACCTATGCTCCCTACCGAAAACAAACTTGAACTCACCGAGTTAAAAGATTGGGATGAATACAAAAATGCTAAGGATGTGCTTCAAAAATATGTTCCTGAATCTTATGTTCGTTCACAAGCCGGCTTATATATCTTTGAAGTTTACGACGACGCAGGCAACAGCAGCGTAATTATCACCTTACTTGATAACACAAATCCTATATTTGTTAAAAAGGCAACCCCAAAAGACGGCAGTTTTGATGAATGGACTGTTCTTTCTTCAAGCGACACCATTGCTGCAACTGACGCTTACGCACAAACTCAAATCCTTTGGGGCAAATACAAAGGGCTATACATCAACTACAATCAAAATACTAATCCTCTTTTCTCAACTGAATTAAAACATGCAAATAATGCGGAAATACCTGAAAGTGATAACAATGACAACTTACAACAAACTATAAAAGCATTCTTTGATAGTTTCGTTGAAACGCTTTCTATAGACTCACTTGCAGGCAGCCCTCCAGATGGCACTATTAACAGTTATGACGGAGATTATATCCACATTGCAATAGCAAACAACTTCTTCGCTAAGCATGCCGAAGACAGCGAATACAAACCATTGTCTGGTAATTCCTATTCAATCACCCTGCTTCGCAATGATGAAGCAATTGAAGGTACTTATAGCATTCTTCTTCGTGACAGCTCAAACAGCCAAGGGGCTAACAACGAGCATGGATTCCTCAACTACCCAAGTGGAAACGCAACTATTACCGTCACAAGTGACGCGTCAAGACTTGAAGTGGTTATACCAAATGGTGACGGAGAACTCACCCCACTTATGAAAGAAGGTTACACCCTTTCGGGCAACTTCTATTCTCATACTAAAAAACTCAATAACGATACTGGGGAAACAGAAACTAAAATCAATAAAAATCCTGAACAGGAAACGGACGACATAAGTTGGGAAAGCACTAGTGACAGATTCAAATATAGCTATTATCAACCAACTAAGACAACAAAATCATTATCTCTTTCATACATTCCTCGCCCTGTAAATGGCAGCGAAGTTGAAAGTATAGAGGTAGAGTATTATGCTCCATCTACATCCACGACTGCTTTTGAAACAAAGCCAAGTGGGTCAAAAGATGAGGTGGCAGAAAAAATCACCTATATTACCTACGAAAATGAACCGACCACTAGAATTCCTGTTTATCCTATTTCAACAGAAACCAATATTACGGAAGGAAAAGCATATACTTTTGATTTAGCCCTTCAAAGTGGAAAAGAGGTATCTGACGGAAAATATGTAATTACCCGTAAATACAAAGCAGGCTCAGAACAAATTATCAAGGAGTCTTACGACTTCTTTGAAAGAACATTAACTCTTATCATTGATAGAGAAAATGTTATCTCCTACCCTCAAGATGTAAGTACAAAGGACAAGAATGGCAAAGATCAGTTTTCTTCTCAATCCTATATCGGTGCTGACATTCTTCTTAGTATGTACTCAGAAGCGGAGCAAGGTGGCATCAATGTTTCCTTCCCTACCTTAAATGAATATGGGCTTAACTCTGGCTTATTATTCTCAAGCCAAACATCAGAGGATGCTGATATTACTCCAAGACTTTACACAAACAAGCTTCCTCTCACCCTTAATGTCCCTGCCTATAAATATACAATGGGACATAAATACATTGAAGGAAATTCCTACTCAACCGAATTTAACAATCTTCTTAATACTATGGGTGATTCCCGAATTGAACCATTCAAAGAAAATGGAGTAACTTCTTACAAAGTTTATGTTGAAGGTATTCTTGCACAAACCTTTGATAACGAATCCGAAGCGCTAGCATATCTTGCTAAAACTCAAATGGTTTCTATGAAACTTACAGTTGAAGTGGCTTATAATGGAGAGGAAGAATTTTATAAGTCTAACGGGACACAATCAAACGGATACCTTAACTTATATAAAGTAAATTCATTATTTGAAACCCCTACTTCGTCAACTCCTGCAAAATTCACCAAACCGGGAATATATGATGTAACAATTCATCAAGCTTATGGCACAGGATCAATAGGTGAAGACTTTAAATCAAGTTATCGTTTCCGCTTTGAAGTAACCTCAACTAAACCTGAGTTTACTCTAAAAAATGCGGATGGAAAAGTTTTACAAAGTGCACCTGGAAAAGCAGGCACTGAAACATACTATACAAATACAGATGAATTAACTGTTGAATGGGAAGACCCTACAAGTCCATACCTTGCAAAAATAAATAAAGGGAATATTCGCGTATTTGCTAATAACGTTTGGACGACTATATCTGCCGAAAATATTATTACTTCTGGAAATCATCACCACTTTAAACTTAATTGCAAAGACTTAACAAAAGGCAACGCAATACAGATAGTCATGGAATTCGAGGGACATGACAGCTATTATCAAAAGACAACGAAAGAAATTGTTTTTGATAAAACTGCTCCATTACAAAATCTCAATAGTCTTATTTCAAAAGTAACAAGTGCATACCCTACTTTCGACGCTATATACATTCAAACACATGCAAGAAAGCTATTTACAGCAGACGGCACAACCGAAATTAGACTTGACGACTTGTTGGATGAAAGATATCTTGAAACCAGATTGGAAGAAGTTGGCTATTCTTACACAATTGAGGAAAATGAGCTTACTAATTACGCATATCTTGTAAACGAAAAATATTTCAATTTATTAAAAGAAAGTTTAAAATCAAACAGTAATTACGATTGGAAAAGCGCAGATTCAATCTACTTCCGTGAAATTAAAAACTATAAAGAATATACTCAAACTAAAGGTACTTTTAATGAAGAGAATTACTTTAAAGTAAAAGATATTGATGAAAACTTTACAATTAACAACGCAGGTTACTACGAAGTTATAGAAACCGACTACGCAGGCAATATGACCGTTTATGTAGTGTATGTCGCTGGACAAGGTGAAAAAGATTATAAAGATAATAAAAAAGGTATTACTTACGAAAACAAACTCACAATAAACTCCGGCGAAAATGCTTGTTTCTCTGACGAGTTTATTGAAAGTCAAAAAACAATTTATAGCGATACTCAATTTAAAGCAACTAGCCTTAACTACCGTGGTGACGAATGGGGCATATATGAAATTGAATTGTATGGCATAAAAAGAGTGTACATGAGAAGCCCGCATCTTAGCGATGGTGAAATTTACCAGGTAATGGGCAGGAAATTCAAAACAGTTAGCATAAATTCTATATTTAATAATATTACTCACAACACTCGCCTACAGAACCTTAAAGTTTCAAATCGCGCAACGGGAATTAATTATAATGTTAAGCTTGCCTTTATGGATAATACTGAACTATATTATAAAGTAACGGACGCTGAAAAGAGTGTTGTTCTCACAATCAACATGCCTAACGCAAACACAATTGCCTCAATGGGCTGTGTATACCCTGTATCTATTAAAGTTGAAAATTATCTCGATGAATGGAACGAACTTGATACATTATCATATCCTAACTGGACAAGCTCAAATAAAAACATTATTGTAACTACTCTTGGCAATAACTTAGTAATTACTGCATCTATTGGCAGCTCAAATTCAGCAAAGCTGCGTTATACAATCGTTGATAACTTTGGAAAAACCACTACCTTCTCACACCTTGCGAATGCTCCGAAGTTTCCAACTGTTGAAAGCACGGGCGAGATTATTGAAATTTCAGAAGGCAGCAATGAGGTAACTTATATTTCAAATGGTCAACTAAACTATCAATATAACGAAAAAATATATAGCTGTAAAGTTTACCTCAACGATAAAGAAGTTGATTGGAATTCTTACCCATATAAAGGATTTGACGGCATTGTGTCACTTAGATTTGGCTCTACTGAATCAAACTATGATAAACTTTACACATTAAAGTTGTTTGATAGCGAAACAGGTGTACATGAAAGCACTGTTTATATTAGACTATACAATCGCTTACCAGTATTCACCACTTCGGAAGATGATCTTAAAGATGAATCTGTTCAAAAACTATGGGTACGCGACAATTACAACAAATTGATAAACAACGCAACATCTCGCACTGAAACTGTCAAATTTAATGGCAAAGTTTACACTGGCTCTGCACACGTAATTAATACTTATTCAACCAACCTTACAGTCCAGTTTGACAATGGACAAAAGCTCAATGCTGCGCACCCAAATGCGCATTCTAAAGGCTATTCATACAGCGTATATGCAAGCTATGACGGCGCAAACTGGATTAACATAAATAATATGTATAATGGTTTCACCCTCAAAACAGATGGTAGTGAAAAGTTGAACTGCAAGCTACTTATTGTCTATGACGACCTATTTAACTATGCATGTGAAATTTATGATATAAACATTCTTGACAGTGAATCAGCTCACTATTACGTTATGGTTGACGATCAAATCGTTGAAAAAGCAAATATAATCTTGACTGCTCCTGATGACCCAACCCAACAATATGGCACTAACTATATTGTAGCTGTAGATTATTACCATGACAGTGATAGAGTTAAAATCATCTCAGCTCCTGGATTTGAAGTAATTTATCAAGGCTTTATTCCTACAACTGACCCAAGCATTAGGATAAACCACTATAAATTCCAAGGCAAAGAAGCTACAAATAAGAATCTTACCGGAGAATTCACAGTAATATATTTGAAACCTGAAAGCAAATTTTTAAACACCTTAAATTGGCAAGACCCATCTGGTGACCTACCTAGCCTACTTGATGAAACTTCTAAGACTATTACAGCTTATGAAAAAGATGGGCAGGCAGGAAAGGCTCACCCTCTTGAAAAGCTTAAACTCACATGGTCTGGTTACTATGGTATTAGAGAAAACGCTGTAGAAATTGAAATTGAAAAATGGTTTGACGGAAGATATATCCCTGTAAATATCGAAACCCACACAAATGGTGACGAAAGATATGGATATATCACCCGCGCAGGGAAATATCGCATAAAATTCCATGACCAGTCATCCCCTCGCAATTATCAAACATTCGGATCGGGAAATGTTACAGAACTTGAACTAACCTTTATAAACAATGTACCATTCCTTGTGACTTACAATGACGAAAACGGACAGAGCATAACAACTGAACCATTTGAACACGCTGTTTTCAATGGCGAAGTAAAGATTACACTTGCTGACCTTTCAACATATTTCCGTGATGGATACCCAACAGTTGAAGTAAAACGCAATGGCAAATCGATTTCGGTTACTCCATCCAACTATGTTTACAGTTTCAATCAACCTGGATATTATGTTGTAAGTTTCGTTATTCCAGAGAATGGAACAAAGATTAGAACGGCTGACTACGCCTTTACAATTCTAGGCAAAAATGAAAGTCGCTATGCATATGAATTCTCCCCTTACAAAAATTACCATATCACAAAGGTAGTTCGTGACGGAGATGACATAACCGCAGACCTTGTAGCACTTTCAAATAATAACCTAATTATTAACGGAAAACCATATCTATCAAGACTTAGTGTAAGTTGCTTTGATGATAAAACTGGCACTGGTAGATATACTGTTACCATAAACACAGGCGATCCTTACTATTCAAATATAACCTCTAGTTCATTTACCTTTGACTTCTGGATTAATGATGCTACCCCACTCATTAACGTTTCAGTAGGAAGAGGTGAAAGTACAACAAACCGAATCTACGCAACCTTTGATGCTTATTCACTTTATGAAACAGTTGGTGATTGCGTAATTAAAATTGGCTCACAGGAAACGCCTATCAATGCTGATACACTTGAAGCAGTTGGCGGAGCTAATGCAACAGTATATGTTCCTGAAGCTGAAGGCACATACTATATTCAAATCTTCACAACTGGCGGAAACCTTTTGTTCAGCTATAAGGTTGTTAAAACAAAACCTTTAGACACTTGGACAATTATAGCTATTGTAATTGCAGTCATTGCAGTTGTAGCAATTGCACTTATTACAATCTTACTTAGAAAACGCTTAAAGGTTAAATAAAAAAGAAGGCAAACGCCTTCTTTTTTTACTTAATATAAAATTTTATCTTGACAAAATCTGAAAGTATGATATTATTTAACTATACAAAGGAGGGAACTTGTATGACAATGGAAAACAAAAACTTTTTAAGACCTGCACTTACTCAAATTTTAGCTGAACATCTTAAAAAGAATGATATTTCTATATCAGACCCAAAAAATCTTGCTTTTTCTAGTTTTGAATGTGATAAGAGTGAAAAGCAAATATTAAACTCAACCCTATATACCATGCTACAAAAGAAGAAACTTGCAAACTTTGATAGTCTTGCGGAAAATTATCTTCAACTCGCTGTTGCAAAAAACCAGTTTGAACTAGGGGTTGGGAAATCGAGTTTAGAAAAAGCTCAAATAGCAGGTATAGAGGATTTATCTTTTTACCAAAGAATTAAAGAAGTATTGCTTGAAGGCGCTATAAAAGTTGGAGCTAACAGCAAGTTGGAACTTGAAGCATACCTTGACTTTCTTTCAGCTAATGCCAAAACACTGTGGAACAAGACTGCTTGCACAGGCAGATGGCTAATATTTGGGGAAATTGAAAGCGAAATCACACACGAACTTTCATTTCAAGATGAATAAGGAGAGAACTTATGGAAGAAAATAGCATGTTTCAAAATGAAATTCAAACTCTTGAAAAAATTACTATAGATACCGTTACAAGAATTGAGCAACTTAAGCAAATCAAAAGCAGCCTCCTTGACAAACAACTTTTAGCCGGCGGCGCATTTGCAGAGCCTGCAAGCAAAGTTATCAGCCTTGACAGCAAAGCGAATGATTTGCTCAAAAAATATAACAAATTACTAAAAGAACTCGGCCCTGCCATTGAATGGTTTAACGTTGCAATTTACGCAGATGCAAAAACGCAAAGATATGCCTACAAATACTGCATAGATATCCTTCCTAATAGGTTTGCACACCTTGAGAAGATGGCGAAAAGTTATGCCAGCAGCACACATACGAGGCTTAAAAAAGAAGGCTCACGCCTTCTTTTTTGTGGCATAAACGCCTGATGAGTCAGCCAACTTCCATATCTGCCCTCCTCACCTTCTATTTTACTCGGGGGGGGATTTGTCAAGTAAATTCCGCGGTTTATAAATTTTCTTTTATTATTGACAAAACCGCGAAATTTGATATAATATTTCTAGGAGAGTTTATATATGAAATTTAGAACATTTACTTTAGAAGAAGTAGCTGAAGAGCTGGATAAGGCTATTTCAAAAGCCAACAGCTACAAAGAGTCTATAGAAGGTGTGCAAAATATCGAAGCACAAAAAATTAGACTTCATTGCAGGCATATCATTTTAAAAGCTAAGTCCTTTAAAGAAGGCTTGGTTAGCGCTAACTTAAATTTCCCTCATAAACAGTTGGAACTGTTTACAACTATTCAAAATATAGCAAATGAGTTTAATACTATTGAAAACAAGCTTAACCATTTAGAAGAGCAATAAAAAAACTTGCAAATAATGCAAGTTTTTTATTATTACATAGTTGTAACAAGTTTAATTCCAGGTCCCATTGAAGAAGCAATAGTGATGCTCTTAAGGTATTGTCCTTTAGCTGCGGCTGGTTTTGCCTTTACAATAGCTTCAATAACCGTATTGTAGTTTTCAACAAGCTTTTCTTTACCAAAGCTTACTTTACCGATAACTACGTGAACAATATTGCTCTTGTCAAGTCTATATTCAACCTTACCAGCTTTCGCATCAGTGATAGCTTTTACAACATCCATAGTAACTGTTCCGCTCTTTGGGTTAGGCATAAGGCCTTTAGGGCCAAGTACTCTAGCTACGCGTCCTACAACGCCCATCATATCAGGAGTTGTGATACATACGTCAAAGTCAAGCCATCCACCTTGGATTTTAGCTACAATGTCTTCAGCGCCAACATAGTCAGCTCCTGCTTTAAGTGCATCGTCTGCCTTGTCGCCCTTAGCGATAACTAAGATTCTTACGCTTTTACCAGTACCATTTGGAAGTACGCACACGCCACGAACTTGTTGATCAGCGTTACGTCCGTCAACGCCAAGTCTTACGTGAAGTTCAACTGTTTCATCAAACTTAGCCTTTGGAAGAGCTAAAAGTGCGTCAAATCCGCTATTTACATCATAAGCGCCTGTTTTAAGCTGCTCGCAAGCTGCTTTATATCTTTTACCTACTTTCATTTTGCCCTCCTTAGTCTACAACCTTAACGCCCATACTACGTGCGGCGCCGGCAATCATAGACTCAGCAGATTCAATGTCAGTGCAGTTAAGATCTGGCATCTTGGTTTCAGCGATTTGTCTAATTTGCGCTCTTGTAATTTGTCCGACTTTTGTTTTGTTTGGTGCTGCGCTCCCCTTTTCAAGTCCAATAGCCTTCTTGATAAGTACGGCTGCTGGTGGAGTTTTAAGCACGAAGGTGAAGCTTCTATCTTCATAGATAGTGATCACCACTGGAATGATAAGCCCTGCCGAAGCGGCGGTCTTGTCATTGAACTCTTTGGTAAAACCAGCGATGTTGATACCATGAGGTCCAAGTGAAGAACCTACTGGTGGTCCCGGTGTGGCTTTACCTGCTGGCAATTGTAATTTAACAACTGCTGCAACTTTCTTTGCTGCCATTTTTTCCTCCTTATGTGGTTAGTTTTGAACGGTTGCAGTTCCGTTCTCCCACGCTTAGTTTTTTATACTAGGTCTTTCCTAGTGTATATGTAAGCGGCGTTAGCCGCGATATACCATAATTAGTTAATTTTTCGTACCTGAGCAAATTCAAGGTCAACGGCGGTTTCCCTACCAAACATTTCAACATTGACAGTAAGTTGGTTCATGTCGCCATTAACAGAAGTGATTTGTCCAATCATACCATTAAGTGGTCCATCAACTATTTCAACTCTGTCACCTGCTGCAAGGTCAACCTCAACCTTAATTTTCTCAAGACGAAGTTTCATAACTTCCTCTTCGGTAAGAGCAAGTGGACGTCCCTTAGGCCCTACAAAACCAGTTACTCCGCGAGTATAGATGATATTGTGCCAAAGGTCATCAGCGTATTTGATTTTTGCTAAGATATAGCATGGCATTGCCTTGCGTTGAACAAGTTTCTTTTTACCATTCTTCTCTTCAACAACATCTTCCATTGGAATAACTACTTCAAGTATCCTATCTTGAAGACCAAATTTTTCAATCATATTTTCAAGATTTTCTTTGGCTACATTTTCATATCCCGAAAAGGTGTGAAGCACATACCATTTTGCTTCCAATTTCTGAGCTAAATCACTTGAAGATTCAGTTGGAACTGTGATAATGTCGTCACTTGTTTTGGTTTCAATTTCCTTATTTTCCATAGTTTACTCCTTTACGCTGCTGGTGCAAGAAGACCAAATAATAGGCCAAGCAGATAGTCTATTCCGAAAAGAACTACTGCAAAAATAAGCACAACCACAAGTACGACACCAGTCTTTTTAACAACCTCTTTAAAGGTTGGCCAAGTCACCTTTTTAAGTTCAGACACAGTTTCCTTAGTCTTCTTGGCTACTGTATGCTTGCGCTCTTTTTTCTTTTTCTTGTCCTTAGCTTTTTTATCAGCGTTTTTGTCAGCTGGCTTAGCCTTGGCAGATTTTGGATTTGGATCGTTTACTGCCATAGTTTCTTCAGCCGCTACCTCTGTCGTAAGATCAGTTTTCTTCGACTTTTTAGACATAGTTCCCCCAGTTTACTTAGTTTCTTTGTGAACAGTTCTCTTTCCACAACGAGAGCAGAATTTTTTGATTTCAATTCTCTCAGGATTAGCTGTCGCATTCTTAGATGTTGCGTAATTTCTCTCTTGACATTCAGTGCAAGCAAGAGTAATCAATTTGCGTTTTGGTGCTGCCATAATTTATCTCCTAACAAAAAACTAACACCCCGCGATGAAGTGTTAGTCATATAATACCATAATTATTCAAAGTTGTCAACAGTTTTATACTTATTTTATATCAAAATTTGATGAAAGAAACACTTTAAGTATTTTCATCAACCTTAAAAAATTTTGCTATGCTTTCTCCTGCTTTTTTCGTTTTAAAATCATATAAAGAATTAGCATAATCTACCATGCTAGTTTTATCCATTCCTTCCATCTGAGCTTTTACATGGTCGATTACTTCTGTAAAATCCGGTCTTGCCTCTTTTAGCTGATCAAAAATATATGTTCTTTCTGGATTCATAGCATAAATTTGCGCCATAGACCAAATTAAATCACAATCATTTTCTGGTAAAAAATCGGGCTTTTCTGGATATAAAAATAATTCAACTTTACCCTGCTGTTCAAATTCTTGTAACATGTGCAAATGACTATCATATTTAGTTACTTCTAAAGGTTCGGTTTCCTTAGGTGACCGAACTTCATTACGTCCCCAATTATCTTCGTCAAAATAATCGAAATCTTTTGCATCTAGTTTGTAAATATAAATTGGCTTGTCATGGTTTTTAAAATAATCCTTTGACCTTTCTACAACGACATATTTACCATATTTACATCTCAAATCTGCATTTATTGTTCCTGCCCTAAATCCAAAAATGCCTGCAAGTTCAAAGTATGGAGTTGCATAGACAAATTCACCTTTTTGTGTCGCTTGTCTAGGTCTAAAAACCTTTATATCTCCCCTATCGCTTCCGTGATAAACAAATCCTTCCATATCTCCTCCACTTTTATTTTACTGTCTTAAATAAAATATGTCAAGATAAAAAAACGGACATGTTGTCCGTTTTTATTTCAAATCTTTATCTGTGACTGCGCAGTCAATTAGCATTAAGACATCGTCCTTCTTGCACTGATCTTTTACCTCTTGGAAGTCAGTTGGCATATTATAATCGAAATCATATTTAATTGCTTGAACAAAATATTGTTTCAAAAACTCCTTAGCATACAAAAATGCCTCTTCCATAAATGCGCCATCGGTTGCAAGTTCAATATCTGGAAAAAGAACGCGATAGCAATCGTCATCTTTATAAAAAATAGCTGGGTAAACAAAACGCTGCATAGCCTCTCCTTATTTCAATAATAACACAACTTTTGCTATTATCAAAATATTTTCGCACTTTTTAACAAAAAAATGCCCCAAAAGGGGCAATTTATTTGTGATTATTGTTCAACTTCAACTTTTACCTGTTTTTCTTCAGCGTAAACAGTTTGCGCAGTTTTACTTTTTAAACTAACTCTTTCTTTGTTAGCCATTGCGGTCATATCATTCAAAATGTATGCAATATTTGCTTTAACAATTCCCATAGTCGTCCTCCATTTATGGCTATATAATAGCACACTTTTTCTAAAATGTAAATACCTTTTTAAAAGATTTTTTTAAAAACTTTATCAACTCTACATACGCTCTGGAACTTCTATTGCAAGCACGTCTAAACCTTGAATCAACTTCTTTTTAACAAGTTGCAAAAGTGCCACATACCCTGCTTTAACTTTTGGATCTTGTTCATTAACAACATTGTGATTGTTATAGAAGGTTGAAAACGCACTCGCAAGGTCGTAAAGCGCTGAACAAAGATTGTTAAGGCTCTTTTCCCGATAGCATACTTCATAGGAAGAGTTAAGCCTCAAAATTGCCCTCATAATATTGCGCTCTTCTTCGTTTCTAATACGTATACCGCCAGCAGGCGTATCCTGCGTCTTTTTAAGTATTGAGTTTATGCGAACTACTGTATACTGCAAATACGGGCCAGTCTTTCCCTCAAAGGACATAAATTTATCAAGGTCAAATACATAATCCTTTGAAACATTATTGATAAGGTCGCCAAACTTCATAGCCGCAACCCCTATTTTAAGTGCGTCATCTTCGCTCGCACCATTTGCTCTTAGCTTTTCTCGTGCGCTTGCTGAAAGCATTTCAATAATGTCTTCAAGCTTAATCGTATCACCGCTGCGAGTTTTAAATGGTTTGCCGTCACTACCATTCATTGTTCCATTTACAATATGTACAAGTTGTTGTCCCTCTGGTGATATGCCCGACAATTTACAAACTCTGAACACCTGAGTAAAGTGCATTTTTTGTCTACCGTCGGTAACATACTCAATTCGGTCAACATTTGGATAAGCAATATTTCTCATTAAGATAGTAGCAATATCTGTTGTCGCATACAATACCGCTCCGTTAGATTTTTGAACTAGACAAGGCGGCATTGGTGAATTTTCATCCTCTTTTGCGACATCGACAACCATTGCCCCCTCACTACGACGAAGAAGTCCCTCATTATTCAAAATATTGATTACATCCTGACAATACGGATCGGCTGTACTCTCGCCATACCATAAATCAAACTCAGCACCAAGTTTGGAATAGTTTTGCTTAATTTCATTAACCGAAAGTTCACGAATGACCTTATATATTTCATAATATGGGCTTTCGCGTCTTTGAATTTTGAGTGTCCAGCTTTCAGCTCTTTCTCTGAAATCCTCATCTTGCTGTTTTCTGGCACTTGCCTTAGGGTATGCTTCATTGAGGTCATCAATAGTTAGTGGTGCATTTTGCCCTTTCCCAAAGTAGCCATCAAGCTTTCCATCTTCATAAAGTTGAAGCTCGGTAAGCCCCATTTGAAGTCCCCAGTCACCAAGGTGAACATCGCTTATAACTTTGTCCCCCATGAGCTTATACAGTCTTTTCAAACTTTCTCCAATGATTGCTGGACGCAAATGTCCAACGTGGAGTGCTTTGGCAACATTAGCCCCGCCATAATCCAAAATTACAAGTTCGCTTTTCACATGCTCCTTAACGCCTCCGCGTTCATTTTCCAAAAAGACTTGTCCAAGAAGTTCAAAAGCAAAGTCAGTAATTTTAATATTTATAAATGCAGGTTTTGCTACCGAAAACTCAAATGAAGGTTTATAACCTATATGATTTACGATTTCTTCTGCTAGTTCAAACGGATTTTTTCCAAATTTCTTTGCGAGCGCGAAGCAGTCATTGCATTGATAGTCGCTTCCCTCTCGCGCAGAAAAAGAACAACTAAGTTTTTCATCATAGCCCGCCGCCTTTGCACCATCAGTTAAAATTTGTTCAATTCTGTCCTTAATCATTTTATCTCTCTCCTCTCTTCCATTGCCCTTGAAAGAGTAACTTCATCAGCATATTCAAGGTCGCTACCCATAGAAACGCCCTGAGCAAGTCTTGTAACTTTCACGCCAAGAGGTTTTAAAAGTTTAGAAATATACATGGCTGTCGCGTCACCTTCAACGTCTGGGTTTGTAGCCATAATCACTTCTTCAACGCCCTCGCTGCCAACTCTATCTAAAAGTTCACGGATGCGAATATCATCAGGTCCTCTATTTTCAAGTGGGCTGAGCGTACCAAACAGCACATGATAAACGCCTTCATAGTCTTTCACTTTTTCCATTGAAATAACATCTTTCGGTTCTTTAACTACACACACAATTTTGTGGTTTCGACGTTTACATATAGGGCAAATCTCCTCGTCAGTGAAATTTCCACAGGTCTTGCAAAAGCCTATCTTGCTCTTTGCCTCTAAAATAGCGTGTGAAAAATTTTCCGCCCTCTGCTTTGAGCCTTCAATGATTGAATAGGCATAGCGTTGAGCGGATTTGTAGCCAACACCCGGAAGAGTGCGGAACTGTTCAATTAAACGTTCTATAATTTCGTTTTGCATCTTTACATCCCCGGAATTTGTGGAATTTTCTCCTTTTCAGTTCTTTCAATTTGGCTAAGAGCGTCGTTAAAAGCAGAAATGATTAAATCTTCAAGCATTTCAACATCATCAGGATCAACCACTTCTTCTTTAATCTTTACACTTTTGAGCTTTTTATTGCCCATCATGACAACTTCAACCATTCCGCCGCCTGAACGCGCTGTAAATTCAGTTGCATCAAGTTCGGCTCTTGCTCTTGCCATATCCTCCTGCATCTTTTGTGCTTGACGAAGAAGCCCTTGCATATTTCCGCCGCCAAAGCCTCCAAATCCACCGTAAGCCATATTAACCTCCTATTTTATGATGAGATACTGTCCCACCTTTCCTTTTAAATTTTCTATATCCTTTTCTTCATTACTTTTTTCGCGTACTCGATAGTCAAGCTTAAAACCTATATCTAGCCCCTGCCAACGCAGAGCATTTTCAATCTCCCGTCTTCCATCGCCCAAAAGTTGATTAAGCATACTATCTTTTATATGCACAACAAGGTTGTTTTCTTCAATCGAAACATCAGTTATGTCCCCGCACGCTACATGCAGTGCAACAAATCGGTGTTCTTTCAAAAAGAGTACTACCTTGCCCCATATTGTTTTTGCACTAACCGACCCTTTTTTAGGCATCAAGTTTAGTTTTTTTTTACATCCTCAGCCGGCATATCCAACATAGCAGAAAGTGCTAACGTTTCGAGCAGCAATCTCGGTGACAATGTATAACGAAGTTCATTTTCAGCCCCACCGAAAATTTGCATATACGAAATGAGTTTCTTTTCCTCAAACTTAGACGCTTGATAAGCATACTTTTCCATAACCTCAGTTGGAAGATTTAAAATATCATTAGGTTGTCTGCATGTCAATGCAATGAGTAGGTTTCTCGCATGCTTAGATAAATCTTTTACAAAAACGGACATGTTTTTACCGCTATGATCAAGTTCGTCAATAAATGAAAGCATTTCTCCCGCTTCCCTTGCAAGGAGAAGATCATAAAAACGGATGAGGTTATCATAGTCAGTTCTGCCTAGCACCTTCAAAACAGCCTCTTTGGTAACTCCGCCTTCGCTATATGCGCAAACGCTATCAGCGATAGAAAGTGTATCTCTCACACTTCCCTCACCGCTTGCCGCGATGAGTTTAAGCGCCTCATCTTCATAGGAAATATTTTCGCTATCAAGGACTTCTCGTAAAAGTTTGGTCAAATTGTCTACTGACACAAGTCTAAAATCAAAACGAACGCATCTTGAAAGAATAGTCGCTGGAAGTTTGTGAACCTCAGTTGTCGCCAAAATAAATATAACATGAGCAGGCGGCTCTTCAAGTGTTTTGAGTAGCGCATTAAAAGCACTGTCGGTCAGCATGTGCACTTCGTCGATAATATATACCTTATACTTAGCATTTACAGGTAGAAACTTTACTTTTTCACGAATTTCACGAATATCATCCACGCGATTGTTTGAAGCCGCGTCAATTTCAATTACATTGATGTCGCCTTCAAACCTCTTGCAACTTTCACATTGCCCGCAAGGTGAGCCATTTTGATTGTTTTCACAATTAACCGCCTTGGCAAGTATCCTAGCCACACTTGTCTTACCAATACCACGAGAGCCTGTAAAAAGATAGGCATGCCCAATCTTGCCACTTGCAATCTGATTTTCAAGTGCCTTAGTTATATGCTCCTGTCCTATTACTCCTTCAAAGGTGGTTGGACGATATTTTCTGTAAAGTGCAAGGTGTTCCATAATTTCTCCTAAGATGATTATACAATTCTTATTTCAAAAAGGCAAACGATTTAAAGCGGCTGACAGCCGCTTTTTATATTATATTAATAATCTTCACAAGTTCGAGAGGGTCGCAACTAGCAGCGCCAATAAGCGCTCCGTTAATACCCTTAGCGTTCATTACTGCCTTGCAGTTTTTCTGAGTTATACTTCCGCCATACAGCACGCAAATGTTTTCAGCGGCAGCGGCAGAAAAGTCTTCCGAAATAACTTTACGGATAATTTTAACCGCCTCTTCAACTTCCTTTTGAGTTGCATGCTTGCCAGTTCCTGTCGCCCAAATAGGCTCGTAGGCAATTACAATACGGTCAAGTTCATTTTGATATAACCCTTTAAGCGCTTCTTCAAGCTGTTCTTTAAGCACTTCAAAAGTTTTAAGCGTATTTCGCTGTGCGAGGCTTTCACCAACGCAAAGAATAACTTTAAGTCTGTTTTTAAGGGCAATTTTAATTTTTTTGTTAATAATCTTGCTATTTTCTTTAAATTTTGCTCGTCGTTCGTTATGTCCGACTATTACCTCACTTACGCCAGCATCTTTAAGCATAGCGCCAGAAATCTCACCTGTAAAGCTTCCTTTTTCCTCATCACTAAGGTTCTGCGCGCCAATCTTAACATTTCCGCCCCGGGTTAAATACACCCCTTCCGCAATGCTAGTAAATGGAAGACATAGCGTTACATCAGCGTCCTCGCTCACTCTGGAAAGAAAGGTCATAAGATATTTTTTAGTATCGGTCGGAGTTTGGTTCATTTTAAAGTTTGCTACAATTTTTTTCATCTTATCTTCTCCTGAATGACTTCTAGGCAAGGTAATTTCCCATCTTCAATAAGTTTCAAGGTTGCACCGCCGCCAGTTGAAAGGAAACTGATTTTATCAGCAACTTTACATTCTTTAACAGCACTCACACTATCCCCGCCGCCAACGATTGAATATGCTCCGCTCGCAGCAACCGCTTTTGCCACCTTAAATGTTCCGTCCTTAAAGCGTGGGTCTTCATATTTGCCAAGTGGGCCATTCCAAATAATTTGTTTGGCGCTCTTAATCGCGGTAGCGAATAACTTTGCGCTCTTTGGCCCAATATCCATGCCCACCATGTCTTCACCTAGAATATCGGTAACGAACTTCTTCCCCTTTTTATCATCCTTGCGAAGTGCCACATGGTCAATTGGAAGAATGATTTTCTTCCCGCAAGAAGAAGCATAATCCAAAATTTCTCTTGCATCTTGAAGGCTATCAAGATAGGTAATGCTTTGCCCAACTGGCACGCCTTTTGCAAGAAGGAAGGTGTATGCCATTGCTCCACCTATTATGATTGTATCGGCCACATCTACAAACCTTTTCAAAATCTTAATCTTGTCAGGCACTTTTGTTCCGCCAATAATTGCCACAAATGGATGCTTTGGCGATTCCATTGCAGCAGAAATAGAATTATATTCTTTTTCCATTAAAAGACCAATTGCATTAGGCATAAGTCTTGCAATGCCGTAGGTTGATGCATGCTTTCTATGTGCTGTGCCAAATGCGTCGTTGACGAAAATATCTCCAAGTTCGCTAATCTTTCTAGCAAATTTCATATCGCAAGCTTTTTCCTCTGGATAGAAACGCACATTTTCAAGAAGAAGAACATCGCCCGGTTCCATAGTCTTAATGCGTACTTTTACTTCATCACCATAAACTTTATTGCTAAAATATACTTTTGAGCCTAATTTTTTCATAAGTATTAGTGAAATTTGCCATAAGGACGAACGCACTTCATACCCAATCGGTCTACCTAAACTTGAAATAATAACAACCTTAGCTTTCTGCTCGGTAAGGTATTTAATGGTAGGTATGGCCTTGTTGATTCTGTTAAGATCCAAAATACGCCCCACTGTATCAAGCGGAACATTAAAATCAACTCTTAGAAGTACAACTTTGCCTTTAAGACCTACAAGGTCTTGAACTGTTCTTTTCATTCTTCCTCCTATCACTTTAATAATACTATGTTTGACCAAAAATTCAAAATCATTTTAGTATCTCTTTAAGGATTTTTAAACTTTCATCAATGCTAGGACTTGTCGCAAGTGAACGTCTAACCTCACTCCCCCCTATTAGCCCCGAAGTATACCACAAAAAGTGTTTGCGCATATATAGCGTCAGCCACTCTTCATTATAATGATCTCTCAAAATTTGAACATGTTTTTCAATATATTTATAAATATCTTTGGGCTGCTCGCCGCCTTTTAATAAAGAGAAAATCCATGGTCTTCCTTGAGCGCCTCGCCCTATCATAACGCCATCAGCACCTGTTGCGAGCATTTTTTGATAGCTTTCCATGTCTACAACATCTCCGTTTCCAACAACTGGAATGTTTACACTTGCCTTTAAGGTTGCAATCGCATCCAAATTAGCTTTTCCACTATAACCTTGCGCCGTTGTCCTTGCATGAAGAGTGATAAAGCTCGCCCCAGCCTCTTCGCACATACGTCCAAACTGCCTGCTTATGTCTTTGTCAAAGCCAAGTCTAAATTTTACGCTTATCGGGCGGGTTGACGCTTTAACCATAGAGGAAATTATCTCACGGGCAAGCGGAATATTTTTCATAAGAGCGCTGCCTTCCCCGTTTTTGATTATCTTTGGCGCAGGACAGCCCATGTTAATATCAATAATGTCATATTTGCTTAAAATGGGATTGGATAAAGACGCGACCATTATGTCCGCCTCATGCCCAAACACCTGGCCTATTTTGATTTTTTCAGCCTCATGCGACTGAGTCATAAATTCGGTTTTTCTAGGGTTATGCGCCATGGCTCGCGCTGAAAGCATTTCACTTACCGTCGCGTCAGCACCAAACTCGGAGCATATTGCCCTAAACCCCACATCACTCACGCCCGCCATAGGCGCTAAAATCAAACTATCTCCAAAATCAAACTTGTCAATTTTCATGTTTTAATTGTATCAAACTTAACTAAAAAACAAAAACTATTTAGCCTCATTTTCACATTCAACGGTTTTTCTTTTAAAAATTTTACTTATATACTCTTTTACAAGTGGTAAAAGTAGACAGATATAAATAAGTCCGCCAATCGCCACCGCAAAGATTAAGTTGAGTAGCGGTGAAAGCGGCGAATATTTTATAAACGCCCACACTCCCATAAACATAATCAGCGCAGCAAGTAATGGTAAAATAACTTCAAAAATATCAATTTTAACTAAATTTCCAAGCTTTATAAGTCCAAATACGCAAACTATCGCGGCGAGCGCAATATTAGAAAGTGGCAAAGCATATATTCCAACATGCTTTAATCGTGCGAATAGTACAACAATTAAAATTTTAATAATTCCGCCGCTAAGGGTCGCGATAAAGGAAAAATTATATAATCCCCTTGCCTGCAAAACAGCAAGCAAAAATTGCATAATGGCGGTTAAAATAATGCTAACTCCGCCTAACATAGTTAAAGTAATCGCCTCGCTTAAAAATCCATTTATCACCCTAGGGTAAATAATAGGATAAAGTACAGGACTTATCGCCATCAAACCAAAAGCAAGAGGCAACAAAAATACCCACATAAGCGAAAAAGAGTTTGATATTAATTTTTGTTGCTGCTCTTTTTGCTTGGCAGTAGTTAAAAATGAGATTTTGGGAAGTATTGCCATAGCAACTGAAAGCGAAATAATCAAAGGAAAATTTAAAATTGCTCCAACAACCCCTGTTTGAAGTCCAAAAAGTGCGGTCGCACGACCGCTTTCAATGCCTGCACTCACAAGAAGAGGAACAACAATCAGCGCATCAATTGCATGGGTTGCTGGCACGACTGCACCGCTAAGCGTGAGTGGCAGCGCCGCCTCAAAAAATGGTTTGTACTGCGGCTTTGCAAAGCCGAGAACATCCTTTCTTTTTATAAAAAACAACAGGTACGCAAGCGCTAAAACTTCACTTAAAGCTATACCTAAAAATGCACCAAACACGCCCCACGCCACCCCACGCGCACTTAAAAAGTATGCAAGGATCAGTCCAAAAGCAAACTTTATAATCTGCTCAATAATCTGACTAATTGCGGTTGGCGTCATATTCTCATAACCTTGAACAATCCCCCGCAAAATTCCAATAAGCGCCACAATAGGAAGAAGGATAATAAAAAGCTTATACGCCAGTCCTGCACTAGTCGCACCCTGCATAGAGGCAATCGGTCTGCCAAATAGAAAAATTATAACTCCCAAAACAAAGCTTAGCGACAGCGTAAAAATGATTGCAGCCCAAACCACCGACTGCACTTTTTTAACTTCCCCTCTCGCCCGCGCCGCTGAAACCAACCTAGAAAGTGCGGTAGTCACTCCGCCAGTAGTAAACACAAGCAAAAGCGAATAAAGGCTCATAACAAGTTGAAAAACACCAATTCCTTCAACCCCTAAAATATTGGTAAGTGGAAGACGAAAAAAAGCGCCAAAAAGCTTGCAGATGAAACCGCTTATAATCAAAATAATAGCACCCTTTCCTACACTATTTTTCATACACTTATGGTGCTTAGATGAATAAAATATATACAAAAAGAATAACAATAAAACACAAAAAATTTTTCAAAAAAGTATTTACATTTGACTTCAAATGTGTTACTATATGGGCAAGAGGAGAAGATTAGATATGATAGATACCAAAGACTATAAGTATATGAGAACTAAATTTAACACTCCAAACGATGGTGAACTTAACTACCAATTGTTCGCTGAAATCAATTGCATTGCAATACTCGGTGAACTTCAAGCCGTTACCGATGGCAGAATAGAAAAACTTACAAATTTTGATACAAACATATTAAATGGCGCGCCAGGTTATAATTTTCCAGGATCTACGCAATATGTCAAGGAATCAAATCGATTACTTAAAAAATTTAAGGAAAACTGGGATAAAATACAAGGTTTAGACATTTTTAGGGAAATGTATGACCTCACTTTTGCTCGCTTTAATGGCGACATTTTCGATTTTTCTCACCTCTATTCAGATCAAGGAACTAAATACACAAAAGAAAACGTAATCTCATTTAATATTCTCAAATTTATGGAATTATTTTTCAAGGATGATGGCACTTTAAAAAATATTCATACCAAAGAATTTAAACAAGAAATGGTAGAAGTTTCAAAAAGTTTAAACTTGTGCTTAAACACTATAAATAAAAGAAGCAAAAAACCTGCTGAAGACGATTAAAAAAAGGAACTTACCGTTCCTTTTTTATTATCCTTCAAATTCGTCTTCTACGTGAATCGAGTTACTTTTATTAACATCTTCTAATAAGCGAGCTGCATCTAATAATGTTGTTCCTGTCACATCTTCAAACGATGGTGACAGTTTGTAAGTTTCAGCATCATTCTTCTCAAGAATCTTTTCTTGTTTACGTATTAACTGAGGGCTTTCCTCTGCAATAACTGCGCGCCGACGCAAAAATTGAGTCATAACGTCTACAGAAGCATCCTTTTCCTTCTCGCCTTTCCCCTCATCCTTTGATGGCGGGGTTGGCGTTTTTGTTTCTTTTTGCTCGGCTGGTTTACTGTCAGTTTTCTTGTCAGTCCCCAATGATTTAGAAGTACTTACAACTTCGCTAGCATAGTTGTTTAAAGGCTTCTTTTCGTCCTTTTTATCATCTTTCTTTTTGTCAGCTTTTGGGGCGTCCTTTTTTGCTGGCTTTGAAGCAGCTTTGGTTGCTTTTTTCGCGGGTGCTTTTGCGGGCGCTTTTTTAGCATTTGCTTTAGCTGTTGGTTTACTAGCGTTAGGCTTAGAGTCAACTCTTACCGCCCCTTCCTGCTTCTTTGCCTGCGCCTGCGCTACCTGCCCCATTGCCTCGGTATATTCTTTTCTAGGACTCATTGCCTGCTCTTTGTCAGCAGAAAGGATTTCCAACCCGCCTTCTTGCTTTAACACTTTATCAAGAAGCTTATGTTGAGCTGCAAAGTTTCCCTTCTTCTTTGCTTGCGTCTTAGGTTGTTTATCATCGGTTTTCTGCTCAGCGCCATTTTCTTCACCAAGCAGTATCTTTTCATCTTCCTCGTCAAGAAGCCCCTGCTCTTTTGCCTCGCGCAAAAACTCGGCAAGCGCTTTTTGTCCTTTCGCGCCCGCATTTTTGAGAAGCGCTATTGTACGCATTATGTAAATTTGAGAACCTATTTCCCCAATCTCACCATACATCTCGTCAAGTTCGGCTTGGTCATTAAGGAAATCAGCAAGTTCAGTAAAATCATCTTCAGTCAAACTAGGGTTATCAGTAAGACGGAAAGTTTTGTATATGCGCTCGCTCATCGCAACATTGTCACCAAGAACAAGCCTTGCAATAAAAGTTTTAAGAATAGTTAAGGTTGGATGTCCCTCAACGCGTTCGGTTAGATATAGCGTAGCAACCAACCCGTCATCATTAGTTACCTCAATTGAAAAGTTAAAGGTGCGTCCAAAATAATAGCTTTCAGCATAATATCGCGTTTCGCTCGCCTCCAAAACTTCCTTTTCCATTTTGGCAAGCTGCCTTCTAAGCTTTTCAGGAATATAATAGTTTCCTTCATCGTCCACCTGCCCAAGTAGGCGGTTCGATAAAATCAGCTGCTTTGTACGCACTTTATAATAGGCTATTTCATCTTTGTCAGTCAAAACTGTATCTTCACCCCAAACATGACATTCGGGAGCAAGCGTAACAATTTCTTCTTCATTTATAGCTGTCATAAATGTTTCCTCTTACGTTCATTATACAATATCTGAAGCAAAATATCAATCACTTTTTTAAATAACTTACACAATATGGCTTTTCGGTAATAGAATTGATGGTTATACCATTTGAAACGCACTTTCCGTCATGATTAAAAAGGCAGTCAGTTCGGCAGTGAATTGAAAGAGCTTTGCTATCGCGCTGTGGCGCATACTCAGGTGGCTTTTCAAAAAGATGTTTGGTGCTGTCAAGTTCAGGCTTGGCATCATCTTTTTCAAAGGTTGAACAAATTACATGCGGGCTTACAAGTATTCCTTTTGCACGACAAGTATAGCAATCATTATATTTGCATTTGGTTTTTCTGCATCTTATATCCATATTTTATCCCCTTTTGAGCAAAATGATTGCCAAATAATTGACTTTTTAACCTTTCATAAAGTAAAATTGTAAAAAGGAGATAAAATGAAAGTAGTTTTACTTAAAGATGTTAGAGGCACTGGCAAAAAAGGTGAAATTAAAGAGGTTAGCGACGGCTATGCAAAAAATTTCCTCTTAAAACAGGGCTTTGCAAAAGCAGCAGATAAGACAGCACTTAACGAAAATCAAAATAAAATGGAAGCAAATTCATATCATAGGGCAATGGAACTTAAAGCCGCCAAAGAGCTTGCCGCTAAACTTGAAGGGGCAACCATCAACCTAAAAATACGTTGTGGGGAAAATGGTAAGACTTTCGGCTCGATAACCGCAAAAGAAATTGCAGATGGTCTAAATGCCAAAGGTTATGAAATCGATAAGAGGAAGATTGAACTTAAAGAACCTCTTAAAGCAATCGGCAGCTACCGCGTGACTGCAAAACTTTATCCAGAAGTTTCCGCAAAATTCAATGTGCAAATAGTAGCAGACTAACAGCCATCGGCTGTTTTTTATTAGCAGTTTGCCAGCTTCTCAGTTCTATCTTTCACAATCAGTGCCTCGATGAACTGGTCAATATCACCATTAAGCACTCCGTCCAAGTTATAGGAAGTTACATTCACTCTATGGTCAGTTACGCGACCTTGAGGATAGTTGTAGGTGCGCACACGTTCACTGCGATCCCCGCTTCCAACCTGACTTTTACGAGTTTGTTTATACTCATCATCCTGTTGCTGTTTATAATAATCATAAAGCTTTGAGCGGAGAATAGAAAATGCTCGCTCCTTATTTTTAAGCTGAGAACGTTCATCTTGACAAGTTACCACAATTCCTGTTGGGAAGTGAGTTATACGAATGGCAGATTCGGTCTTATTAACATGCTGACCGCCCGCACCTGAAGCGCGGTATGTATCAACGCTTATATCTGCGTCGTTAATTTCTATATCCACATCTTCTACCTCAGGTAAAACTGCCACAGTTGAAGTTGAAGTATGTATTCGTCCTTGCGATTCGGTTTCAGGGACTCTTTGTACGCGATGCACCCCACTTTCATATTTTAATCGTGAATATGCACCCTTACCCTTAACCATAAAAGTAACTTCTTTAATGCCCCCAAGTTCGGTTTCGTTAAGGTCAATTACTTCTGTTTTCCAATGCTTGCTTTCAGCGTAGTAATTATACATTCTCATAAGCACACTGCAAAATAGAGAGGACTCTTCCCCGCCAGCCGCAGAGCGAATTTCAATAATAACGTTGCTGTCATCATTTTCATCCTTAGGCAAAAGTAAAATTTTAATATCTTCTACCTGCTGTTCAATCTGCGTTTTAAGGTTTCCGATTTCATCATAAAACATATCTCGCATTTCAAGGTCAGTTTCTTGTGCGTAATCGTTTTGGCTTGCCTGATAGTCTGCCAGCGTCTTTTCAAGTTTATCATGAGCCTCCGCCAAGTCTTCAAGCGAGGCACGCTCTTTAACAAGTTTTCTAAACTCTTTATTGTCAGCTATTATTTCCGGCAAAACAATAAGACCAGTCAATTCTTCAAATCGGTCTTTTGCTTTTTGTGTCTTTGTTAATATTTCCTTAGCTAATTCTTCCATAAATCACCCTTTCTATTGTATTATAGTCTTTAATGACTTTAATGTCAATAAAACCTTTCTCTTTCATCATTGTCTTCACTGCCGCCGCCTGACCTTTGCCAAGCTCAAAAGCAAGGTAGCCACCTTTGTTTAAATGAAGTGGTGCATCAGTTACAATTTCTTTGTAAAAATCTAAGCCGTCCTCGCCACCGTCAAGAGCGATAAGCGGGTCATATTTTTTCACTTCTACCGAAAGCTGTTCAATCGTTTTTCTCTTTATATATGGCGGATTTGAAACAATAATATCAAACTTTTTCCCTTTCTTCAAGCCCTTTAAAAGATCTCCCTCATGGAAATCGACCTTCGCATCTAGTTTTTTAGCGTTACTTTCTGCAACTTGTAAGGCGGGTTTAGAAATGTCTATTCCGCACACTTTGCACTTTTCAAGGTTTTTAACTATGCTAATTGCAATAGCGCCGCTTCCAGTGCAAAGGTCACAAATATGCGGATTTTCAAAATTTTTAGCAAGTTTAAGTGTCTCTTCCACAAGTATTTCTGTTTCCATACGCGGCGAAAGAACCTTTTTATTTACATCAAACCTAAGTCCATAAAATTCAACAAAACCAAAAATAGACGAAAGCGGCTCACCCTTAGCCCGTCTTGCCCCAGCACGCAAAATGTCGCGAGCCTCTTTTTTGCTCACGCTGCGCACAAGTTTTATTTCCGCCCTGTTCTTTCCTAGCACTGTTGCGATTATCCAGTCCACATCACTTTGGGCATATCTATCCGCCTGCATAAGTTTGGTCTGCATTTCGCCAACAATAGCCGACATAGGCACTCTGTCTTCCTGCAATCTTGTAAAGTCCTTTTCAAAGCTATCTTCAATAAGCAGCACTCTAATAGTTTCATCTTGCGTCGTTCCCGGTTTCATACTCACAAGAAAAGAGGTCAAGATAACAAAATCGCGTATCCACCTTTGCGGCGCACGGCTGATTAGCCACAAAATTTCATAGCTAATCCCTGCAACCCCAAGCAAGATAAGCATATTGTAAATAAAATAGAATTTACCACTTATTGCTACTAATGATACCACAAAAGAGCCTAGCATTAAAGCAAAAACAAGATAATTTAGATAATTTAATGCAAAATGATGACTTTCTTTCGAAATTTTAGCTGCATTTTCTTTGCTATTGACGACTTGATTGGTTGCCCCATTAAAACGATAAAGTCCCTGCATAATAGGCAAAAATCTAAGCAGTAAAAAGAGCAAAAAAATTGTAACCATTCGTATAAGCCCTATAAAAGCACCCTGCCCATACCTGCTCGCCGCCGGCAAAATGGATAGTGTCAAGTGAAAAGGAAGAAGCGCAAATAATAGATAACCTAAAATAAGCCCGACTATTATTCCCGTCAAAAGCTGAACATAACGAGTTGCAATATTTAACCGCTCAGCCATTTTATCAAGTTTGGTTTTTTCTTTTCCTACAAATTCTTGAAGTTCATCCGCTAAAAAGAAGGCTTGAAGCTGCGCAAAAAGTCCAAAAATAAAATACTGCAATCCTCGCAGAAAAAAGAAATTCCAAAAAATAACCTTGTTGAAAGTAGAGTTTGTATCAACTCTTTTTAGTCCGTGGTCATCTAAAATTGCAGTAGTCACCGTTCCGCCCTGATAAACGCTAACCCCGCTTGAAGAAGAAAAATAAAATTTCATGCTTAATTTATTGCCAAAAGAATAAAAAAATAAAAGTGGCAAAAGCCACTTTTTATTGTTTGTGTAATTTTTAATTTGGGCTACAAAAGCAAGCTAGGCAAGGCTCGGCGGGTGAGGCAAACAGGAGCTTAGTAAAACCTAAGTGACTGCTTGACGAACCCGACAGTAAACGTAGCATAGCGCCGCTTTTTAGTCCAAATTGTATTTTTTCTTAAATTTCTCAACATTACCACTTGCATCAACCACTTTTTTCTTTCCTGTAAAGAATGGGTGGCATTTGTTGCAAATATCAATGCTCATTGTGTCGCCTTTAGCATTTGTTCTTGTCTTAAAGGTGTTTCCACATGCGCATGTAACGGTAACTTCATGATATTCTGGATGAATTTCCTTTTGCATTTTATACCCCTTTTAATCTCCTACATAAGGAAGAAGCGCAACATTTCTAGCTCTCTTAATTGCAGTAGTAAGTTGTCTTTGATGATTTGCACAAACGCCTGTTTGACGTCTTGGCAAAATCTTTCCTTTTTCAGTGATATATTTTTTGATTTTTGCGATATCTTTATAGTCAATATCTTTTTCGCCAGCTACGCAGAAAGCACATACCTTTTTCTTTGCAGGTTTGCGATATTTCTTAACTGGGCGTTCTTCTTTAACTTGTTCGCTCATATCTTTCTCCTTTTAATTAGAATGGTAAGCTATCGTCATCGATAGGTTCAAGATCGCCAGTTCCCGGTTTAGGATCAGCGGCTGGTCTTGGTGCGCTCTCTCCTGCCCCGCCATCAGATGAGCGTGATGAAAGGAACTCAACATTGTCAGCAACAATGTCGGTTACATAACGCTTAGTTCCATCCTGAGCCTCATAAGATGAGTTTTGAAGACGTCCGATAACAGCACATTTAGAGCCTTTCTTTAAAAATTTGTGGCAGTTTTCCCCCTGTGCGCGCCAAACAACAATGTTAAAAAAGTCTGTTCCTCTTTCCCCTTCGTTGTTTTGGAAATTTCTTTGCACTGCGATTGAAAATCTGCAAACTGATACGCCACTATTAGTTGTGGCAAGTTCTGGATCTCTTGTGAGATTTCCGATTAAAATAACTTTGTTCATGTTTTTCTCCTTATTTTCTTACAAACATTTGACGAATGATGCCTTCGGTAATGTTCATAAGCTTTGCCATTGCGTCAACTTCAGCGGCTGAGAACTGTAAGTTCATAAGAACATAATATCCTTCAGTCTTGAAATTGATTGGATAAGCAAGCTTTTTCATTCCCCACTTATCAATTCCTTCAACTACGCCGCCGTGATTTTCAACGTAAGAAGAAAACTTTTTGATAAGCTCTTCGCGTTGCTCTTCACTTACGTCGCTGGAAATGATGTAAAGAAGTTCATACTTATTCATACTTTCTACCTCCTTTTGGACTAATTGGCTCTACCCTGACAGTAAAGCAAGGACAGTAAAATACTGCTAGTGTGATTATATATTATAAAAAATATAAAGTCAAGCATAAATAATCAAAATAAACGCAAATTTTTTTAATGCTTTACTTTTCCATAGTTTTATGGTACAATTTCAATGATTAAGGAGAAACTATGGCACTAAAGAAACTAACCCCTCAAAAACAAGAGTTTTGGGATTATGCACTAAACGACTTTACGTTTAACGATGAAGAACAAACTGTGAATTTTTTCTATACTTTTGCCAAAGCATATCTTGAACCTAAATTTGAGGAACTTGCACTTGAAGAATTATGTTTCAACTTTACAAAACTTCCCCTGCAAAATGGTAGCCAAGTCGCGGGACGATATAAACGTATAGATGGATTGCCAGTAGTTGAAATAGACAACGAACACAAATTTGATATGTTTGAAATGATTGGAGTTTTTGCGCACGAGTATCGCCATTTTATTCAAGATATGGTTTACTCTCACTTAAATGATAATTTAGGCAAGATTGATTTTTCTGAAAATATAGATCCTCGTTGGAGGGCTTTGGTAGGTTACGATTATACTAAGCATGTTTTTCATGACTGGGCTAAAAGAGGAAACATTAATGAGCAATTTGTAAATGTAGGTTTACATATATGCCCCAACACACAAGATACTCAACGACTCGAATATATTAGTGCTGCGTATGAAGTTGATGCAAGAGCGTTTTCCTATTCAATATTGCAAGAGTTGCGTGAGGACTGTCACCTACTTGGAAGCGAGAACTGCATAAAACTAATCGATAATGAAATTAAAAAGGTTGACGCACTGCACAAAGAATATTACGAGCAAATGGGCAAAATCGGAGAGTCGTTCACTTCCGGTCAATATTTTGCTCAAGAGGCGACGACTTTTCAACATGAAATAGATAAGGCGGCAGCGTCCGACAATATTGACATGGCAAAACTAGAAAAATGTCAAAAACTGATTTACGATATTTTGCGTCAAGGCTTAGGTTTTTGGCAGGACTACTACTTGCAACATAACGAGTCAAAACAATTTGAAGCTTATCTTACAGAAGCTCTAAAAAGCTGTCACGAAAACAACTGCGAAATGGGGACAGCTATGATTGAAGAAGAATTTTATTCTGGAAAATATTCTGTTGCAGAAACTATTAATTTAGATGAAATTATTAAAAAAATCACAAGTGATGAATGGGAATAAACCACCTTATATTTACATTTGCAATGTAAAATTTAACAAAAAAAGCGGAATTTTTCCGCTTTTTTATTGATTTTTTGTTAATTTTATATATCAAGAGTTGCTACTGACCGCAGCAGTTCTTGTACTTTTTCCCACTTCCGCAAGGGCATAGATCATTGCGTCCAACCTTTGGAGTTTCATTTTTTACTGTCTTTTGCACCTGCGCGTTCAGCTTCTTTTTTTGCTGTTTCGCACGCTCTTCGGGCGTTAATTCTTTCACAGTTTGAATAACTGTAAATTGTGGTTGTTGTGGCTGCTCGGGTGCTCTTTCAAAATGACTATTTAAAAGTATAAGGCAGGTCTGCTCCTGAATTTTATCAATCATATGGTCGAACATTTCGAAACCGTCTTGTTTGTATGCAAGCACTGGATCTTGGTTACCAAAGCCGCGTGCAAAAATCTCATTTTTCATGATGTGCATATCTTCGATATGTCCCATCCAGTTGGCATCAACTCGAGTAAGAAGAACTCTTCTTTCAATAAACTCAAAATCAATTCCGATTTCTTTTGCTTCGTTAATTCTTTCTTGATATCGCTTATCAACAAGTTTAAGTACCTTTTCTTCCACTTCCTCTACGTCGCAGCCTTCAATAAACTTTTCTGTTATAAGTCCACTGCCCTTTTCAAGTAGTCCGCGTTCAAGTTCGGTTTCAAGTTTTTCTCTATCCCACTCGTAATATGGTTTATCATCACTGATGCATTTACGAACAGTTCTGCTAATTACTTCTGGCAGCATTCTCATAATCTGATCATGAACTGGAGCGCCGTCAAGGACGGTGTTACGCTCGCCATAGATAATTTCGCGTTGCTTATTAAGCACATCGTCAAAGCGCAGTACAGTTTTACGCTGAGCAAAGTTTTGAAGTTCAATTTTTCTTTGCGCACCCTCTATTTGTTTGGTGAGCATTTTTAGCTGAATAGGTGTAGAGTCATCGAGGCGGAACATTGCCGCAATTCTTTGCATCTTTTCACCGCCGAAACGCCTAATGAGGTCATCTTCTAGTGACAGGAAGAACACACTTGATCCCGGATCGCCCTGACGACCAGCACGACCGCGAAGCTGATTGTCAATACGCCTGCTTTCATGGCGTTCAGTACCTACAATGTGAAGCCCGCCTGCTGCTACAACTTCCTCTTTTTCGGCATCGGTAACTTTTTTGTAGTCATTGTAAAGCTCGCTGTAACGCGCTCTTGCCTTATTCATCTTTTCATCATCAATGGTATGGAAAGCGGTTGCATAAGAAATTTCGTCTTCACTGAAATTCTCCTCTCGCATCCTCTTTTTAGCCATAAATTCAGCATTTCCGCCCAGCAGAATATCAGTACCACGACCAGCCATATTGGTCGCAATGGTAACAGCGCCTTTTCTTCCAGCCTGCGCCACAATCTCACTTTCCATTTCGTGATTTTTAGCGTTCAATACATTATGTTTAATTTTAGCATGTTTTAAAGCGGTTGACAAAAGCTCACTCTTGTCAATGTTGATTGTACCAACAAGCACAGGTTGACCTTTCTCGTTACAATCCTTTATTTCTTCAATAATGGCATCTATTTTACCCTTTTCTGTAATGTATACAATGTCAGCTTCATCGCGTCTACGATTTGGTCTGTTTGGCGGAATGGTAACAACGTCTAGATTGTAAATAGTTCTAAATTCACCCTCTTCAGTTTTAGCTGTACCAGTCATACCTGACAGCTTTTTGTAAAGGCGGAAATAGTTTTGGAAGGTAATAGTTGCAAGCGTTTGGTTCTCATCCTTAATTGCAACCCCCTCTTTTGCCTCAATAGCTTGGTGAAGACCTGCATTAAAGCGACGTCCCGGCATAAGACGACCAGTAAATTCGTCTACAATCAAAATTTGTCCGTCTTTAACAATGTAATTTTTATCGGCAAACATTGTAAAGTTGGCTCTAAGAGCGTTATTGATATAGTGGTTAAGCTCAATATTCTCAATATCAGAAAGACTTTCCACCTTGTAATACTTTTCAGCCTTAGTAATTCCGCTTTCGGTAAGGTTTAACTGTTTAGTCTTTTCGTCAATCTCAACATCTTCTTCACGATTTAAGGTTTTTACAAACTTTTGCGCCTTAACATAATCTTCACTAGACTTGTTTCCTCTACCAGAAATAATAAGAGGAGTTCTCGCCTCGTCGATAAGGATACTATCCACCTCGTCCACAATCGCAAAAGCCTGTCCGCGCTGAACGCGTTGCGCCGGTTCAATCGCCATGTTATCACGAAGATAGTCAAAGCCAAGTTCGTTATTTGTGCAGTAAGTGATGTCCGCTGCGTACGCTTTTCTCTTTTGATCTGGGTTCTGTGCGTTTAACGACACGCCTACGCTAAGGCCGAGAAACTTAAATACCTTTCCCATCCACTCAGAGTCACGCTTTGCAAGATATTCGTTCACTGTTACGATATGCACGCCTTGCCCTGCAAGAGCATTTAAATATGCTGGCAAAACTTCGGTCAAGGTTTTACCTTCACCAGTTGCCATTTCAGCAATACGCCCTTGGTGGAGCGCAATACCGCCCATGATTTGAACATAAAAGTGTCGCATATTAAGCACTCTCGAAGAGGCTTCTCTCGCAACAGCAAAGGCCTCTGGCAGAAGGTCATTAAGCGTCTGCCCAACTTTAAGTCTGTCCTTAAATTCCTGCGTGCAAAGAGTAAGCTGCTCGTTTGTAAAAGCTTTATATTTATCTTCAAGAGCAACAACTTGATCTGCAATCTTAGCTAATTTTTTAACTTGTGATTTGTTCTCATTTCCAAAAAGTCCCATTTTAACTCCTAACTTTAGCCTATTTTAGCAAAAATTTAAAGAAAAAACAACCTTTTTATTCCCCTCCAAAAGAAAATTGATAATTCTACCATATTTTTCAACATATTTTGCAATCTTTAAACCGCGAAAAGAGAGAATAATTTTATTTAAAAGAGGTCGGTTTTATAATCGACTATTCTTGACAATCCTCCTCAAAGATGATATTATATATTTATATACTAAGTAATTAGGAGAAAAATATGGCAGAAGTAAAAAATAACGTAACTCTTAAATTAAAGGATACGCAAATCAAAGCTGCGCAGACTTTCGCAATGGCAGCAGGCGAAAAAGCTCCACTTATGAACTTTTCGTTATCAGGAAAACCGCTTGCTCAAATTCGCATGACTGACGGAGGCAGCTATCGCCTTGTTTTAAACATGAAAGCTTTTAAAAACTGCCCTTTCACTGATAAGCTTAAAATAAATGAAAAAGGATTAACAAACTTTGCTATCGAGCCTGTTGGAGACGCCGCTCCTATTGATTTGTCACACAAAAATGGTGGCATCGTTGTAAGGATCAAATCAAAAGACGGCTCAGCCGATTACACCTGCCGTATCAATGCTTTTGGGATCAGTCTCGAATATGACGGACAGCGTGCAACTTATAGCGCTCCTGTTAAAGAAGGCGCTGCAACTCCTATTGATGTTACCATGTCAACCACCGCTTTTGAGAAACTTTGCTCTGGCGATAAAAATTGGTCACTTGATGAAAATCATGAAGGCGTTAAACTTAACTATCAAAGCTCAGCGCTTTTAAAACAAATGGTTGGCTTATATGCACAAACTAAAACCAGTGAAACGGAAGCCAACTTTGCTGAATTTGGATTTGAGGGCTATCAGTTCTTAGCGCTTGCTGGTGAAAACAATGAATATCACTATCTAATAAAAACTAGCGACAACCAAGTCTTGCAGTACAACAAGGGAACTCTTTCCCCTATCTCTAAACCTGTAATTGTTACCAGAGATGAAGTTGTAGATGGAAAGACAATTCACAGAGCATATATTTCAGTTGAAGCAAATGGTCGCCATACAGACTATGCCGTACCTACAAACAAAGACGGTTCGCCAAGTGTAAAAACTGTACAAGCTTTTGACAAGTTTACAAATTTCGAGTATGGACAAAAAGGCAATGAAGACAAACAGAAAAAAGTAAATGGACACTTCATTAAAGAATTTGATGATCGTACCCTTCAACAGGCGCAGCATATTATTAGACCTGTAAATATGGTTATTGAAGATGAGGCTGAAAATGAAGATGAAGAAACTGACCAGCAAAACCAAACTGATGACCAGCCTCAAGTCGCTACGCAGGCAAATATTGATCAACCTGTCAAGACTCAACCTAAACGCGAAAGACATGCCGAAGGAGCGTTAAACCCTCACACCAGCACCCCTATGGGAGTTGTGAGCGAAGCTGCTGACAAAGACAACTTTAAAAAGAACAAAATTAAACTCGATGTTAAACCTGAATATGGCTATGCAACCGCTGTAATGGGTGGGGCATTGATGTTCCTTTCAGCGATTTTTCCATTTCTTTCAATTATACTAATTCCACTCGGATTTGCTGCAACCGCAGCAGGTTTCTGGGTTGCAGTAAATGCTGAGCGTCTATCAAATCCTTATCTAAAACTAGAAGAATACGTATTTGATCCACTCACCAAAAAGCAACGCGCTTTTGAAAAAGAACAGGAACATTTCTGGGAACAAGAAACCACCGCTCAAAAAATGAATTCTCAGGCTAAGGAAGCAGGCTTTGCTTTTGAGGAAGATCAGGCTAATTTCCTCGAACATATCACAGAAGGTTTTAGCGAAGAAAACGCCGAAGCACTTCGTCAATTTATGATTGACCCTGACAATATGAAAAACAAAGAGGCGTTCTTAGAAAAATATAACCAGCTTTTGAAAAGTGAAATGAATTCAGGAACTGATGATGCTAAAGCTCTAGTTGACGCTCACTTCCCTACCCTTAGCGACGACGAAAAAGCCGCACTTTCAAAATCGCTTTTTGATGAAGGTGCTAAAGAGTTTGCTGCAGATTTAGCCAAACTTAATGATTCGCAAAAAGAAAATAACGATAAGGCAAAAGAAATTCGCGACCTTACAGGCAAGAAAATACGTGAAGGCAGTCCTAAATATGTGGAAACTTTGCTCGGCAAATATACAGACCATGCAAAGAGATCTGAATTTATTGAAAATTACTCCGACGACTTTGCTCAATACTTTGTAATGCATGACCATAAAAACATCGGCAACCTTGTAGAATACGCCGGCACATTAACTGACGCAGGTAAGCAGTCGCTCACCCAAGCGATTGACAACTTGACAGAAAACTGCGAGCGTATCAAGGACGAAGCTTCATCAGCTGTTTCGGATTATAAAGATCGCTCTCAAGAAATCAAAAAATACAAGCTATACAAAGAAACACTTGAACAAATTAGTAAGCTGGATAAATCTTTGCAGGGAGATAATAAGGATCTTTTGCAACATTTTAATCAAGTTAAGCAAATCACTCTTAATTTACAAGCCCTTGAAATAAATGTTAAAGATATCCGCGAAGTAGACATTCAAACCTTACAAAATGATATAGCTGAGGTGGGCTTAAATAATAGAGTTAATGGCAAAACCCTCCAACAAGCATTGAAGGAAAATATAACGGAAGAAAATCTCACCAAACTAAGAGATGAAACCTTTGACAAGGAAGTTAAAAGCTTAAAGAGTAGCACACAATTACCTGAAGTTGTCGATGCTACAATTGATGCGGGCTTTGGCAAAAAAGTTAAGGGCGCGAAAGCAGACGACAAACAAAGTCGCATGGATAAAAAACGCGAAATTCAAGACGAAAAACTTGAAATTGATGAAATCGAACTTAAAAATGCCACTGCCGAAATTAACGAACTTCTTTCCGACCCTCGCGCATCTTCTCGCGACAAAAAAGATGTCGATGAAATTCTTATCGGACTAAGTGCAGTAAGAAGTAGGTATAAAGGAATTTTCCAAAAGCTTGAACTTGACAATAAGAGAATCACTCGCAAAAACCTTCTCGACTTCAAAAATCAATTTAGAGGGGCAAGCATAATGTTCGAAAAAGAGATGGGCAAGAGGAAAATAGACAATTCATATTCTCTTAACCTTGAGGACGACTCTAAACAAAAGAGCGTTCAAAAGACTGCAGAAAATGTTCTTGCAAATGCGGCTAAGGTTAAAAAGTACTTAGGGCTTGAAAAAGCTGAAGAGGTACAAGAGCAAGCGGCTGCTCATGAAGAAAAAGCTCAAACTGCTCAAAAAGATGAAGCTAATGAACAATCCGCATCTTAATAGTAAATAAAAAGGAAAACAAAAAATGAAAATCGGAGTTGTAGGACTTCCCAATGTAGGGAAAAGCACTCTCTTTAACGCCATAACCGAAGCTGGCGCAGAGAGTGCAAACTACCCTTTCTGTACAATTGAACCAAATGTCGGCATAGTTGATGTGCCAGACGCTCGCCTTGAAAAGCTTGGCGAGCTTTATCATACCCAAAAGATTATTCCCGCCGCCATTGAGTTTGTGGACATTGCCGGTCTTGTTGCTGGCGCAAGTCATGGCGAAGGGCTTGGCAACAAGTTTTTAAGTCATATTCGCGAAGTGGACGCAATTGTTCATGTTGTTCGCTGCTTTGAAAATGACAAGATTATTCACGTAAGTGGCAGTGTTGACCCTATCCGCGATATTGAAATTATAAATCTTGAACTAATCCTTGCCGACCTTGAAGTAGTCAACAAAAAGTTTGAGAGGGACGCAAAACTTGTTAAAACTGGTGACAAATCACTTATTGCAGGCGTGAACCTGCTTTCTAGAATAAAAGAACAACTGGAAGACGAAGACCTTGTGAGAACTATGAGCTTAAACGATGAAGAAAAAGCTATTTTAAAAGGACTTCAACTGATAACTGCAAAACCCGTCATCTATGTCGCAAACATAGGCGAAAACGATCTTGAACATGAAAACATTTATGTTCAAAAAGTGAAAGAGTATGCACAAAATGAAGGCTCTAAATGTATCTCTCTTTGCGCAAGGCTTGAAGAAGAAATTGTTTCTCTTCCAAAAGAGGAACGCGACTTTTACAAAGAAGAACTTGGAATAAAAGAAAGCGGACTTGAAAAGCTGGTTACTGCAAGTTATGACCTTTTGGGGCTTATGAGCTTCCTCACCGCTGGGGAAAAAGAGGTGCGCGCATGGACTATTAAGAAAGGTACAAAAGCACCACAAGCAGCCGGCAAAATTCACACCGACTTTGAAAAAGGTTTTATCAAGGCTGAAATAGTTTCATATAACGACCTTATGGAAGCTGGAAGTTATCTTAAAGCAAGGGAAAATGGGAAGGTTCGTATAGAGGGCAAAGAATACATATTCCAAGACGGCGACATCGCGCTGTTCAGATTTAACAACTAGGTAACGCCATGGAAAACAAAGAACTTCTTAAAAAACTAAATGAAACCAACCTTTTATCACTCGCCTTTATCGGCGACGCAGTTCACACTCTTTTTGTGCGAAGACAAATTTTAGAGGCGGAAGGTAAAATGAATAATTATCACACCCAAGCCTCCAAATATTGCAAAGCAGCCGCTCAGGCTAAGGCTATGAAAAAACTTACTCCCCTTCTTTCTGAAAAGGAGCAAACAATAGTTCGCCGCGCTCGCAATGCAAAGCCTCATCATCAGGCTAAAAACGCAACCTCTGCCGACTACAATGAGGCGACAATGTTTGAAGCACTTATCGGTTATCTCTATCTTAGTGACAACCACGAAAGACTTGAACAGTTTTTAAAATTATCAATCTCGGAGGAATAAATGTTAATCGAAGGACGCAATGCGGTTAGAGAAGCGCTTTCAAATGACGTAACTATAAACAAACTTATGGTGGATAAAGCGCTTGAACATCGCCATGACGAAATAGTTACTTTGGCATATAAAAAGCATGTCAAGGTGGAATTTGTTATGAAAAATGTCCTTGACAAAAAATCACTCACCTCCCGACACCAAAGTTTTATTGCGGAGGCAGTTGATTTTAAGTATTGCGAAGTTACTGACATTCTAGCAAAATCAAAACAACAAAGCTCAGTGCCTTTCATAGTTCTATTAGACGGAATTGAAGACCCGCACAATTTTGGTGCTATCATCCGCTCCTGCGAATGCGCCGGCGTGGACGGAATTATCATTCCTAAAAACCGCGCCTGCCAAGTCAATGAAACGGTAATTCGCACAAGTACTGGTGCTATCACAAATATGCTAATAGCCAAAGTAACAAACCTTAAGGACGCAATCGACACGCTTAAAGGGGCTGGCGTTTGGGTTTTCGCCTGCGAAACTGGCGGCGAAGACATTTATTCCAAAAACCTCAACCTGCCAATCGCGCTTATTATCGGAAGCGAAGGCAAAGGAATAAAACAATCTCTTCGCGCCTACGCTGACGGCATACTTACGCTGCCACTTATGGGTAAAGTTAACTCACTCAACGCAAGCGTTGCCTGCGGCGTAGCAGTGTTTGAAGTACTTAGGCAAAAAATTAAGGGGGTATAACATGGGATCTATCGAAACACAAGTTAATAATTATTTAAATAATAAATTGCTTTCGATAAAAGACCTACCCACTTGCTCAAATGGCAGTTTTATTGATAGGCTATGCTCTAAAAAATTCACGAAATATTCCATTGCTCCGGAAATTAAGCAATCGGTAGGCACCAAACTTGATAATATTATAAAAAATAAATTGCCACTTACTTTTGTACCAAGTTTTGGTGGCTATAAACATTGGTGGTCACCAACCTATCCTAACATAGATTGGGCTGAGATATTCAATATCAAATTTTTACTAGAATATTTGTCTCCAATATTTACAAATTACTCCGCCAACAAAACAACCATTGAATATGAAAGTGAAGAAATCATATTAAGTGAACTTAATAATGTACCACAAAGTGGACTGGATAGTTATACAAAAACCTTTCGACAAGCACTCGAATTTTTTAATAAACAATTAAATGGAAAACCTGAACTAAAATTAAGCCTTGCACGAGAACAATATAAGGGGTACAACTTTGACAAGCAAAAGTTATTAGCAAGAATTGATGAGATGATGCCAGAATATACCGAAAAGTTTAATAATTATAACAAAGAAGATCAAGAACGAAGAATAAATAAAGCTCGTACAAATTTCAAACTTGATGGAGTAGTAGACTACACACAACTAAGCAAAACGGAAAAAGAAGCGCTATATAAGCATTCTCGAATTTTCAACGAAGCTTTTCTTGATGCCGACTTTGAAGTGAGAGGAAACGACTTCTTTGAAAAAAATACAAACATTCCGCTTCTATTTTCTTTCGGACTTGGTCCTGGCGGTGAAACTTGGTTACATGTTGGATCTTGCCGGTCTTCAATGACTGATTTTTGGGCGGGAATTGGAATACTTGAAATTCGTGATGATAACACAATTATAGAGCGAATTTTAAGTCGAAAACAATATGAAAGCATACAAAATGATTTAATTAAAGTTAAAGTTGATTGCCCGATTTCTTATATTTGCAACAATTTGAATAATATCATGGTGTATTTAGGAAAATTAAACTTTTAAAAGGAGGACAAAATGGCAGCTACCGATGAAGAGCTTGTCGCGTTAGCCCAGTCTGGCGATTGCGAAGCTATGAACAGCTTGCTTACTAAGTACAAAAATTTAGTAAACAAAATTTCACGCAGTTATTATCTTTTGGGCGGCGATATTGAAGACATAGTCCAAGAAGGCATGATAGGCTTATATCAAGCAATTATCAGCTTTAAAACTGGCAAAAATGCCTCTTTCAAAACCTTTGCTTATATCTGTGTCAAACACCAAATACAAGCGGCAGTGAAAAAGGCAAGCAGTGAAAAGAATAAAATTTTATCCTCTGCCCTGCACCTATGGGAACAAGATGACGACGATGAATCCTTTGATAGCAAAATTGAAGCTATTGTCCCCTCCTCACTGCCAACTCCCGATGACCGAGCTATAGAAAGCGAAAACCTTAGGGAACTTCAACAAAAAATTAAGCAAACATTATCCCCTTTGGAAGTTAAAGTTCTATCACTATATCTAAAAGGTTATAGTTATAAAGAAATCTCGCAAAAGGGCGATATGAATAGTAAAAGCATTGATAACGCTCTCACCCGCATTAAAAATAAATTGACTTTCTTAAAGAAAGCCGAATAAGGAGAAAAATATGAACGAGTTTAAACGCCCAAGACCAATCTTCCCAAAACATGCCGTTATAACCGGCGGTATGCCTTATGGCAATAAATCGCTTCACTTTGGTCATATCGCACTTATGCTGCGCGCGGACACCTTTGCCCGTTTTATGCGTGACCGCATAGGAAAAGATAATGTGATTTTTGTATCTGGAACTGACTGCTACGGCTCACCAGCGGTAGAATCTTATCGCAAAATGAAAGCAAGTGGCGAAATAAATGACGCTTCACTAGAAGCATTTGTTGAGCGCAACCACATAAATCAAAAGGAAATTTTTGACAAATACAACATTTCCTTTAATCTTTTTGGCGCTTCCGCACTTGGCAAAAGCAAAAATGTTCACGAGGAAGAGAGTGCGGCTTTTATTAACGCCCTTTATAATGCTGGAAAACTTGAAAAGCAAAGTTCACTCCAATTTTATGATGAAAAAGCAAAACAATTCTTAAACGGTCGCCAAGTTGTTGGTAAATGCCCAATTGACGGCTGCCAAAGTGAAAAAGGTTATGCAGACGAGTGCGACCTTGGGCATCAATATATGCCACAGGATCTTATTAACCCCGTCAGCACTCTAACAGGCGAAAAACCTACTCTTAAAAAGATTGAGAACTGGTACTTCCGCCTTGACGAATGTTTGGATATTTTGAATGAATGGATTGAGGCTCTTTCAAAAAGAAGCGACAGCAGTCAATTCATGATTAAAGAGATCAAAGAGTTTTTTAAGAAACCTGAAATCTATGTAAAAAGAGAGTATGAAGCGCAGGTTAAAAGCTTGAATTTGCCTCATTATGATATTCAAGGCAAAGAAACAGCACCATCATTTACTATGGTGTTTGACAAACTTGCCGACCGCGAAAAAGCCTGCGAGGTGCTTTCAAACAATGGAGTGCGTTACCGTACCGGAAAAACTCTTACACCTTTCCGCCTTACTGGCGATCTTGACTGGGGCGTACCTTGCCCTGTTCTTGACGGACTTGACGGGCGAACCTTCTATGTTTGGCCAGAAAGTCTTTGGGCGCCTATCTCCTTTACAAAAACCTATTTGAATTCTATCGGTGCCAACGGCACTGAATGGCAAAAATACTGGACTAGCCATGACGGCGAAGTTTATCAATTTATAGGTGAAGATAACATGTACTTCTATGGCCCAGCGCAGCAGGCAATTTGGCTTTGCACGCAAGGCGCTAAGGCGCAGTTCCCAGCGCCAGAGGGAAAGCTTCAAACCACACAAATCGTGCCTATTAAGAGCTTATTATATATGAATAATAAGGCAAGCTCATCAGGGGCAATCAAACCGCCATCCGCTGCTCAGCTTTTGGACTATTACACTCCGCAGCAGTTTAGAATGCATGTACTTGGTATGAACCTTGGAAATAACAATATAAGTTTCAATCCGCAATGCTTCGATCCTGATGCTGACACTAGCATACCTGACCCAGTACTCAAAGAAGGCAACCTTCTTACCAATGTATATAACCGCATTTTGAGAACCCTTTTCTACTCTACTCAAAAGGAATTTGACGGAGTTTTACCTCATGCCGAGATTAGCCCTGAAATTATGGCTCAATGCGAAAAAGCACTTTTAGACTATGAACGCTTTATGTATGATAAGAAGTTCCACCAAGTAATCAATGTTGTTGACGTGTTTGTGAGAAATATCAATAAGTATTGGGTAAAAGAAGTTGCAAATGCCACTACAAAAGAGGCTATGGCAGCTTTAACGGCCAATGCTGCACAGCTTATCAAAACAGCAAACCTTCTTTTGCACCCTATTGCGCCAGAAGGCACTGAAAAGGTAAGAAATTACCTTGGGCTTGACGAACGCTCTTTTGATTGGAACTATGCTTTTGAAAATGTCTATTTCTTTATGCAAGATGCCGACAAGCACAAGATTGCAACACTGGCTGAAAAAGAGGACTTTTTCAAAAAACATCAATCTCAACTTGACGCACTTGCAGCGCGTTAACAATAAAATTTAATAAAACAAATACAAAAATAAAGAGTGCCGAAGGCACTTTTTGTTTTGTTTTTTGCAAGTTTTGGGGTAAAATACAAGTATGATACTTGCAGCATTTCTTTGCGCGCTAGGCGTCGCACTTATATTTGCAGGACTTTATGTTGCAGCAGGCAAACGCGAGCATCCTCTTTGGATCGCCGCGAGAGTGCTTGCGCCAGCAGCTATTCTTTTGCTTGCGCTAATTTCGGGAAACCTTTCCTCTTTCGGCGGCTATGCAATATTTGTCTGCATTGCACTCGCACTATTTATCACTTTGCCCGCTCTGAGCAATATAAAAGACACCATTTCACAGATTATAACTAATTCAGTTGTAGTTTTATCGCTAGTAAGTTTAATCGGAGCAGGCTGCTGCCTAACCGCCTTCAACATATTTGGGCTTTTAATGGGCTTACTTCTAGGTTTAGGCATAAGCTTTATAATTATACTCATAAAACATACAAGCATTATTGAAAGCATTTTCACAAGCCTTATTTTAGCGCTTAGCTTTGCAATCTTCGGTCAAGCAATCGTAATACTAATGAGCGGGCATCTGCTTACACTTGGCATAATGAACCTTGCCGCTGCCCTACTATTTGCCACCTCTCAAATTTTAGAAAAATTTAAAGGCGATAAAATGCTGCTTCAAATCTTCACTGACCTGACATATATATTAGCACTAACTCTATTTGCCGCATCAATCTTCTTTATATAATGGCAGTCAATATTGCTTTTCTCTAAAAAGATGTTTATCATAGCTCCATCTTAAAAAAGGAGTTATGATAAACTATGGGAACGTTCGATAATGAAAACATTGTAAATACAATTTTATTGCAAATGAAAACTGAGGGTTTGTATTATATGCAGTACCTTCATGCAGGGTTTTGCGCAACAGGCCCTTGTGGGAACAGTAAAGATTATAACAACGACATGTGCTGCGCTCCGTTTGTATGGTGCGTACACGCGTCAAACAAATTGCATACTTTGCCAAAGCATTTTCGTTGCGATTGCTATTATAAAGAAGTTAAAAATAAGCCTTTAGGCTCTATTTCAAATAGGTCCCCCTCTCCAGATGTTTGGCTGAGACAATATGGTCATCTTCCTGACTATTATATTTCAAAAGAGGAAGCAGAAAGTTTGGGCTGGAGACCAGGTAAAAATTTGGCCCATTTCGCTCCCGGGAAAATGATTGGAGGAGAAATTTACAAAAATAAAAAACATGTTCTTCCTGAAGAAAATGGAAGGGTTTGGTATCACTGCGATATCAATTATGAGAGCGGAAAGAGGAATAATTTAAGACTTTACTATTCAAATGATGGTTTAATGTTTTATTCGCCAAACCATCTAAACGGGCAAGTTGAAGTATATTGGATTAAATAAAAGGAGAAAATTATGAAAGAAATAATATTTAATAGAAATGATTACAAATCATACAAAGATTTTTATCTTGATGCATACAAAAAATTAGGGGGCGACAGGTTTGACGACTTTGATTTTTGCAAACCTGATTTGGGTTCTAATGCGGATATTTTAGACGAATTCTTGTGGTATTGCCACTATGATAATTTGCACTGTATTTTTATCAATTTTGATGTGGACAAAATTAAAGAACAAAAAAAATACGATGACTACGAATTTAATCTTGTGATTGAGGTCTTTGAAATGTTTGCAGAAGAGTTCCCAAACAACTCAATTGAATTTAAAATGGATAACCAACAATGAAGGAAATCATATTTAATAGAAACGATTACAAATCATACAAGGATTTTTACCTTGATGCATACAAAAAACTAGAAGGCGAAAGATTTGACGACTTCGATTTTTGTAAACCGGACTTGGGTTGTAACGGAGATATTCTATGGGAATTTTTGGAATATTGTTGCGATGATGGCAATCAATATATTTTCGTAAACTTTGACAAAAACAAAATCAAAGAACAGAAAAATTTTGATGATTATAAATACAACATTGTTATAGAAGTTTTTGAAATGTTTGCAGAAAAATTCCCTAATAACTCAGTTGAATTTAAAATGGATGAAAAATAAAAAAGCCCTTTCGGGGACTTTTTTCATTTCTTTAAATCTTTGCAGGTGGCTAGTACGACTTCTTTTACATACTGCGGCTGGTCAATATCAAGATAATACATCATCTTTGCACCTTGATATGGCAGCGCCTCATCCAAACAAAAATGCTTATTGCCCTCTGTCTTTTTTATAAGGACGCGTCCATCATAAATCCCGCCAAATAAAACGTCGTCATTATATAATAGGTATTCCCCCATCATAGGACGGCATTTAATATTAAATTCGCTCATCTGCTCCAAAGCATAATCTCTAAATTCTTTTGTCGTTGACATTGCTGTCTCCTTTTTATCAAATGAAATAATCCTCTTTTCAAAGTCGCCGCAAATAGCCAACACCACACATTTTCGTTTTGCGGGGCGAAGAGGCGTAGTCAGGTCTTTTTTAAAGAAAAAACTAGACCACATAGCCTAGTTTTTATTCTGGTTGCGGGAGTTGGATTTGAACCAACGACCTTCGGGTTATGAGCCCGACGAGCTTCCGAGCTGCTCCATCCCGCGTCAAGCATTATTAGTATACTCACAAAATTCCGTTTTGTCAACGCTTATTTGAAAATTTTTTGTTTTTTTACCAATAATATATCCATGAAACTTGTCAAAAACATACTTTTATATCTCTCCGCCTTCATTCCTATGTATTTTTTGATTTTTGTTAAGGTTGTCATTGACATTATAAATGACAACATGTCTTTGAATGTCCTTAACACCCTCAACCTTATCACCCTCGTGCTTTTTATTTTACTCGGCATTATCGGCATAATATGGAACATTCGCTTTAACCACGAAACGCCAAAGGAAATTGTCATACTCAAAAAAGAAAATATCACGGATTTGCACTTTCTCGGCTACTTCTCGCTATTTGTCTTTTTCGCAATCCCCTTAGATTTAAACTATATAAGCGGCTATGCGGTTTATGTACTTATTATCATAATGATAGGAATTGTATATATAAACAACTCACTTTACTATATCAATCCGTTTTTAAACTTGCTTGGCTACAACTTTTACGAAATAACCTATCAGGAAAAAGGCTCATCGCAGCAAAAAAACGCCAAATTTTTCTACAAAGGCAGTCTTGACATTTCAGGCAAAAGCTACTGGGTAAAACTCAAAAACACCAACTTTAGTTTTATTGACAGCAAGTATCACAAAAAAAGAAGCAATTAATCTGCCTCTTTTTTATTTTTCTTTTTTTCTTTACCAACATTTGTATCAATACTTTTTCTAAATACAACAAATGTCTGCCAAAGAAACTCTAAAATAAAGTTGATAATCATACAAGTAACGAGTCCGATAATGTATGCAAATGCCTCTCCAAGTGGAGCGATAAGCGCTGCCTCAACTGTTGCGATATACCAAATTTGGAATGGATAGAAAGGAATATAGAATAGGAAAGCAAGCAGCATTGCAATAGGCACATTATTGGCTGACTTGAAAGTAAATTTTCTATTAAAGGTAAAGTTCCAAATAACAGACAATGCCAACCCAATGGTATCAGCAATGAAAGTGGAAGTAGGCTGCTGGGTTATAAAGAATATGGTGGAGTCAGCAGGAATGACATAATCGAGTATTACAAGTTTAAGTAGCAGCGATGACACCATCTGAATTGCGCCCGCTGATATTGAAAAAAGTACGAATTTAAGTATTCTCCAAAGTTCCTCTTTTTTACCACTCTTTCCCTTTGTTTTAGGGCTTTGTAGCGATTGTGCACTTTCGATGTTATTCTCTTTTTCTTCTTGAGGCAAATTTACGTTGTTCTCCTTATTTTTCATATATTTCCCCTTTTTTACAACGATGATTGTAACATGCTGAAAAACATTTGTCAAATGATTAAAACAAATTACTTTTAAACCAAAAAATTAAGTTTAAAATACTTGTTTTTTGTCCTATTATATTATATAATATAGTATATATAATATATAGGAGAATCAATATGGAAGATAAATCTTTGGAAGAACTTGAAATTGGCAAAAGCCAAAAGTATGACGCTGCCGATATTCAAGTCCTTGAAGGGCTTGAGCCTGTACGCAAGCGTCCGGGTATGTACATTGGCTCAACTGACGAACATGGACTTCACCACCTTGTTACAGAAGTTGTGGATAACTCAATCGACGAAGCTTTGGCTGGCTACTGCACTCACATTGAAGTTGTTATTGAAGAGGACGGCTCATGCAGCGTAAGCGACAATGGTCGAGGCATCCCTACCGGCATTATTCCAAAAGAAGGGAAGAGTGCGGTTGAAGTTGTACTCACTAAACTTCACGCAGGCGGAAAGTTTGGGGGCGAAGGTTACAAGATTTCGGGCGGTCTGCACGGCGTGGGTGTATCCTGCGTTAACGCGCTTTCCACTCACCTGACAGCTGATGTATATCAAAATGGAACTCACTATCAAATTGAGTTCAGTCGCGGCAAATCGCTTTACCCTCTTAAAGAGGTTGGCAAGACTACAAAACGTGGAACTACAATTACATTCAGCCCAGACCCTGAAATTTTTGAAACAACCAACTTTAATTTCGACACTATGAAAAATCGCTTCCGTGAAATTGCTTTCCTAAACAAAGGTCTTGTTATCTCACTTGAAGATAAAAGACTGGGGCAAGAACGCAAAGAGGTTTTTGAATTCAAAGGCGGAATTGTTGAGTTTGTAGACTACCTTAACAAAAACAGAGAAACCATACTTCCATATCCTGTTTACTTTAATAAATTTAATAGAAATGCAAATGGCGAGATTGAAAACGAAATCGAGGTTGCCTTCCAATATAATGAAGGTTATACCGAAATTATCAATGCTTATGCAAACAACATTAATACCGAAGAAGGCGGAACTCACCTTGAAGGTTTTAAAGCTGCTCTTACAAAAGTAATTAACGATTATGCTATTGCAAACAAGATAATCAAAGACAACGAAAAGTTATCTGGCGAGGACTGCCGCGAAGGTATCACTGCCGTAATTAGCGTTAAACTTAAAAATCCTCAGTTTGAAGGTCAAACTAAAACCAAACTTGGCAACAGCGAAATGAGAAGCATTGTATACAAAGCAATGCAGGAAGAGTTTGGCGATTACCTCGACCAACATCCAAATGAGGCTCGCAACCTTATTATGAAGAGTATCACCGCTCAGCGTGCGCGTGACGCTGCTAGAAACGCGAGAGAACTCACCCGCCGTAAAAGTGTACTTGAAAGCACCACCCTTCCCGGCAAGCTTGCAGATTGCAGCGAGAAAGACAGACGCTTCTGCGAAATCTACATTGTAGAGGGAGATAGTGCGGGCGGAACAGCTAAAACAGGTCGTGACCGTAGGTTCCAAGCAATCCTTCCTCTTCGTGGTAAAATTTTGAACGTTGAAAAGGCAAGACTTAACCGCATCCTGGAAAACGCAGAAATCAAGGCTATGGCAACCGCGTTTGGTGCAGGAATAGGAAGCGAGTTCAACATTGAAAAACTCCGCTACGACAAAATCATTTGTATGACCGATGCGGACGTTGACGGAGCGCACATACGAATACTTCTTCTCACCTTCTTCTTCCGTTTTATGAGACCACTAATTGAACTCGGTCATGTATACGCAGCAAAACCACCTCTTTACAAGGTTACTAAGAATAAACAAGAATATTATTTCTACAGCGATGAAGAACTTGAAGACTGGTACGAAGTCAATGGTCGCAAGGGCTGTGACCAACAGCGTTACAAAGGTCTTGGTGAAATGAGCGCTCATCAGCTTTGGGAAACAACTATGAACCCTGAGAACCGCATTCTCGTTCAAATCACCATGGAAGACGCTATTGAGGCTGAAAAGTTATTTAACGAACTTATGGGCGAAGATCCAGAGCTAAGACGACAATTCATCGAAGCAAATGCGACACTTGTCACTGACCTTGATATATAGGAGGAAGAAATGGAAAAATACGAAAATAAAAAATCCTTGGAAGAAATCTTTCAAAACACAAAAATTGAAAAAGTTGATACCTCTTGGGAACTTAAACATTCCTTCATCTCCTACGCAATGGCGGTTAACGTATCTCGTGCAATCCCAGATGTAAGGGACGGATTGAAACCGGTTCATAGACGCATACTTTTCGCAATGGGCGAGCTTAACAATTTCTACGACCGCCCAACTAAAAAATCTGCACGTATCGTGGGTGATGTTATGGGTAAATACCACCCTCACGGAGATAGTTCGGTTTACGACGCTATGGTGCGTCTTGCACAAGACTTCTCAATTCGTTATCCACTTGTGGACGGACAGGGTAACTTTGGTTCGGTAGACGGCGACCCTCCAGCAGCTCAGCGTTACACTGAGGCAAGGCTTTCTAAAATTGCTGGACTTATGCTAGAAGATATCGACAAAGACACTGTAAACTTCTACCCTAACTTTGATAACACTCTTATGCAGCCAGAAGTACTGCCTGCCAAAATCCCTAACCTGCTTATAAACGGCGCAGACGGCATTGCAGTGGGTATGGCGACAAATATACCACCTCACAACTTAAAAGAGGTTTTAAATGGCTTGCAGGCGCTTATAGACAATCCTGACATTGAAATAGATGACCTTATCAAATACATCCCTGCCCCAGACTACCCAACAGGTGGAATTATCATGGGACGTAGTGCAGTTAAACACGCATACAAAACTGGGCGGGGCGGAATTGTTGTACGCGGCAGAGCAGAAATTGAAGATATGCCAAACGGCAGAAGCCGAATTGTGATAACCGAACTTCCTTATATGGTAAATAAGGCACAATTCATTGTTCAAATGGCAGAGCTTGTTAAAAACAAACGCATTGAAGGCATCAGCGATATTCGCGAAGAAAGCGACCGCGAAGGTATGCGTATTGTAGTTGATATTAAAAAGGATGCAAATCCACAGGTTGTGTTAAATGCTCTTTACAAGCATACTCAACTTCAAAAAGGAAGCGGAATTATCTTCCTTGCGCTTGTTAACAACCAGCCAAAAATCTTGAACTTAAAAGAAATGCTTTTCTACTATCTTGAACATCAAAAAGCAGTTCTTGTAAGAAAGACACAATTTGACCTTAACAAAGCTGAAGAGCGTGAACATATTGTTAAAGGCCTTGTAATCGCGCTTGCAAACATAGACGAAGTTATTAAAATAATCAAATCTTCTAAGGATAAGCAGGACGCTTCTGAGCGCTTAATTTCAAGTTTTGAGCTTGACGAAATCCAAGTGAATGCTATTCTTGAAATGAGACTTTCAAAACTCACCTCTCTTGAAGTTGAGAAACTCAGACAAGAACTTAGCGAACTTGACGCTCAAATCGCAGACTATAAAGACATTCTCGCAAGACCAGAACGAGTACTTGCAATCCTGCGTGACAATTTCGAACAAATTAAAAATCAATACGGTGACGAGCGCAAAACTGAAATCAGTCTTGAAGCCGGCGGAATTGATATTGCAGACCTTATCGCAGAGGAAAATGTGGTTATTTCAATGACCCATGAGGGTTATATCAAGCGTATGTCGACCAGCGAGTATAAGAGCCAAAACCGTGGTGGTGTTGGCGTAACCGCTCACAAGACTAAGGAAGAAGACTTTGTTGAACGTATGTTTATCACCTCTACTCATGATGACTTATTGTTCTTTACAAACTTTGGTAAAGTTTACTGTATAAAGGCTTATGAAGTGCCAGAGGCTGCTAGAACAGCCAAAGGACGCGCCGTAATCAACCTATTGCAGCTGGGCCCTGAGGAAAAGGTAACAACCATCATTCCTCGCAAAGCTGACGCAGAGGGAAATCTGATAATGGCAACCAAATATGGACTTATCAAAAAGACTGTTCTTAGTGAGTTTGATTCAATTCGCAAAGGCGGCAAAATTGCAATAAGACTTGTAGAAGGCGATCAACTTATCGGCGTAGAAGTTTCAAGTGGCGAAGATGATATCTTAATCGCAAGCCATGATGGAAAGGCTATTCGCTTTGCCGAAAAAGATGTGCGAAATGTAGGCCGTGACAGCCAAGGCGTGCGCAGTCTGAAACTTACAGGCGATGACTATATCGTAGATATGTGTATCGTTAAAGAAGGCTCGCAAATCATCACTATTAGTGAAAATGGTTATGGTAAACGCAGCAATGTAAGCGACTACCGCGTACAAGGTCGAGGCGGCATGGGCGTTAAGGCTGGCGTGTTCAATGAAAAGACCGGAAAGCTAACCGCTCTTCGTCAAGCCGAAAACGATTGCGATATTCTTCTTATCGCAGATAGCGGCGTAATCATCCGCACCCCTCTTGATGGCATAAGCGTGCTTAACCGCGCAAGCCAAGGCGTGCGAATTATGAAACTTAAGGATGATGCCAAGATTGTAGCAGTTGCGCTCACCGAAAAAGAACCCGAAGAGCCAGAGCAATCTGACCAGCCAACCGAAACTGAACAAAATCAAGAAGTTTCAGAAGAAACCACATCGCAAGCTAATGAAGAATAAATAAAATTAAAAAAAGCAACTGCAAAGTTGCTTTTTTTGTTCATTTATGATATAATATGCCCGAAAAATTGGAGGGAAGATGGAAAAACAAGAGATAAACTATTTTGAAGGCGTAATTAAAAACATAAAAGGCAAAATAAAAAAACAGCAACTTAAACTTGAAAAGGTGGAAGAAGATTTCCAGCTTACAAAAAAAGACCTTGCCGACAACCGCCACGAAATAGAGCATGGCGGCGACCTTGCAAATAAATTTTCAGAACTTTCACTTTTGGAAGGGCAAACCATAGACATTGAAAACAACATTAAACGGCTAAATCGACAAAAGACAAGCCCATACTTCTCTCGCATTGATTTCACTCCCTCAGGCAAAGAAACAGAAAAAATTTACATAGGATTATCCACTCTAAATGACGGAGAAAGCATTTACGTATACGACTGGCGCGCGCCAATCTCTTCTATGTACTATGATTTCACGCTGGGAAGCGCCGCTTATAAAGTTGGTAAAAAATTATACTCAGGCGACATATCCTTAAAACGTCAATACAAAATTGAAAATAGCGAGCTTCTTGCATACTTTGACACTACCCTAGCAATAGAAGATGATATTTTGCGTGATGTGCTTAGCAAAAACTCATCAGCCAAGATGAAGCAAATTGTATCAAGCATACAAAAAGAACAAAATATAATTGTCCGCACCGAAGAATTTGATAACCTCTTAATTCAAGGCGTTGCAGGTTCGGGAAAGACTTCAATTGCTTTGCACCGCGCAGCATACCTGTTGTATAGCCACCGCGGCCAACTTAAAAGCAGTGACATATTAATTGTTTCACCCAATAGTGTATTTTCAAGTTATATTGAAGAGGTGCTTCCTCAGCTTGGTGAAGATAACCTTATCGAAACCTCTTATGAGCAACTTGCTAGAATTGAGTTAAGACGCCCACTTCAAACGCGGGAACAAATGTTAGATGAGATTGCCTCTACCCCCTCTCAAGAAAAGCTGAATGAAATCTCTTTTAAGTCAAGCTTTGAGTATATGGGAGAACTTATTAAATTCCTTCGCAGTGACTTTTTAAATACTTTCACTCCGTCCGACCTAAAATTTGTAGTTGGCACAAAAGAGAATGAAGAAGGAAAGGAAATCAAAATTGAGAAGATTTTCTCAGCAGATGAAACTAATAAACTCTTCTTTAACGATTTCAAAAATATGACTATCGAAGAGCGCCTTTCTAAAATCGCGTGGCAGTATGCTATGCGCTTTACGCAGCAGCGCCATTATAACGCTTCTCAACAAAAAGGGCTTGCAAAGAGATTTAAATCGCTGCTTTATAAATTCCTGCCAATTACTGATATTTTTAAAGTACATGAAATATTTCTTTCTCGAATGGGCTTTAAAAATGAAGAGAAAGATGAAATTGACTACATGGACAAAGGCGCACTGCTTGCCATTAAGCATTATATTCATGGTTTTAAGCATGACTTCAGCGCCAAATATCTCATTGTTGACGAAATGCAAGATTTTTCACCACTTGACCTGTACGTATTTAAAAAATTATGGACTTGCCCTAGCATCTATCTTGGCGACATAAATCAGTGCATAGAAAAGGCATTAAACCGCGGTTACCTCAATGAAATGGCTTCCTTCCTAGGCGCTGAACTTATAGAACTTAAAAAGACCTACCGCTCAACAAAACAAATAGCCGAGTTTGCACACAACATGATAGGGCTTGACGGCATTGAATATGTAAATAGAGATGGAGAAAATCCTACCCTAATTAAATCACAAGATGTAGCAACTGCTATAAGTGATATAATCGCGAGCCACTGCACTAACTTTGCTCATACTGCAATCATCTGCAAATGCCAAAAAGAAGTGAACGAACTTTCTTCTCTCTTAAAAGGAAAGGTAGAATTTAAGGAACTTATAGAGCCAGATGACTATAATAATCCCGTCATTCTCACCACCTGCGCAACAGCGAAAGGAATTGAATTTGACTGCGTAATTGTTCCATTTGCAAACAAGGAAAACTATCGCAACAGCCTAGACAAAAACATACTTTATGTTGCTTCAACCCGCGCTCTTCATAAATTGTTCTTTATTTCAACTACCACCCAAACTACTTTTCTTAAAAACATCTAACAAGGTCGACTTCGGTCGACTTTTTCATTGCAATGCATAAACTTACATTTTCCCGTTATTAAAGTTATCGAAATGCGAATTTTCCTTATAAAATAGCTTCTTGCAATGATTATTATTTCATAAATGAGAACATTTCAATAGCATAAAATCACCAAATTTTGCAATTTTTGGTGTGGAATTGTGGATAACTTGCCTAGTTTTCCACAATTAACCCCCAATATTCACCATTTTGCATAAAAATAAGCGACTATGAATAAATATTTATTTGTGGAAATGTGGATAACTCTCATGTGGATAAAATCTCAAAACGAGTTTAATTTTGAGGCTTTGTTTGCTTGACAGCAAGTGTTATTTTAGTTATTATTGAAAGGAGGCAAACTATACCTTCCTGAAATTAATGTATGTGTTGCCGTGGAGAAAAATATGGAGACTAAAAAGGTAAATCCTCGAAAATTGGCAGGTTTTATGGAGTTGCTACCACAAAAGCAACTCATTTTTGATGAAATGAAATCTACTATTGAAAATACTTTCAAAAACAATTGTTTTTTACCTCTTGACACCCCTGTTTTAGAGCTTAGCGAAGTTCTACTTGCAAAGAGTGGCGGAGAGATTGATAAAGAAGTCTATCATTTCACCAAAGGCGACAGCTCGCTTTGTATGAGATATGACCTTACCGTTCCCCTTGCACGCTTTGTTGCTGCTAATTTTGATAGTTTAACATTTCCGTTTAAGCGTTATCAAATTGGCAAAGTTTACCGCGGAGAAAGACCACAAAAGGGACGTTTCCGTGAGTTCTATCAATGTGACGCAGACATTATAGGAAATGAACAACTTCCAATTGCAGCAGACGCCGAGTGCGTTAGCCTGCTTGCACAAATCTTTAACAATTTAAAGCTTGACGTTCAAATTAAAATTTCAAACCGCAATCTTTTGTTTGGACTAATTGAAAGTCTTGGCTGCAACAATTTACGCAGCGAAATTCTTATCCTGCTTGATAAGATTAATAAAATCGGTAAAGACAATTTAGTTCAGACTTTAAAAGATTATAATATTAATGAAAAAGCAATCAAACTGCTTGTTGAAACAGTTTGCCTGTCGGGTGACTTTGAAACCGTTCTTACAAAACTTAACACCATTTGTGATAATGAACTTTACCAAAAAGGGATTGCCGAACTTACTCAGCTTTACACCTACCTTAAAGGCTATGGCGTATCTGACAAACAAATAGTACTTGACGCCGGAATTATTCGTGGGCAGGACTATTATACAGGAACAATCTTTGAAGCATATCTTACAAAACATCCAGAGTTTGGCGCAATCGGTGCAGGCGGAAGATATGACAACCTTGCAACTTACTTTACCGATCGGAAACTTCCCGGTGTTGGCATGAGCATTGGACTTACCCGTCTTTTTGATGTCTTATCAAACTGCAATATGTTGCCACAAACAACTGCGGCAGTTGAAGTTGAAATAGTTCCTCTTGGCGACACCCTTCCCGACTGCCTTGCTATTGAAACCAAGCTAAGAAACGCTGGCATCAAAGCGGAAACAAACTACGACAACCGCTCCTTCAAAGCAAAGCTTAAAGAAGCAAATAAACGCGAAATTCACTATATTATGATTATTGGCGAAGATGAAATTAAAAATCAAACTTACGCGCTTAAAGATATGACCAGCGGCGAGCAGGAAACATTAACCCTAGACGACTGCATTAAGAAAATCAGCAAGAGATAATCTCTTGCTTTTTATTTGTAAAATTAACTTTAAAAGTATATAATTAACTTATGAATAGTCGCATTAAAGAAAAACTTAAACTGCTCCCCCGTAAAAGTGGCGTTTATATCATGAAAGATGAAAACGGCACTGTTATTTATGTGGGCAAAGCTAAGGTTTTGAAAAATAGGGTTAGTCAGTACTTCCAATCTTCACCAAAGCCATCAAAGGTACAAGCTATGGTTGACAATATTGACGACTTTGAATATTTTATCACTATCAGTGAAATGGATGCACTTGCCCTTGAAAATAATCTTATTAAAAAATACCAGCCTTTTTATAATATATTACTTAAAGATGGCAAGCAGTTTCCTTATATTAAGATTAATATGAAAGAACCTTTTCCCCGACTTGAAATTGTAAGAAAAGTTAAAAAGGACGGAGCTAAATATTTTGGCCCGTATCTTGCAGGACTTGATGTAAGGGAAATCGTCAAAACAATCAATGCAGCTTTTAGGTTACGCACCTGTAAACAGAAAATCTCCGAAACTTCAAAAGCTAGGCGGGAGTGCCTTAATTATAGTTTAGGCTTATGTTCTGCCCCCTGCACAAAGCGAATTTCAAGAGAAGAGTATATGCTGGAACTAAATAAAGTCATCAACTTTTTAAACGGAAACGATGAAGAAATCGAAGAAATACTAAAAGAAAAGATGCAAAATGCATCAAATAACGAAAATTATGAAAATGCTCTCATCTATCGCGACCGCTTAAAAATGATTTCCAAATTGAAACAGCGCATGGTAGCAAATCTTCCAAAAGATGTAAGCAAAGATATTTTTTGCTATCACACAAATGGACTATCTGGCGTTATCACCAGCATAATAGTACGCGGCGGTAAAATTTTAGGTGTCATGAACTACTCAGCTGTTGATGCTGAACTTGAAGAGCGCGATACCCTATTCAATTTCCTGACACAGTATTATCAAAATGTTTTAGTTCCTCACGAAATTATTTTAAGCCACGAGATAGACGAGTCGCTGCTATGTAACTTCTTAGGCAAGTCACCAAATATAATAACTAATCCTCACGGAATAAATAAGACCCTTCTTGACATGGCTCGCGATAATGCAAGCGACTATCTTGAAAAACATATCGAGAAAGATAAGATACGTTATAACAACACGCTCGGCGCATTAAAACAGCTGAAAGAAAAACTAAGCCTTGTAAACTTTCCTCATCGCATGGAGTGCTATGATATTTCAAACATAAGCGGGACAAATAAAGTTTGCTCAATGGTTGTTTTTATAAATGGTGAACCTGCGAAGAAGGAATATCGCAAATTCAAAATTAAAACGGTTAAAGGCTCAAACGATTTCGCCTCTCTTGCCGAAGCCTTGACCCGAAGACTAACCCGTCTTAAAAATCAGGAAGGCGAGAGCTTTAAAGATAAACCCGACCTACTTGTAATCGACGGCGGTAAAGGACAGCTTTCCTCAGTCTTAGAAGTTTTGAAGGCTTCTGGCCTGCAAGGAATTGATATTATAAGTCTTGCAAAGCGAATTGAGGAAGTATTTAAACCAAATAGCACCACCCCTATTTTATTAAAACCAGCGAGCGCTGAACTTAGACTTTTACAAAGAATTCGCGATGAGGCGCACCGCTTTGCAATCACCTTCCACCGCCAGCGCCGCGCCAAAGCTCAAACGCATAGCGAACTTGATGACATAGATGGTCTTGGCCCAGTAAAAGCGGATGCACTTAGAGCAGCTTTTGAAAGTCTTGATAATATCAAATCTGCCAGCGTGGAAGAACTTAGCAGTGTGAAAGGTATTCATCTTGCATTGGCACAAAAAATTTATAACCATTTCCACCCATAATTGTTTTGTAAATTAAGTTAAATGGTCTATAATTAAAGAAAGGAGAATTAACTATGAAAAAAATCACAATGGTACAATATGGATGCGGAAAAATGAGCAAATACACAATGAGATATGCTCTTGAAAAGGGAGTTAAACTCGTAGGTGCATTTGACATTGACGAATCTAAAATCGGTCAAGACGCAGGGCTTGTAACTGGCGAGAAGAAATATAATGTAAAAATTCAAAATGCAAGTGAGTTTGAAAATTTTGTTCAAACAAATGATGTAGACGTAGCAATTGTAACCACTACAAGTTTGGTTGGTGAACTTGAAGATGTTCTCACAATCTGCGCTAAAAATGGGGTAAATGCGATTACAACCTGTGAGGAAGCTTTCTATCCTCAAAACTCCAATCCAAAAGTTTGGAAAAAGATTGATAAACTCGCGCAAGAGTCTGGCGCTACCATTTGCGGAAGCGGCTATCAAGACGTTTTCTGGGGCAACCTTATTAGTGTACTTGCTGGCGCCACTCACAAAATTACAAAGATTGTGGGCAAATCAAGTTACAACGTAGAAGACTATGGCATCGCCCTTGCAAAAGTGCATGGCGCTGGTCTTACCAAAGCAAAATTTGCTTCTGATATAGCTGCCGCTGATAATATTTCAGCTGAAGAGAGAAAGAAACTTATTGCAAAGGGAGAATTTACCCCAAGCTATATGTGGAACGTCAATGGTTGGCTTTGCAACAAACTTGGACTTCATGTTACTAGCCAAACTCAAAAATGCGTACCTCAAATTGCAAAAGAGGACATCTATTCAAGTACCCTTGATATGACAATTCCTAAGGGAAGAGCAACTGGTATGAGTGCAGTTGTTACTACCGAAACAAAGGAAGGCATTACCATTGAAAGCGAGTGTATCGGCAAAGTTTATGATTCAACTGAATTTGACCAAAATATTTGGAAGATAATTGGCGAGCCTGAAACTGAGGTCATCATCAACCGCCCTTCAACAGTTGAACTCACCTGCGCAACCTGCATCAACCGTATTCCAGAAGTGCTTTGCGCTCCTGCCGGCTTCTTCACAACTGAACTTATGCCAGAGAATTTCTACAAAACATTTAACCTTGATAAATATGTTGAAGAAGTTGACGACTGCTGCTGCGGACATGATTGCGATCATGACTCTTGCGGACATAACTGCAATCACTAGAAGTTAAAAAATTGGCGGCACACCCCGCCTTTTTTATGGAAAAAATAGGAGGAACTTATGAACAAAGGAAAATTTATCACTTTTGAGGGCATTGACGCCGCAGGCAAAACCACACAAATCGACTTACTACGCAAAAAATATGAAAGCGATCCCCGCTTTGTGTTCGTTAAAGAACCCGGCGGCACCGTCCTTGGTGAAAAAATACGAAATCTGCTTTTAAACGATGAAAGCTTTCAAATGCAGCCAAAAGCAGAACTTTTACTATTTATCGCCTCCCGCGTGGAGCTTTATGAAAAAGTTATTCGCCCATCTCTTGACGCGGGCAAAATAGTAGTTGCTGACCGATATTATGATTCTACTTGCGCATATCAAGGTGCAGGAAGAAACATTTTAGGACAGGATGAAATACTAAAAATCAACCGCTTCTTCATTGACGGACTGACTCCCGACCTCACCTTCTATTTTAAACTCTCCCCAAATGAAGCTGCTAAGCGTAAAGGCGACAGCCACCTTGATAAACTTGAACAGGAAGGACTTGCCTTTCAAAAAAAGGTTGCCGCCGGCTATGATAAACTTATCTCGACCGAACCTGACCGCTTCTACATAGTCAACGCTGCACAGTCGGTTGAGGCAATCGAAAAGGAAGTTGAAAATAAACTAAAAAGTTTATGCAATATATAAATAAAAAGAAGGCAAAATTGCCTTCTTTTTTTTGTTTTTTATTATAAATTTTAGATTTTACAAACTTTTTTTAAAAACCCCTTGACAAATCCCCCCCATTAAGCAACCTCAAGCAAGAGATATAATGAGAACGAATATTATAGATATATAATAACTCATTTTATTTTAATTTCAAAACGAATTGGCTTGCAAGAAGTAATTTAATCCTATTTATCTTTCGCCTTTCGTTGCCCTTATCGTTGCATAGTTTGTTCGCAGATGTAAACGGAAAAAATTATCGCTTAAACAATTCAATAAAGATTTTATAAGTCAGGTAGAAATATCTGACTTTTTTCTTGCCTATATTAAAGACAATATTTTTTTCTTTGTCGTTGACATCTGCATCTATTTGAAAAGATATAGCAGAAACAAACTATGCCATTGTTGGTCTGCCGAAAGGCGAAATCTAAATAGGAGGTTAAAAAATATGGTTGAAAGAAAAAATGAGATTCAAGATACAAGAAACTATTATCTCAAAGAATTTCAGTACTTTGATGGTGAATGTGATATCACCTTCAATATTGTGGACATCAACTTTGAAAACAAAACTATAAAAGTTGCCGTTACAAATCGTGGAAAAATCAGCGTTATTGAATACGACTTAATCCAAGATAAAAATGGCGACTTTTATTTTACTTATGGTTGTATGCTCGACAAAATCGAAATCAATGACTTTGAAACAGTTACAGAATAAAAAGGAGTAAAAAAATGACAAATCAAATTAACATCGTTATCGGATCTTGGGGCTCATACAATGCCTGCAACGAAAAATCGCTTGGCTCTGAATGGCTTAACCTATCAGACTATGAAACTTGGGAAGAAATCGAACAAGAACTTAAAAAACAAGGTTTTGACCTTAAAGGAATTGATGAAGAATTGTTTATACAAGATATTGAAGGTATAAATGATGACTCAAATAATTGGGATTTCACGCATCCAAAGAAACTTTTTGAAACATTAAAAGAAAGTGGCGTTTTAGATGACGACTATCAATTAGAAGTTATGCAGGCTTATCTTGAATGTAGGTCTTTATCAGACTTTGAAGAATTGGTTGAAGAAAACGGCAGTAATTGGAACGATGACATCTATCTATATAAAGGATATGATTGGTACGACTTCGGAAAAGAAAATTACGAAGCTTGTGGCTATAAAGTGCCAGAGCAATTAGAACAATTTATTGATTTTGAAGCCTATGGAAAATACTTAGGTGATTATTATGCCTATGAATATAGCGAAGGCATAATTGAAATTTGTGCATAAAAAGGAGTAAAAAAATATGAACACAACAATAGAAGAAAGAAAACAAAAAGCATTAGAATACTTGAAAAAATTAAACATTTGTAAGTCATATATAACTGACTTTGAAAAAGACAATACGGTTTGCTACTTTGAACATTTTGCAGGCTTTTGGGCTTGGCAAGATGAAGAACTAACAAAAAAGATTAAAGAAATTGAAGCAAGATATAATTGTACGGTCTATGCAGTTACACACGAATTTACAGAGCTTGGCGAAATGTATGACTTATTACTTGTAACCGACTATAAAGAAGAATGGAATGACCTACTATACAAAGGAATCAACAAAGGCTCATACGCATTTGCATACTGCTGGAACAAAGATGATGATTGGTGCAGCGAGCTTGGAACAATATTAGTACAAAGCGAATTTGGTGGAATTAGGAGGATTGGTTAATATGGAAAAACAAAAAATATATATGGTACAACTTGATTGGTCAAACGATGACGATCAAGGCATTTTAACTTATTTGTATGATACAAAAGAAAAAGCAAGACAAAAGTTTTTTGAAATTATACAGGAAGATATGACTTCAAGTGATTTATGGTCAAAAGATGCCTTCGATGAAAATGGTAATCTTAATGAAGAAGATTATGAACTTGAAACAAATATAGATGATGAAAATGCTATTGAACTTTATTGGGAATTAAAGTGCAATGGCAATTTTTATTTACACGACTTTTTAGAACTTAGAATTATGGAGGTGCAATAATGAGAAATACGAAAGAAATTCAAACTATACTATCTGCTATCTACTGCATCAACTTATCAAAACGAGATAAGCGAGATAAAAATATAGAACTTTTATGTGGTTATGCTTTCAATAGACTTTTTAACGGAAGCCCTAACCTACTTATTTTAAGTTGTGCTGGAAAATCTGAAGAACAAATATTGGAAGAAGTCAATCAAATGATGTATGCAGATACCAAATACAAAAGTTATGTAGATTGGAAAAATTTTCAGGAGGAACAACGAAAAAAAGAAAATGAAACAAAAAATATTTGGTTATAAAGTTTGCTATAAAGAAAAAGATAGCAATAAAACAAAAATGTATTTAGTTACTAATCGTTATGATGGTGCTAAATGGGATGTGGATTATTACTCTACTCACCCACCTAATGACAGAAAAGATAATCACCTAATCAGTGATGCAACTTGGTTTGTCGTACCTGTAACAAGTATAAGAGAACATAAAAGGCTTTGGAAAGGTTGTCCTTTCTGAAGCCCTTTTTCTTTTTACAAAAAAAATAAATAAGGAGTTAAAAATGATTAAATTAAACTTAGAAGCTAAAAGTAAAGCCTATGAATTGATTAAGCAATACTTAGAAGAAAATGTAAGCGAAACATTAGCCGAAAAAATCAATAATGGCGTCAAAATTACAAAGGACAATAAAACATTCATCAATAAAAAAGACCTTGATGGCTTTTGGCGTTTTGCATCTGAAGAAGCAAGAAAAACTGCTGAAAAAGGTGCAAGAGGTGCTGCTGTAGATGATGCAACCGTTTATAGTTGGGCTATTCACTATTTTGAAGAAGATAGCATTGAAGGAAAACTTTACAATGAAGATGGAACTGAATATAAATCTGCCCCACCTAAACCTGCAACAAAAACTGAAACAAAACCTCAACCTAAAAAGCCAGAAAATAATCAGGCAACTTTATTTGACCTATTCTCTCTCGATGATAACAAAAAAGAAGAACCCGAAGAAATAGAGCCAGATGATGAAGAACTTGATGATGAAGAAGAAACTGAAGAAATTGAAAAAGAATATGAACAAGAACAACAAAAAATTGAAGAAAAAGTCGAGCCTCAAAATGTGCAAATTGTTGCAACTAGCACAAAAAAAGTTGTTGTTGATACCAACACCGGCGAAGTGTTGTCTGATGAGCAAATCAAAAAGTCTTTTGATAAAGAAACGATGTATATGCTTTACACAATACTTGAAGGCAAAATGGATATGAGATAAAGGAGTGAATTATGTTTACGATAAGACAAATAAGAAAAATACCAAAAGATATGTTACAAAAAATAAAAGAGTTAGATGATAAATCAATCGAAAAGCCAAATGGCAAAACTAGATTTTACAAATATTACACACTATACAATAACGAACTAGCCGAAGTTATAGTTGCAGTAAGACATCATTATAAAAAATGGTATTGCAAACAAGTTGTCGTTCACGGCATACATAATAGCAAAGTGTATTTAAGAGATATTGGCTTTACAATGGGTTTCTACAAAGTTGGTTGGTTTCGTGAAAAAATATCACAATACCCTAAATGGATTGATTATAATTGGGGTTGGAATGAAGATAAGTACTTTTATATTGATATTTCAACTACAATAAACAAAGAGTTTATACAAACTTTACCTGAATATAAATACTCAGCCTTAGACCTATATGATCGCACTAACATATTCAAATATTTAAGGCTTTACGAAAAATACCCACAAACTGAATACTTGGTTAAAGCTGGATTATCTACCTTCGCTACAAGTAAAATGATATTGAGTAAATGCTCTAAAGATAAACAATTTTGCAAATGGCTTTATAAAAACAAAGACAATATAAAATCACATTATTACACTTCTTCTATAATCTCTGCCTATAAACAAGATAGACCTATAGAAGAAGTTTTTAATTATGATAAATTTAAGAAATACTTTGATAAAGAAAATAACTTTACAAGACTTAAAGAAATGTTTACTGGTAAAGAACGAACAAAGTTCTTACAATACTTACAAAAGCAAAAGACTGATGGCTTTTGTTATCAAGACTATCTAAACGCTTGCGAATATCTAGGCTTAGATATGAACGAAGATAAGAACAGATACCCTCACGACTTTAAGCGTTGGCACGATATTAGAATAGATGAGTATCACTCTAAAAAGGCTTTGAAAGATGCAAAAGAACGCAAGTCTTTATATAATAAGTTTGCAAAAGTTGCTAAAAAATATTTAGGACTTCAAAGAGATATGAAAGAAGATTATGTAATTGTTATTGCAAAAAGCCCGGCAGACTTAATAAAAGAAGGGGAAATTTTACACCACTGCGTTGGAAGAATGGGCTACGATCAAAAGTTTGCAAGAGAAGAAAGTTTAATATTCTTTGTAAGAAACAAAGACGCTATTGAAACACCTTTTGTAACACTTGAATACTCGATAGAACAACACAAAGTACTTCAATGCTATGCCGATAACGACACAAAGCCAACAGACAAAGTACTTGAATTTGTAAACAAAAAATGGCTACCATATGCCAATAAAAAATTAAAAAGTTTAGTCGCATAAGGAGGAATTAAAAATGACAAACTATTTTAGAATAACCGGCTATTGCCCAACAAATGATTTTTGCTTTATTATAGACTGCAACGGAATGTTTGAAAAGAAATGGCAGTTTAGTTCAATGCTAATTCAAAAAGGCTTAAAAATTTTAGAGATTAGCGATGCTGAAACATTTTTAGATGTCAACATTACACCTACCGAAGAAGATAAAGAACACATCTTCTTAAGAGCAAATGATAATGGTAAACCTATATATACAGAACAAGTAGTAAACGGTATAAAATATAAAGCTGTAAAAGTTGCAGATAAAATCTATATACCAGACAGAACACAAACTATATAAAAAAATCAGCCAGGAGTTAAAAACTCTTGGCTTTTTTTATGCTAATTTTAACGAAGATATTTTAAGTAATTTCTATATTGAAAACTGCTATTTAACACAGTCTTTACTTCAGTTGTACCATTGTCATAAAATATTTTGAAAGTTGTAGTAGGACCTTCACTTTCGTTTAGTAGGTCAGCGTGTACCATACCATCAAATCCACCCATCATATGTCCAGCAGCATAATTCATAAGTGTATCATCTTCTGAAATACCTTCTGTCTGTCCTATTATCTCAACTTTAATAATCTTTTTGAAAAATCCCAAAATACTATTATTACTCCTTTTAATCTATTGCTTTCATAATATTAAGCAAGTTTGAATAACTATCTACAACTTCATACCTAACTTTTCCACCAAGTTTGAGATTGTTAAATAATTTTCTTACACAGTCTGTTTTGGCTTTTTCTATTCCTCTAAGCTCCATAGATTCCATAGAGCCTTTAGTTTCTGCTACAAAATATATATGTTTTACTCCACAATTATCATTAAATGCTATCGCCCAATCTGGTGCATAATCGCCTACCGGAGTTGGTATTTGGAATGTTCTAGGCAATTTTGCATATACACAAACTTCATTTGCTGCATCTAAATCTTCAGCAAACTTGCGTTCAATACTCTTCTCTGCTGTGCCATCAGTAAACACATAATCTTGAATTGCTTTAGATGCTTTAAATGCTTTATCAAAGTCTGCCTTTGCTTGATTTGCTGTAAATATATCATTATCATATTTACCTTCAGTTACATTATAGGTTATATGATCAACAATCATTGTTGCTTTTTGCTCATTGATAAGTTTAATAACCTTTGAAATAAACTCTTCTGGGTTTACCTTAAACATACCAAACACATCTGGTCTAATCCCTTGCAAGATTTTAACAATAGTTTTTCTTGTAAGTTTTGTGCCATCTTTAATTTTGCCAATAAGGTCATATTTAGTATTGTTTGAAGCCTTATCAAGAATAGACTCTGTTCTCATTTTAGTTGTGCCAAATGATGCTCCACTCTTAACTTGGTTTTCATCCATAGTTCTGCGTTGCTCACCAATAGTAACAGTATATTTTAACTCTGCAACATACAACTTTTCATCTATGACTGGAATTACTTTATTGATAAGCTCATCACTATCAAACTCAACTGTATAAGCATACTTGTGGTTAATCTGATCCCATAACGCCTTAAACTCTTTCTTTTGGAAATTCTCGTTAAGTGGATTTTCTTTAACTGCTGGTTTACGATCATTACTAATCATACCATCAAGCACTTTTTCATCAAAAATACCTTGCACAAGTTTATGGATACTATCAGTATATGGAGCAAGAATCTCTGGCATTTCTTTAAGAGTGTTGTTTGCCTTATCTTCAAAGTATTTATCTGTTAAGCGATTTTCTTTATCAACATAGCCACTAAATCTTAAATAACTTTGAATATCACTTGCCATATCTTTATCAACAACAAGTTGCGTTGCACCATCACTTACAACTTTATCCATAAAGTAATCAATAGTTGCTCTAGTTGGTCTATCAGCAAGATTGGCTTTAATATCTTTTTGAATATCTGCAACAAAGTCTTTATAACTATCAGTTGCCACAACCGTTAATCTATTGATGTTTAAGAAAGTTGATCTATCTTTACAATAGCGTAAATCTACTCTATCGCCTAACATATTTACTGAAATTCTTAATCCTCTTCCAACTTCTTGTCGTTTTGCAATAGCACTATCTCCACCCGGTTTCAAAGCACAAATTTGGAACACATTAGGATTATCCCAGCCTTCACGAAGGGCCGAGTGAGAGAAAATAAATCTTGTTGGCTCATCAAAAGAAAGCAAGCGTTCTTTATTCTTCAAAATAAGGTCATAAGCTGAAATATCATCAGAGCCTGTTTCTTTATTGTCTTTTGAGTTAATCGCACGACCGGTCTTTTTATCTACTGAGAAATAACCTTTATGTGTATCTTCAACTCTAATCTTCTTTAAGTATTTTATGTAAGGTGTTTCATAAAGTTTTATGTATTGATTAAGAATGTTTGTATATTCTTGCTCAAATATTCTTGCATACTCGCCCTTTTCGTCTGGCTGTGAATAATCACGATAGTTTGCAACTTCATCAAGGAAGAACAAAGACAAACACTTTATACCCTTGCTATACAACATCTCTTCTTTTTCAAAGTGAGATGCAATAGTTTCCCTTATTTGTATTCTTCTAAGGTCTTTGTCTGAAATGTCCCCTACAACTTCGCCAACACGCAAAACCTCACCATTTAAGAAAGTGATTGTGTTTGTTTGTGGGCTAATGTCTGAAATGGTATAGCCATTTTTGTATTGCTCCATTTCATTAGACAAGTGATATAAGTTTTGCCCAACAGCAAGTATTCTTGTTTCTCTATTGATTGACTTGTTATAACTAATCTCAAACTCTAACTTTGCCATTGGCGGATTTTTACTTGACAGCACAATGTCTTGCAAATACATATATCTATCAGTTCCACGCAAGTTTTTAATCTCAAAACCTTTAACTTGAATTTTCTTAACAAGGCTTTTATTGTAAGCGTCAAGAGCATCCAAACAATAAACAAGGTTATGCTGCTTTTTGTGAGTTGCAGAAAAGTTCATATTGAAAAGCGGATTAAACTTTTTAAGTGATGTTTGTGTAGCATCGCCGCCAAGTTTTTGTGGCTCATCAATAATAAGAATAGGTCTGGTTTTTGCAACAACATCAATAGGTCGTCTACTTTGGAACTCGTCCAAAACCATATCAATTCTTCTTGCATCTGCTCCCCTTGCGTTAAAGGCTTGTGCATTGATAATCATAACTTGAATATCACTTGAAGATGCAAAGCTGTCAAGTTCGCTTAATCTTTTACTATTATAAATAAAGTATCTTGCCTTTTTGCCATACTGCTCCATAAAGTGTTCTTCCATCATAGAAAAAGATTTTTTAACACCTTCACGAATAGCAATGCTTGGCACAACAATAATAAACTTGCTCCAACCATATCTTTGGTTTAACTCAAAAATAGACTTTATATAAACATAGGTCTTGCCTGTTCCTGTTTCCATTTCAATATCAAGAGAACATCTGCCAAGTCCACGAACTAACTCGTCTGAAACTTTATAATTGTTATCTTTTTGAATGTTTCTAATGTTCTCAAAAATTTCCTGCTCTTCCAGCAATATCTTTGCATTTTCAAAGCCGTCATCATTTTCTTCAAACGCATCAAAAAGGCTAGCCTGTCCGTTGTCAGACTGTTTTTTTATACCTAAATCTCTTGTATATCTAACCATATCAAGATAAGGTTGCCCTTTGAACACTTTGCAGATATTGCTTACTGCATCTTGTTGATATGGTTGTGTCTTAAATTTGAATTTCATTTAGCTTCTTCCTTACTTTTTTTGTTAGTTTTATATACTTTACTTAAACGATAATTTAGTTTTGTTAATTCTAAAAATTCGCCCTCTAATTTACAAATATCTTTAATCGTTGCTTCCTTATTATATAAATTAGAATAGATTGGTAAAATATATTTATAAAGGTGATATGCAGGATAAACTCCACTTTGGTAAAGACCAAAACCATAATTTTGTTCAGTTGTTAAAATGTCATATTTCCTTACGGCAGTTATCATACTTGTCATCTTATTAAAGACCTTGTTTTGTTTTTTCCAAAACCAAAAGGAACAATAATCGTCAGTAATTTTATAAAATTCATCATAATTAAAATTCTTAATACTCTCTAATATATTTGCAAACCTTTTTATAATTTTATCGTTTTCTTTATCACTGTCGAGTTTATATTTCAAAGAATCACAATCTGGATTTTCTTTTTCATATTTGTCAATATCTTTTTTTTCTAAATATTTAATATCTTTTCGATCCCAAACATACCAATTTCCAAAGTCTTTAATTAAATTAGTTATTTCGATATATAAACTTGCAAAATTAGTTTCATACTGCCTTTTGGTCGTTAAAAATCCAACTGCCGAGGTTACTGCACTTAAAAATGCACCACCTACTAATGATATAAACACATTTTCAACAGCCGTATAAATCTCTTGTTGCTCACTGAACTTCCAACCCAAAAAATGGAATAAAACGATTAGACCAATACTAATAACTCCGGCAAAGAAACTTATCCAAAATATTGTTTTGTTACTTCTCACTACAACACCTTCCTTGTTGTGGTTGGTGAATATGTTTCAAAAATCTGATCAAAGTTTACATTTACGCTGTCTGTATTCATAGATGCATCTCTAAATACTGCATAAAGTGGTTGCATTTTAGCAATTTCTTTTACTACATCTTCTTTAAGGTTTATATCAAAACAACATACCAAGTTACCGTCATTTACATTAAAGACTTTCTTGCCATTGATATCTAATGTTTTAATTTCGCTTGAAAGCATAACACCTAAATCAAGCATAACTTGGAACAATAAATCTTCTGGTGTCCTATCTTCCTTAATGTTATCTTCAAGCCCTGCAAGCAAGCTTTGGCTCATATCTTCTGGGTTGTAATAAACATCTTTCATACAACTACTATCAAGTTTCAAAACTCTAAATCCACAATCAAAATCTTGTGTCAATCCTGCATTTTCTTTTTTTAATTTTTCTCCTGAAAGAGAAATCCTTTTTTCTGCAATATCCGGTATAATTTTATAGCCCAAAGCAAAACCATCACTATCTTCTGAGCATTTCTCTGGCAGTTGAACTAAAATAAATTGTCTATGTCCGCCATCTTCTACATTTAATTGTAATACAGCTTCGGCAGTAGTTCCTGATCCCGGATAAAAATCAAGGACGATATCATTACCACTTGTATTTAATGATACCAAGTCTTTTACTGTATAAATACTTTTTGAAAAATCAAATGGAGCCTTTGCAGTTCCAAACATCTCTTTTAGTCTGTTTGCCCCATACGCAACATTGCTATACTTTTCTTCACTCCATAGTGATATTGGCGTCCTATCTTCTTCTGCTGGCACTTTAATTTGACCGCCTTCATAAATATAGGTTTGATACTCGTTTTTTACTCTATCGAACATTCTTTGCCAAACTTTTTCTTCTCCATCTTTTGAAATAGGTAAAATAAACCTGTAACCTAATTGCTCATATTTATTTCTTAATTGCTCTAAATATTGATCGTCAAACTTCTTATTCTTTGCATAAATGTTATTGTATTCTTCATCTGTTATAACACCAACCTTTCCTTCTTTAACCAACATAGGATAAAAACGATATGGTCTTTCAAACTTTCTTGAATTTGTGCCACTACGCATTAAATAACCATAAGATTTATTTTCCGCTTCTTTCTTTAATCTTAAAAGCGGCATTTCTAAAATACTCTTAGCATAAACCAAATGATATTCGTGAACAGGATCAATGTTGTTTTTATTTCTACCCTGAGGATTGCATCGTGTAACAACTGTCCCAACATAGTTCATTTCCCCATAAATCTCATCCATTATCTTTTTTAAGTTGTAAACTTCATTGTCATCTATTGCAATAGCAAGATAACCATCGTTTGTTAATAAATCTTTTGCTAACCTTAGCACCGGATAAATATTATTTAACCAATCAGTATGGAATCTTCCATTAACATCCGAGTTTATAAAAAGTTTATTTCCTACTTCATCATAATCGCCGTTAATTTTCATAAATTCATCAGCGGACATAGAAAAATCATTTTTATAAATGATATTATTTCCTGTATTGTAAGGCGGATCAACATATATCATTTTTACCTTGCTCAAATATGTTTCTCTTAACAGTTTTAGAGTATCTAAATTGTTTCCTTCAATATAAATATTCTTAGTATTGTCAAAATCTACACTTTTTTCTTTGCAAGGTCTAAGTGTTGCATTTATAGGAGAATTAGCGGTTAAAATTGTTTGTTTCTTACCTGCCCAATTAAATGTATATCTTTCTTCATTGCCTTCAACAATTTCTTTTGATAACTCTTGTTTAAGCAAATCAAAATCAACAAGTTTAACCAACTTGCCATTTTCATCTTGTCCTTCGGTTATGCAATTAGGAAATAATTTTGCAATTTTATCTATATTTTCATCTACTAAGTTTTCACTCTGCATTTTTAATTTTTCCATTGTTATTCTCCTTTACCATTCATCACTTTCGTCACTATCATTGACCGGCGATTGTATAAACTTTAAGTATTCTTTTGCATTTTCATAAGCCTGTTGAATATCATTAAAATCTTTTCGCTTTTGAAGTTTTTGTTTATCTTTTTCAAACTTGCGAATTACTTTCTCTGCATCAGCAATTTCAGACTCAATCCCCCAAATCGCCCAAGGTTGTAAATAAAAATCAAAAACATATCCAACAGAAGATAATTGACTGCAACCTATTGCGTGAATATTTAATAAATAAGCTGCCACAGCATTTGACATCTCCATTTTGAGTGAGTGAGTTGGAGTCCTATACATTTCATACAAAGCAGATTTATAAATTGGTTGTAATTTCTTAAACTTATTTATCAACCTTCTTTTAACTAGATAATTCTTGCATTTTTCTATAAATGGCTTAGAAGCAAAGAAAATAATGTAAACCAAAATTAAAGTTAAGGTTATTGTAAATATCAAACCAAAAGCAAAGCCATTTTGCTGTCTAAATTCTTTCAAGTAAAGTTTTTCTGCAAGATTGTCACTAATCAATAATAAAAATCCACTGAATATGCACAATGCAGGCAACAATATCTTTAATGGTATCTGTATCCACTTAGGAATTTTATCTAACCAATCCATTACTCCTCCAACCTTTGTAATTCATTTTAACTTTCATTAAATTGACTCTCCACAATAGCAACAATGAATTTTGCAGGACTGTGAAAGTTCGTTTACCTTAATTGACTTGCCGCAATTTGGACAAATATGTTTTATGTCGGCAGTTTCTTTTGTTTCGATTTTTGGATCTTCTATTTTGTCCGGTAATTTTGATGTTGTTACTTTCAAAGATTTTGAATTTTTTAGAGTTTTAGATAAATCTTCGTGGAATTTATGCAAAAACTCAATTTTAGCCATTTCTTTGGCTTTCTCAATAACTTCTTCCGGTAAAAACTCTTGCATAGTTTTTGTTTCTCCACAATAAGGACACATCAACTCATTTGTTTCTTGTGTTTTGTATTCTGCAATATTTACTTTGAAATCTTTATTGCAATTTCTGCAACACATTTTCATAAAACCATCTCTATCGCCTTGAATTGTTACTTGCATTTTTATCCCTCCAACCTTTGTAATTCTCTTTTCATTTCTTTAACTTTATCGTTTAACGCCATTTTGATATTTGGCTGTTTTTCTGCGTTCATCATTCGTATTTGCTTATCTATCTCGCTGCTTAATTTTTTAATCTCAGCAAGTCTATTTGCATATTCTTCAAAACTCTCATCTTGTCTAAACTCATAATGCGAAATAGCCGCCACCATAGACTTAAAAACGTTTTCAAGCTTTGTTGTTAACGGCATCTCTTTTTTGAGTTCTGCTTGCCAATCGCTTTCAAAAGTTTTTAAGATTTTGACTTTATCGTCAGTAAAGACTTTAAGCGAAATCATATATTTAATTTCTTGTTTGTAATGGAGTCTAAAAAGAATTTGAAAATTTATAAACTTGTTAAGTGCTTCAAAAAATTTAGTTGGCACTTCCTTTGAATTTAGTTCTATATCCATAATGTAAATTTCTTTCACATTATCACTTGCTTCAAGGTTTGTTCTTTCTGGCGAAAGTGTGTTTGAAAGTTTTACGGATAAGACATTTTTTGCACTCGCTTTTGTTTCTTTATCGGCCTTAATTGTTCTAAACAATTCGAGCATTTTGAAAGAAATGTTTGCTTGCGTTTTTTCACTATAATTAAACATCGCCACTCCTTTTTTCTTTAATTACAACGAAAGCAAGGAGTTCAAAGTCATCAAGGCCTTTAATCTTTGCACCAGAAAGCACCATACTTCCTTGCTTAAATAAAGCATTGATGTCGCTTTGTTCTTTAACCTCAATAATGCTCTTTATTGCCTCTTCCAAGAGTTCTGAATATTTGCTCATATTCAAACCATCGTTTGTTTCTTCATTGAAAACTTTATATGCCGATACGATTGGATCTTTTTGACCTTTGCAAGAAGAACGAATAACATCAAGCACTTGTTTAACTTCAAGATGGTTGTTTACAATATTTCCGCTTTCATCAACATAAACAAGATAGTAAGGATGCAATCTGTTTTGCCTGTTGATATTGACATTGTTATTTTGATTTCTAAGAATATAAACAACGCCAGGAACAATGCCTTTTGAAGCATCAGCAGGAATTACACAATGTAAGCCTTTTGGCGTTCTCTTTGGCTCTCCATAGGCTTTTATAAATTCTGCCGCATCCATTCTAAATTCGTTTAAGCCTAAATCTGCGATTGAAATGCCATTGTTTTGATCTTCGAGGTCTATGTTTTCGCCCTCACG
>CAJULT010000003.1 GCA_910587225.1 uncultured Christensenellaceae bacterium
ATTATTCTAAGTCAACACTTTTTTCAAACTTTTTTTATTTATTTTTGCCTTTTTTCTGTCTCATCCCCGCAACGATGGCGGGTGGGTCGCAGGGGTGACAAAAAAGAAAGCCAATTGGCTTTCTTTTTTATTAGCTGTTTGCAAGCTCTTCTAGTTTGCGTCTTCTACGTCTTCTGCGTAGAACAATCAAAAGTATAAGCAGTAGAATAAGCGCAATTCCGCCACAAACAAGTCCGATGATAAGTGCAAGACTTGTAGTACTTTGAACAATCTGTGCGTTAGAAGTCATATACCAGATCAGTCCTCCAAAAGAGGTATTTGGAATATATGTCTTGTATAGCAACAGTCCATCTATCGTATGTGCTCCAAGTCCGATAATACCGTTGAATGGATTTTCCTTTGTTCCGATAGGAACCCAGTACTTGCCACCAAGTTTAATATCGGCAGTTACAAGATAGTTGGCATCAGCATATCTAAGTCCTTCACTATTAACAAGTCCACTGTTTACAGCATAAGCCATGAAAGCAAGGTCTTGTGCTGATCCAATAATGTAAGGATCATTGCTTGTTCCGCGCCCGCGCAATTCTTCACTTCTATACTCTTCGTCAGTCCAAAGCATTCTTGCAAAGTCGAAGATAATAGTTGCTGTATACTCTTCGCCATAGATTGAACCATATCTAGAAAGTATATCAGTTGTCAAGTTGATATGTTTGATAACATCAACATAGATACTTGATACATCATATTCCATTCCACCAATCATTACTCTGATTGAACCGAATTTAAAGTTTGGCATGAATGAAACATCAATATCAACTGGTTTACCATATAGGGTTACAATCTTAGTGCCGTTTGCAATAGTTATTACTCTGCCACCCTCTCTATAGCTGAGGTGTCCAGCGATTTGAAGAGCTTCCAAATCGTGTCTGCCATCAACTGTAAAGTCGAAGAAGAAAGTTACTTCTTGAGCAGTTGCTTCAGGTGTTATAGCTATTATAAGTTTACCGCCCGGAGCTTGACTTGCGTCAGCAGCTTTTGCAACGTATCTATAAACGCCATCACCGCTTACGAATTGAGGAGCACCTACCCACTTAATTCTATATCCATAAATTGTCTTGATAGCAATTTCAATTGTATCGCCATACTTAATTTCAAAGTTGGATGTGTAATCAACAATTTCTTCACCATTAACTTTAACGCTTAAAATATCTCCATAGCCATCAAGCTTACTTGTGTCTACAATTGCATCTACTGGGTCGCCTTCAAATATTGCTCTATAACTGATTGGGGTTTCAGTTGGAGCAAACGCAAGTTTATACTCATAGTAAAGTATGTTTCCTGCGTCATCTCTAATTGTCGTATAAGACAATGGAGTGTCAATAACGCTGTTATCGAGAAGGTTAATCCAGCCAAGGAAGCTGTATCCATATTTAGCTCTTGCTACAAGAGTATAAGCATATTTAGTGTTAAGTCCGACCTTAGGATCAACACGGTTGCTATTTTGTTCAATGTATACCTCGCCGCAACCATTGTTAAGTTCGCCAAGTCCTTGGTCGAATGCTTCAAGGTTGAAAGCTGCAAAGTATACTGCTTTGATAGAAACACTGCCCTCTTGTGTTGGAATGCGGCAAATCTTATCAGTTGGCATGATTTGAGTTGCTTCATCTCCATTATAAGTAACAAGCCAGTGCTGGAAGATATACCCCTCAAAATCGTAAGCAGAAACTACGATTTCAGCGCCCGCTCTTACTTCAGCATAGAACAGGTCTTCACTTGTAGTCCAAGATGTTTGTGAGCTAAGTGAAGTTACAATTTCAGTAACTGTAATTGAATTAATCAATGCTTCATCTTTAAGTCCTTCAGGGACAAAGGAAATTGAAATCTTAGCCTTAGAGAAATGCCATGCTGCATAGAGGTAGAATGTTCCGTTGCCATGAGAGCCTTCCTCATAGTGAGGTGCGGTTTCGTAACCTGCGCCATTCCAAGTATAACCTGTTTCCATCCAGTTTCCTGTAAGAATGCCTGTTTCATCAACATATTGATTTCCTTGTCCAAGCTCCATTGTGAAGTAACCTTTGAACAAGAATTCATCTCTACCGGCAGGTAGATATCTTGACATATCTTGAATTGGAAGTGGCGTGCCGTAAGTTACGTTTTCAACAGTAGGTCCTTGCTGTCTGCCTTCACTCATAAACTTAACAGAATATTTCTTAGGTGCTACAAAGATTTCTATTGTTCCATCATTTACAACATTTGAAATTGTAAAGCTAATCTTTTGTCTATATCCATCTGAAAGTGGCTTGCAGTCTGCAATATCATTGTACTTGTCAATGGTAATCTTACTGCTTGCGTTGTATACGCTGCCATTCTTTTTCCAGAATTCATAGTTAAGGTTTGTGTAAATGTCAACATTTACATCTTCCCCGCTGACTGCGAATATTTCAACGTTACTGAATCCATTGTTGTTTGCAACTACGAAACCAGATTGATCAACGAAGATCGCACCAGAAGGAAGTCTTTGATTGTTTTCATCAACAAAGTAAACATCAATCTTGTTGGTTTTCTTTGTGAAGATTGCTTGAAGTTCAATATCGTCACCACCCTTGTAGCCAGTTACAGTGTAAACTCTAGAGTTTCCGTCACTGCCAACAGGTGCGTCAGTGATATTGATACCTTCAGTCTTAGAAAGGAAGGTAAATTCATATCCTTCAGCTCTGGTAACAATAAATCTTAAAGTTCCGCCAGTGTAAGATTTAACGCTGTATCTTGCGCCCATAATCTTATCATCGTCTGCCTCATCGTACTTGAAGTACAAGCTATCGGTAAGATCGGCTGAAACGCCATCGGTAGTAAGGTAAACTGTTCCGCCTTGGGTAGTACCATACTTGATGTTATAGTTGAAGCTTACGCCTGCTTGAACTTTAATTACAGCTTCGCTTGCCTTGAACGTAACACTAATAGAATGTGGGCTGTCGATGTCAAATCTGAACGCGATCATTCCACCTTCAATTAGGTAGTCATCGTTGTTAAGAGTATTTCCACCCTTACCCAAAAGTTTAATTGTGTCAACCTCATAACCACTATAAGGATTAATAGTAATTCTAACCTGTGAACCATAGTTTACAGACTTAGTGCTTTGTGTGTCTGCTACAACAGTAGAAGCATGAATTTCGCTGTTGTATTCAGTTTCAATTGCAAGGTCACCAAATCTTCCAGCCGAAATTGTCATGTCTGCCTTAGCAAGTGAGAATTTAGCAAGAATAACAATTTCTTCATCACTTTCAAGCGCTGCCTTGTAGGTTTCGCTTAAAACAAATTCAAAGTTATTCTGTGTGGTAGTCTTGTCAAGACGAATATCTCCAACATACCAGCCTGCAAATTGATAGCCCTCTTTCGCTACTGCCCTAAGGTTAATCTTTCCACCAAAGGCTACAGTTGCGCTTTCAGGTGTAACAGTACCCATGCTATCGTCTTCGCTTGCTATTGTGAAGTTGTACTCTCTTGCAATTGCACTAAATGCAAGTGAGAAATCGCCTGTGAAGTCGGTAATAGTATAAGTAATCTTAAATACTTTTTCTGCGTCATCGAAGTTTTCAGCTACGCTCACTGTTGCGGTTGCACCAGTTGCGTTTACAGTAATGTCTTTGAAACCGTACTTAGCAACTACTGTTACGCTAAGTTCACTTCCTGTTTCAATTCCACTTACTACGCCGCCCTGAGCGTTAACTCTTGTTCCGCCTACCATTACGTAGTCGAAATTGTTTCCGCTAACAGTTACATTATTCTTCTTAGCTCCCGGTTTTGCAGTGATTGTTGCCGCATCTGTAAATCCAGTTAAAGTAACAACTGCTTTTCCGTCAACAATTACAGTAGTCATTGAACCTGAACCAGTAAGACTAGTATCGCTTTCACTGAATGAATATCCGCTTCCTGCGACAAAAGTTACTACGACGGTCTTTCCAGTATGAGCTTTAATAACTCCGTCAACAATTGTTGTGCTAACTCCATCAACAGTTACGCTTTCAATAGTAGAATTAGTAGCCTGTAAAGTAATGTCATTTTCATTAGCCACACTTTCAATAGTCATTGTAGTGTTGTTAATAATATTTTTAACAGAGATTGTTGAGCCGTTTACAGTTGCTCCGCCTGCTTCAATATCTGAAGCATTTGTGAATGAGTAAGTAAATCCATAACCGGCATTTGTTACAACAACGAATTGATGTGCAGGGTCGCCGTATGTAAGAGTATACTTGCTTCCGCTTTCAACTTTAGCATTGTTTACAAATACTGAAATGTCACTACCAAACTCAAGTGTAAGCTCGTAAGCACGGTTATGCCATTCGCCTACAAGGGTAAGCTCATAAACTGAGCCATTCTTAGTTCCTACTGTTGTAAGCACACTGCCGTCAGAATAAACATCATCGCCAGTCTTCCAGCTGCATACCTTACCATCGCGAACAGCCTCTGGGAAGGTTAACTCTTCTCCATAAACTGCATTGATAGTCTTTGTAGTAGTTCCGTCAGTGAACTCTCCTTCATTTAAGTTAAGTGTAAGTTTGTAATCTTCGCCCACCCACTTAGCAGTAAATGTGAATGCTCCGTCTTCGTCAAGCTCACCAACGAGTGTTGCAAGAGTTTCGGTAGTAAGCTCTGTTTCAGCTACACCCTTAACATAAGTAAAGGTTGCATTTTTGTAAGTTCCGCTTGTTGCGGTAAGAACAGGAAGAAGTGAGTTTGCTGCGCTCTTTGCCTGAGTGTAAGTTACTTTTACGGTAAGAGTATCATCAGCTTCTTCAGTTTCACCTTCAACAGTAATTGATTTAGCGTACTGCGGTCTATTTACATTAATAGTTACATTAACCATAATGTCTTCCATAACAACTTCAACGGTGGCATCAGTTCTAACCTGTGAAAGTGTGAACGCTCCGCCAGTTCTTGTTCCGCCAATTACATCAGTCACAACGCCAGAGGTTGTAGTAACAGAACCAAGTTTATATCCGCTATCACCTGTTACTGTAAATTCAGTAGCGTCAGTGAAGTAAGGAAGAGTATATACATGTCCTTCGCTAGTCACACCACTAGGTGCGGTAATTTGTGCGTTAGATGGATTGATGGTTACTTTAACCTCTCCTCTCTTCCAAACAGCATCAATAGTAAGAGTTTTACCATTGTCAAACGCTGCTTTGAGAACAGTAGTTAAACTGCTTGCATCAATCTCCGCTCCGTTATACTTCCAACCAATAACTTCATAACCTACTCCTCTTGTTGAAGGAGTAAGAGTGGTCATAATATCAGTTACAGTGTCAGAGAATGGATAAGCAAATTCAAATTGAGGATGGCTATTGTCAATTGACTGTCCGTCATTTACAAAAGTTTCTGTATTGTAGTTTGCTACAAGAATAACAGTTGTTGGATTAATCTTACCGGTTGGCTGAGGAGCAACTATATCGTAGTTAGCTTTGTCAGTTCCTGTAAGGTTAAGATCAAGTGGCTGCTCGCTTGTTACGTTTTCTTTATTTGTATAACTGCCGCTAACGCCAACTTGGTCACCAGCAAGCACTTCGCTAAGATTCCACTCTACGCTAGGAAGAGTCTCTTTTCCGTCATATTCTTTTGTGATTACGTCGCTGCCAAGGCTTATACCTTTAGCAGTAACTTTGATAGTAAAGGTAAAGGTCTTTACCGCTATATCGTAATCGGTTGATACAACTGTTACGGTAAGAGTGTAACCTGCTGCTTTAACATTTAAGTGTCTGCTGCTTGAAAGGTTTGCTTCGGTATAAGCGAGCAGCGCGTCAAGTGAAACATATTCGTTTTCGGTTGCATCGTCTGTCCCGAGTGTAAAGGTCTTAACGCCTACTTTTTCAAGTATGCTTGCAAGATCTGCTTCGCTAATTTCGCCATAAACAAATTCTGTTTTATTAATTTCAACATTTGCTATAGCTGCCTTTGCAGTAATCTGTCCAGTTGTAGTTTCAGATTTAAGCTGATAGTTTCCTGCGTTAGCTCCGCCAAGAGTCGCATTGAGCGTTACAACTTTGTCCTCGCCAGCATGTTTGTCAGCAAACTGTCCGCTGATTGTAACTTCCTCGCCAGCAAGAATTCCTGTTTGAGTTAAAGTTACGCTGTTTGTTGTCCCGCTTGTCCAAGTAAAGTCTGCGCTTGTGTCAAACTCTTTAACTACGCTTGTTACATCAATAACCGCTTTTGTAATTTCATAATATGTTGCATTCTTGAATGCTACGCTTGTATAACCTGCGTCAGCAGATACCGAAATAGTAATTTCATATTTGCCTGCATTCAAGGCACTTGCGATAGAGAAGGTTACTCCTTCGAGTGCTTTTGCGACTGCATCGTCAGCAAGTGGTTTTGTTGTATCAGAGCCAGTTCTCTCACTTAAAGTAAGTTCTACTGGATCGCCAACTGGGCTTGCGCCTTCATAAGCTTGAAGTACCCATTTGCCATCAACAAGTTCAGGCTCAATAGTTGTAGGCTTGCCATTGTAAACTTTTGTAAGTTCGCCATTAGCCTCAACTACAAGTCCGCCAACTTTCTTAATTTCATAAGTTCTGTTGTCATTATTGTTGATTTCATAATTTGTGTCAAGAGTGTGTTTCTCAACAGTAAGTGCATAAGTTCCTACCGTTTCGCCTTCCTCTCTTGTCATATAAACAGTGATATCTTCGCCAAGAGGACTAATTGTAGTTGTGAGATATTTCACTCCGTCAACTTCAACTGTAGTATCCTTTTCGCCAAAGTACTTAAATAGGTCTTTCACATCATCAGCTGTAAGCGCGTAAACCAGTTTAGTAACTGAAGTTTCAATAGTGTCAGCGGTAAAGCTGTAGATTTTCTCATTAGCACCTAATGTAAAGGTGTAAGAGCCTACATTCTTCATTTCGTTTCCAGTAAACCAAATGTTATCTGCGTCAATCATCTCGGCAAGAGTTTTGGTTACTGATGTTTCGCTGTCGCCATTGAAAGTCAAGGTCACTGTGATTTGATCTCTAAGGTCTTTGTTTGCATATTCATAACTTGCCTTAGCATTTGAAGTCATAGTGAGCGAGATAAGTTTAACTTCAACTGAGAAGTTAACCTGTTTTGTTCCGTTTGTATAGCCAGCCTTTGAAGCAGTGATTACTACGTAGTAGTCACCATCGCTATCAGTATTTGCAGCTATTTGGATGCTATTTCCATTGCCAAGAAGAACATCTTCCCCGCCTTCCACTTTTGCTTTTCTATAGAAAGCATAGCTGTAAGAGAGGTCTGTTGTTTCGTTTTCAATAGTGCCGATAACATCTGAAATTGTAATTTCAACTTTTTCTGTTTCGCTAGCATCTGGGGTAAATTTAACGTCAGATTTAGTTGTTTCAATTTCAGCAATCGTCCAGCTTGCACTAATGCTTACTGGCAAGATGTTTGCACCTGCCTCTACTGCGATAGTTTCAGCTGTTTTGTCAGTTACAATACCGTCAGCCTTTGTCCAGCCAGTAAAGTCAAAGCCTTTCCATGTAGGATTTGCAAGATCAACTGCGCTTCCGCCAATCTCAGCGTAAACATAGCTAAATTCTGCGTCCTTGTCGCCGTTTAATACCTTGATAGCTTTAACATTTGTTACTACAAATGCGTAGTCCTCGCCACCAGCTACAATGTTTGCAACTGCCTTTGTTGGAATTGCAGTTAAGGTTTGAAGATTTGTTTTAAGCACCTCTTCGGTAATTTCGTCGCTTACGCCATAAGTAAGATATGTGTAAGTCCCGCCATTTACAGTTACGGTAAACTTAATTTCTTCCCCTGCTCTTGCAACGATAGTTATATTTGCACTTCCATTGTTTGAAATAGTAAATACAATTCCGCTATCATCGCTGTGAGTGAAGAAGTCTGCGCCGCCAAGTGCTACACCACTGCCACCTACTGTAAGGTTTCCGATTGTAAGAGTTGCACCATGAGCGTCAGCTGTAATTCCTGCAAGTGTGAAGTCATTAACCTTAAGTGTTGTAGTAGTTACCTCACCTTCTTTCGCTTCAACAATTTCATATTCACTTACAATAGTTACCTTAAAGTTTGAAGTTGCAACATTCTCGCCAAGCATAGCTGCAAATGTAGCTTCGCCAGTAAGTACTTTATTTATTCCAACCTGGCCGTCAGCAGTCTGAAGGCTAATTGAGAAGTCAAACTTAGAAAGATCAAGTCCTGCGATAGCAGTTGAAACTTTCCAGTTCTCTTTCGCCATTTTATGAGCAGCGCCAGTATAGAAGCCCTGTCCTGTAACAGTAATTGTTATGTCAGAAGCCTCAATAGTAGCTTTGGTTGTATCAAGGTCAATGTAGTAACCTGTCTGCCCGTCGCCTTTAACATTTGCGTAGTTGTCAAGTCCATTTGCAAGAGTAATGTAAGCTCTTACATTGTGCTGTCCTACTCCGTAAATGCCATTGTCGTCAACAAGTTCAAAGCGAACGAGTGTGACATCAGTTGCAGCATTAGAGCCAACGACTGCATGTCCGTTTTGTGCGGCATTAGTTGGGCTATATACTTTGCTGCCTGTATAGTAACCAGTAAGATTTGCATCAGTCCATGAAAGGTTTGCTTTTGCAATAGTTACATGGCTGTCTGCCTTTGAACGCACTTCAAATTTCTCACCTGTGCGCTCGTCGTTAAATTCAATTACAAATCTGTAATCGCCTTCGCCTGCGTTTGTAAGTTTAAGTTCACTTCCCTCGCAAACGAATGTTTTGTTTTCATCTTCTACAAGTACCCAATAAGTTCTTACAATCTTGTCGCCATTTGTAAGCTCAGCATCAAGAGCTGTTGTCGCTCCGCCAACCTTCATATTGAGAACGTTAAGAATTGTCTGTTCTACGCCAGTGTAAGTTGCATCAGTTGTTGCATCAATTTCAACTTCGTAATAACTAGCCACTCTCTTCCATACAGGGTAAACCTCTGTATCGCCAGCAACTTTATAAGTATCGTCTACATAAGTCCAACCTGTTTCAGTCTTTGTAACATACTGAGTTGTTCCGTCAGTGAAGCCTACAAGTTCATAGCCGCCACGAGTTACATCAGCATTCTCAAGAAGAGAAGTTGAATAAGCCTGTCCAAACACAATTGCAAATTCGTTTGTGCCGTTAACTTTTTCGTAATCTTCAGTAGTAACTACAAAGTTATATGTACTTGCTTTAGAGGTGATATTGATAACAATATTACCGCCCTCTGCTACAAGTCCTTTTATTGTAAGAGTATTAGGTTTTGTGAATACAGCGCTTCCCTTATCAGCATCCAAACTTCCAGAAACTAACTCATATGAGTTGTATTCGTATCCAGCTTTGAAGTTAATAGTAATAACAACCGTATCTTCAACTGTTACGCCAGTTTCTCCCTCAGCTCCGCTGATAGTATATTCTACTGATTCAACATTTGAGTCATAAGTAATTTCAAGACCACTTCTCTGAACGCCCCAAATAGCGTAAAGAGTTAAGGTTCTATCATCAGAAACAGTTTTGTAAACATTTCCGTTTTTGTAAGTTTCACTACCTGTTCCGTCTTGAGCATTGTTCCAAGATGCAAGGCTATAACCTGTTCTTGTTGCGTTAGGGGTTGTAAGAGCTTTTCCAAATTCTACCGTAGTAGTTGCACTACCCTCGATTGTACCATCGTTTCCGTCAAAGGTAATTGTATATGTTACGCCTACCCATTTTGGTTTAAGTGCGGTGTCAAAAGTAAAGTCAGCGTCAATCACACTGCCACCCTCAACTCCTGTTACGCCAAGAAGCTGAGTTAAGATGTTGTCAGTAAATGCATATTCTTTTCCACCAACAAGCCAAGCTTTTTGCTCGTAAGTGTTATCAGTTACTGTAAAGTTTGCGAAATAGTCTTCAAGCGTGCCGCTCTTAGCCTCGCTATACTTAATAGTAACATTGCCAGTCCAGCCGCTTACAAGTGAAGTCCCCACAAGGTCTTCAATTCCACTTTCGGCTGAGAATGTAATTTCGATTTCCTGCATATCAAGAGTGATAGTAGTACTTTCAGTAATGTTATTTACATTAAATGTTGCATTCGTCTTTCCAGTTTCGACTAAAACAATAGTTGCATTTCCACTTGCAAGGCTTGCGCCCATGAATTTCCAACCTTCAGCGCCGGTTACGGTTACGATTACATTTTGTCCGTAGACAACATTGTTTTTTGTAAGAGAAATTTCTTGTCCGTCCTCGTCTGTTACCTTAACTGAAGCATTTGCTCCTGTCACATTAAGAGTGAGAGGTGCTGGAGTAAAGTGAGCTACAAAGGTGATAGACATATCTTCTGTGATAGCTTCAACACCATTGAATGCTTTTACCATATCAAGAAGTTCTTGATCAGTATATTCAGTTTCGCCAAATGTCCAGTTTACAAAGTTATATGTGTTTGCAGTTGTTGTAACGGTAGGAAGAGCAAAGTCTGTCACATCATAATCAAAGCTTTGAGCATTGTCTGTCCAAGATGTAGTTGCATTAGCTACAGCTGCAGCCTCTGACAAGTCAAGAGTAACATTGATTTTGATTTTTACAACATTGATTGTAAGTGTTCCGCCCTCGGTCACATTGTTTAATGTGATAGAAGTTGTATTTAATTTTTCAGGAGCAGTAACATTTCCATAAACAGCACCTGTAAATGTATAGCCGTCTACTCTATAACCTTCAAGGCAGGCTATGTCAAGTGTCAAGCTTTCGAAATATTTAATTGTTACAGTTGTAACAACTTCGCTGCCATTTTTAATAGTAGCGTTGTTCGCTTTAACTGTAATAGTTATATCATCTGCAACCCAAACCGCAGTGAGAAGTAATGCATCATCACCAGCAGCAATGGCTGCTTGGATAAGAGCATCTGCATTGGCAGTGTCTACAAGTTTACCACCATCAAATGTCCAACCAGTTTGAGTATAACCAGTTCTTGTTTTCTTGTGAGCGTTGATAGCGTTAATGAAATCTGTAGCTGCGCTTTCGCCGCTTGAGTAAGCAACTGCGAAAGTTTCGCTTGTTGGATTTTCCTTTTCATTTCCGTCATTTGCAAACGCCATATTATGCTCAGTCTTGAATGAGAAACCTTTTTCGGTAATCTTACCCATTGGCACTTTGCCAAGATCGTAGTTTACAGCGTCATCGCCTGCAAGGTTTACATTGAGCTTAACATCGCCAACCTCGCTGCTTGCATAGCTACCAGTTACAGTAACATCATCGCCTGCAACTAGACCTACCATATTCCACTCAAGTCCTTTTGGAAGGTCAGTTGTTGCGTCATAAGGTTTTTCAACCTTAGTTCCGTCAAGGTCAATTACACCTTTGGTAACTGTAATATTGATTGTCTTAGTAGTATTAGCATTTTGATAGTTGTCTGAAGTGAAAGTAAAGGTTACTTTATATTCACCTGCGTAAAGCGCATCACCATTAGAATATGTAACAGCTTTATCATCAGCAGTAACTATAGTAAATGTATCACTTAAAGTTACATAATCATTTGCAAGAGCAAGCGCTCCATTTTCAGTAGTAACAGTAAGCCCTAAAAGCCCTTTCAAAATCGCAACAGTGTCGCCCTCTTTAATTGTGCCATAAGCAAAAGACTTGGTTGTGGCATCAATGGTAACAGCCACATTTGATTTTTCAATTGTAGCTTTATTTGGGTAAGAGCCAAGTTTGTAGTTCCCGCTCTCTCCGGTTGTTGTGAAGTTGCAGTTCTTTACATCCCACTCGCCAACTGTTACGCCGCCAAGAACACCTGAGATTGTAACATCATCCCCCTCGGCAATTCCGCTCACTACTAAAGTAGTGTTTTGCTCAGTTGCAAGGCTGTTCCACTCAAAACGAGTGTCCTCATCAAAGGTCTTTGTAATGCTTGTAACTGTGATTGTAGCTTGAGTAATTGTGAAATTAGTATTTCCACCAAAGAACTCAATTCCTGCATAAGTAGAAGGTGTTTGTCCCTCTCTTACATCTACACTAAGTGCGTAAGAGCCTACATTCTTGCCGCTAACAATTGCAAACGCAAAGTCTGCAAGTGCAGTGTCAAGGTTTGTAGTAACTTGGCTATAATTCTTGCTTCCCTCTACCTCTTTCACACTGTAAAGAGTGATAGGACTAGATGCAAGAGCCTCGCCCGCTCCCGCGTGAACACTTAGCGTCCAGCCAGTAGCAGGATCATAAGTTGCTTTAACGGTATCAACAGTTTGACCGTTGTAAACCATTGAAAGCTGATTTTTGATTTCTACAGCAAGTTTAGCTGCTGTCTTAGTAATTATAAATTTGCTATCATTCCCAACAACTCTAAATGTATAGTTAGGGTTTGTTGAAGTTGGATTTGTAAGAGGATATTCTCCCACTGCTTCGCCAGGTACGCGGTCAAAACTTACAACTACGTTTTCTCCACGCTTCAAAGTAACTGTTGTCTGACGATCAGCGTCAGTTTCAGCTGAAGAGAATTCCTTAGTGAAAGTTACTGGAGTGAGGTAGTTAACTCCTTCCTCACTGCCAACGCCAAATACATATTCTGCTTGGCTAACAGTGATAGTAAGTTCCTTTGTCGCACTAATAGTATAAATTGTTTCCTCAGCCTGCAAGGTTATATAATATGTGCCTGCATTCTTAATTTGAGTTACAACTTGTCTTGCGCTATTTTCAATTTTGAAAGTAATACCACCATTGTTTGCACCAATAGCAAAATTCTTTAATTGTCCTCCAACCATAAGCTTAGCTGTGATTGAAGAAGCAAAGTCAATATTGTCATAAACGTACTCGGTTGTATCAAATGAATAGCTTGAAATATCAACAAGGTTTACTATGATTTCAAAGTCAACAGTAGTTTCCTGAGTTTCCCCGCCATATACCGCTTTAACTGTCAATGAATAATCTTTTCCAGCTGTAGCGCTTGTAACACTAGAGAAGGTATAAATTCCATTTGTAAGGTCTGTTACAGTAGCAAGTGTAGTAGCACCTTTCTTCAGAATGTAAGTATAAGAAATTTTACCGTTGTAGTTTGTTACACTTCCTAAAATCTGATCAAGTGTAATGTTTTGAGATGTTTCACTTGCGGTAAGTGTGATTATCTTGCCTTCCCCTGTAGTAGGCGCAAGAAGTGTCCAGTTTGCAGTAGCGGTAAGCATTCCTATGCCATCAGCAACTGTAAAGCTGTGTCCAGTAACATTTCCGTCAGCTGAAATTTCGGTTGCAGTAAGACCGCTATCGCAGGTCCAACCAGTGAATTCAAAACCTGTCCAAGTAGGAAGTGTTTCAGTCACACCGGTTTCATCACTGCTTGAAAGGTAAATTACCTTGCTTGCAGTTGATTTATCATTATTGTAGTCCAAAGTAACTGCTCTTGCATCAGTAAACACAGCATAATAGATCGCACTAGGTGAAGTCATTTCAACCCCAGAAAGTCTTTCTGAGCCTTTTGCTGTCATTGTTTTTAACATGTTTGCAAGGTCAAGTCCATTGCTGTTTAAAATTCCAAGTAAGTTAAGTTTGCTGTTTGCAGTCATAACCTCAACTTGAACGTCAAACTTAACATTCTCACCCTGTTTTACAGCGATGGTAAGTCCAGCCGTTCCATTACCAGTAAGAGTAAGAACTGTGTTTCCGCCAACTGCATAGTTGAAGAAGCTAAGTCCGCTTTCCCACTTATCAGCTGCAGTAAGAGCAGTGTTTCCAACATAGATATTGGTTACTCTTAAAATATAGTGCGCATCTGGATAAGATAATGCAAGTTCGTTTAAAGTTCCGTTTGATGCAGTCAAATATCTAACGCCAACATTGTAAATATATGCATTAGAAGTAGTTGCCTCTTCAATAGTATAGCTACCTGAAATTGTTGCCACGAAGTTTGCAGTTACATCTTCGCCTTTGGCGTTAGTAACTTTAAGTTCAAGCACGAGCTCACTTGCGTCGTATGGTCTAGGCGCACCTTCTGCCTCGTCTGGAGTGCGAACAACTGCTGTAAAGGTGTAACCTTTTCCATTAATTATATCGTACACGGTTGAAGTTTCAATTGAATCAATGTTTGCGGTGTGGTTCATGCCAGTGTAGAAACCTTTACCAGATACATTGATAATAATAGGATGAGCGTCGATTGTAACATTATTTCTAAGAATATACTTGCCAGTTGCATCACTACCTGCCCAACCAGTAAAGTTGTCAAGGCTTGCATCTTCTACGAAATATCTTCTTGCGCTGTATCCACTACCAATGTTAAATACATCACCAGTTATTACAAAACGTTCCGAATTTTCAAGCTCAGCGCCAAAAGTTACAGCATTTGTATTATCAGTGCTGCCATCAGCATTATACATAAAGTATACAGTGCCGTAGTCGTTTCCATTTGCTGCAACAAATTCGCTTGTGCCTGTGTAATAAGTCTTTAAAACCTCGTCCTTGATTACAAGTTGGTTTTTCTTAATTGTAACATTTACTTCGTCTGAAAGTACTTTGTACTCAGCAGTAGAGTCAGTTAAAGGAGAACTTCCAGCTTGCAGTACTACAACATATACATAAGTGCCGCTATCTTTTACATTTTTCAATGTTAAGATATTTCCCTCGCAAACTGGAGTTTCAAGGTCGTTCTTGTTTGCCCAGTAAGCCTTGACAACCTTGTCACCGTTTTCAAGAGTGTTACCTGCCACAATTTCAATGCCTTCGCTCTTGCCATATTTAGTAAAGTCGCTTGAAAGTGTTGCGGTAGCAAAAGTTTGATCCTGTCCAATATAGTAAACATCGTACTCTGTTTCGTCAACGCTAGCGGTAACATAAGCTGCCTCGTCGCGTGTCCATATTGCAACAACAGTTACTCCGTCTACTGAAACGCTTGTTGGAGCGTAAACATTATATTTAAGTACGTCGTCTACAAGCTCTGCATAGATTGTGTTATGGTTGTCTTTGTTAACCCACTTAGCAATCTTATAGCCAGGTCTTGTAAGGTCAAAGTTTGCAAGTGCGCTTGCTTCATCGCCATAAGCAACTTCAACATAATATCTTCCATCCTCAGCTTCAATAGCACCCTCAGGCTTGAAGATTTCGTATCCCACATAGCTTATATAGAATTTATATATATTAGGAGTATACTTAGTATCAATAGTAAGAGCAGTAGCAGTATTATCGTAATAGAAATCTCCATGAAGAAGAGAAGCTATGTTTGCATCTGTTAGGGCTATGGTAGTACCATTTGCCTTCTTGCTTTCATCCTTGCTGAAATAATCAAATGATGAAGCTGTATTTCCAACTTTTGACGCATCAAATGCTGCATCCCAAGTTTTAGTTTCTGAATTGTAGTTAAGATAATAGGTGTTATTTAAAAGAGTGATTGTGTCACCAACTTTAAAGGTTGACCAAGTTGTACTACCTTTGTCAGCAGTGATAACTACGCTGTATGTAATCTTATTCCAATCAGCAGGGTTAAAGTCAACTGAAAGCGCGTTTGCGCCGCCATAAACATCGCCCCACTTTGCGTCATATTGGAAAGTGCCAGTAGAAGAAAATTCTCTATCGCTATCTTTCCAAGCCCAATTGTTAAATCCGTTGTAACCAATCTTTTGGTAAAGACCAGCTTTGTTGATGTCAAGAGCTGCAAGTGCTTCGCTTTCGGCGTCATCATCCAATGCATATCTTGCCAATTTTTCCTGTTCGTGATAATATGTTTCAGTAGTAGCAATGCTGCCATCTTTTACTGAAACAGTGCCATACTCGTCTTCACCTTCCGCAAAATTAATGGTAATTGTCTTTTGCTTAATCACAGGTTGAACAATAATTTCAGTGATTTCGCTGCCTTCATTTGCAAGTAATGCAAGTACATTTGAGTTGTTTACAATTTCGCTAAGACTAGTCCCGCCTGAAAGGATAACTACCTTTCCGTTTTGCAAATACCAGCCTGCTAGATAGTACCCAGTTGCAATATTAATATTTTTTACATCGCTAGACATGGTATAAGTTACTGTTTTCCCAGATGCAGTTGCACCTGATGACGTGTAACCAGTGTCCACAAGCCCGCTTACTGCGTCTTCTTTTTGTCCATAATATTGGTCATTTCCGTTAAGAGAAGTTACATAACCAGTATTATCTACAACAAAATTTGCTTTCTTAGTCACATACTTTATTACAAGAGTGCTATCAACTGCACCAAAAGTAACTGTGAATGTATCAGCAAATGTATCAACATTATCCCCGAAATTATCTTCTTTTGAAGGTTTTAAATCCTCGGTAGCACCATAAACAAGTGCAGGTTCATTGCCCTCAGATTGATCTATGAGCAAATATTTAGCAAGATCTAAATTTTTGTTTATAGTCAGCGTTGCTTTGTCGTTTGGTCTATACTGTCCTTCTGGTGAAACTGTAATTTCGCCAAAGAAGCCTTTGTTGTCACTTGTGCTATTAAACCCGTCTTTGTTTGAGAATAGCAACTCTCCATCTACATAAACTTCATAGTTAAGAGAGTAAACTTGAGCAATAGCTTTAAATTTCACCTCATATCTATAACCTCTAGCAGCTGCAGAAGTTTGATCTTTAATTTCAAGAGGGAAGCTGAAAATACGTCTTCCTTGATCCTTATTAGTACTCTCGTCCACTGTGAAAGTGATTGTTTTGCTTTCTATTTCATCGCCAGCTTCATTATAATCATATCTGGTTACTGTAAGTGCATTAAATCTATAATATCCATTTTGAAGCATTGAAACATAAGCATATCCGCCTTCAAGGCTTGCTGTAACAGTTTTAGAAGCTGTTGTACTATCTGCATATGCATTGTTGTATTTTGCAGCAACACTTGCAAGCTCGTCTGTAGACTCAAAACCACCGTAAGTATCATGTTCAACACTTAAATCAATGTTATATGTAAGAGTGGTAGCCCTAACGCAAATCACAGGTGCTTCACTGTTCGCTACTAAGCTGTATGCCTCAAATCTGTAACCATAGTGATATTGATGTCCATTAATTAAATCTTCCGGTCTATCCATTGGTGTGCCTTTAAGTGTGCTAGCATCCCATTCTTTAAGACCTGTTGCATAGTATGTCACAACATACATATCGTTTTCTTGCTCTGCAGTCGCCTTAATTATCAAATGGCTTTGAACTTTAACATTTGCATATCCATTTTCAACCGCAACCGCTTGTCCGTTCATTGTAATATTCCAGTTTACATTTTCGCCATCTATTTTAAGCGCAATATCTTGACGGCTAAACACTAAGAATATATCACCATGTCCTACAACATAGTCAAGCGTAATAGTATAGTTGTAAGTACCTGTAGCCGCGCCATTAGTTCTAGTTACAGTATACTTTGTAGGATTATATGTATCATAATATCCGTTTTGGAATACTGGATATACTCCCGCCTCTGCATTTGCAGGAAGAGAGGTAGTAACATCACGTCCAGTTGTTCCGTTCCCCACAAAGCCATAACCAAGATTTAAAGTAAAGGAAATCGTAATAGTATTAGCACCATTATGTTGTGCAGTAGCCGAATAGTCATAATCGTTTGAAACAGGAACGGTCTCCTCATTAATAGTATTGTTTACGATATTGGTCTTTGTTCCTTTATACTCAACAGAAGTACCATTATCAATTACACTGAAATTGCTAATTGCATTATCTACAACAAACTTGTCTGTTCCGCTTGCACGAAGTTTGATATTTGAACTTGTGTAGTTGTTTGCAGTCCATTTAGTGTAAATGGTATAAGATGCCGCATCTGATTCAGTCACTGCTCTGTTGTAAGATGGCACGCTGCCATAAGCCACGCTGCCATAGCCATCCCCCATAAAATTTGGAAGAGGGATTGTAAAGCCTGCATCCATGTATAAACCTGCAAGGGTATAACCTGTACGAGTAAGATTGAATAGCGCTTTCACGTCCTCAATGGACATATCGTTGCCGCAATTTTTCCAGTCAGTTCTCTTAGTAGGGTCGCCATAACCATAATCTACAACAACCTTATAATTCTTTGTAGCCCAAGTAAAATTACATAGGTAACCTGAAACAAGACCACTTGAGCTAAACGAAAAGCCCTCCTTTACAACGAAAGCGCCACCCTCTGCGTTCATTGCGTACGCACGAGAGTGAAGTTGAGCGCCATAGTTTGGAATGTTAGGAGCAGCAACATATGTACCCGAGCTATTTACAAGGTAGCCATAGTTTCAAACTGCAGTACCTAAAGCCGTCTTAGAAGTGTACTTATAAGCAGCTCCGCCATTTAAGTTGTATTGTACAGCGTAACCCTGCGCGCTTGCAGACCCGCTACCAACTGTTAAAGTACCAGCTATTGCGGATTCGGTAGTGTAATGTGCAGTCTTGCCATCACGGCTCCCACCGCGATAAATTTTAGTTGTGCTATCAACAGTTCCAATGCCGTTTCCACCAGCAGTGTTGTAGCAGTTTATTATGTACGCTCCCGTCGTCTTTCCAGCCAACACACCAAAGTTGTTTGTAGCAACACTTGAATTGTTAACCACGTCGCCTACCGTCAAGTCATAAATAATGGCAGAGCCGCATGCGCCAAAAAGTCCCGCAACTCCACTCGCACCATTATAGATTGACTCATCTATAAGTCGAATACTTTTAATTGTGTGCTTGTTTCCGTTAAATACACCTTTGAAAGTAGTAGTACTATTCCCTATTGGCGTCCATAATGAAGAGGAAAGGTCAATGTCTTGAGTTAGCTCATATTTGCCGCTCACATAGGTTGGATTTCCAACCATTACCATATACGACAAAAACGCCAAGTCATCGGCGCTCTTAATTTGATAATAGCCATTTTCCGTGTTGACATTCAAGCTTGTTGAAGCGAGTGTGTCTGCATTGCCAAACTTAGACACCCAGTTATTCCCGCCGCTCACAACCACATCAGCCTCGGTTGGAATTTCCGTCTTCGCTTGGGTTGGCGCTTCACTTACGCTTTCATCGGCAAAAGCCTGCACTACACGCGTTGATGTGTCAGCACCCAAACTAGCATCTCCTTTTAGTGATGGAATAAGACAGCCAACGCCTCCCGCAAGAAGCATAGCCGCCATACAATAAAGCCCTTTGAAAAATTTCCTCTTCATTGAAATTCTCCTTTTTGAAATTTAGCCAAAAATACCCTCTTTGACTTATGATTAATTATATAATAATCAGCTCGACAAAAACAAACAAAATAAGTCAAATTTATTGTTTTTAAAAAATATATTTTTAATCTTAAAAAATCGAATTAAAAAATATTTTTTCAGCATTTTTAAATAATTATTTTTAAATTCATTTTTTGAGATTAAAATTTTAAAAATTATGCATATTTTTTTAATTTTTTTAGCATTTTTTATTATTTTTTCATTAATTAATTTTAAAATAAAAAAATAATACTCAAAAATTGAGTGTTATTTGATTTTGTAAAACAATTGACTTAAAACCTAAAAAGCCTTATAATGAAAATATAAAACTTTAAAAAGAGGAAAATTTTTTATGGCAGAAACTATTCTTTCAGGCATCAGACCAACCGGAAATTTGCATTTAGGACACTACTGCGGCGCGATATCTCAGCTTGTTGAACTTCAAAATAAAGGAAGCTACGACAACTTTTTTGTTATGATTGCGGATGCACAAGCGCTTACAGACAACGCAAAGAATGTTGACAAAGTTAAAAATAATGTTATTCAAGTTGCTATAGATTTAATAAGTGCAGGCATAGATCCAAATAAAGTTACCATATTTATTCAGTCACAAGTTCCCCAGCTGCACGAAATGACCGACTATTTTTTAAATCTTGTTACCCTATCTCGCCTAAAACGCAACCCGACTGTTAAAGAGGAATTAAAGCAACGAGGCTTTGAAAACAGCCTACCTGTCGGCTTTTTAACCTATCCGGTAAGCCAAGCAGCCGATATTTTGGCGTTTTCTACCACATTAGTACCTGCCGGAGATGACCAAAATCCAATGCTTGAGCAGTGCCGCGAAATTGTTCACACTTTTAATTCTACTTACGCTTCAATATTTACTATGCCTAAAATTATGCTCCCTTCTAGCAAAACCCAAGCGCGCCTTCCAGGACTTGACGGAAAACTCAAAATGAGCAAGTCAGCAGGAAACGGAATAAATCTTTGCGATGACGAGGCAACAGTAAAACAAAAAATAATGAATGCCTATACCGATCCAAATCATATTAAAGTATCAGATCCCGGTCAAATAGAAGGAAATGTCGTATTTACCTATCTCGATGTATTTTGCAAGGATGAGCATTTCGCGAAATATTTGCCCGACTATAAAAACCTTGCCGAGCTTAAAGAACACTATCGCCGCGGCGGACTTGGTGATGTAAAAGTTAAAATATTTTTAAATAACATTCTACAAGAACTTCTCACACCTATCCGCGCAAAAAGAGCGGAGCTTGAAAATAATATTGATAATGTATACGATATGCTTTTTGAAAACGGAAAGAAAATGCGCAAAATAGCACAGGCAAAAATAGAACAAATGCATGATGCAATGGGAATAAATTATTTAAAATATAGAAAATAAATAAAAAAATATTAAAAAATACGCAAAAAAATAAATAAATTGCGTATTTTTTATTGATTTTAATTAAATTTATTTAAATTATTTTTATAAAAAATAATTATAATTTTTGACGGAATTTTTTCGCTCTAAAAATTAGCCGAAATTCCACTTGACAGAAGCGCTAAAAAAATGCTAAAATAAGGCATATGCGAAAGTGGCCTAGTGGTATGGCATCAGCTTCCCAAGCTGAGGATCGCGGGTTCGAATCCCGTCTTTCGCTCCATGCAAAATACGTGCCTTACGCACGTATTTTTTTATTATCTCTCATCCGAAGTAAAGAACCTATCCATTCTTCCACTCTCAATGCTGTATATGCCGTCTATGCCCACTACATAGTGATCCATAAAACGCACACCTAGTGACTGAAAGAGGAATTTAATGTTGGTCGTTGCTTCTAAGTCTTGTTGGGATGGTTTTGCACGACCTCCTGGATGATTGTGTACTAGAAATACAAAGGCTGGATTGGTAGCATTGATAAACTTTGTTATCTCCCTTTGGCTTATTCCTACCATACTTATGCTACCTTTGGCTAGTAGTCTTGCGGAGATTAATCTGAAACCTATATCTAAGGCGACTATGTACAGCTCTTCTGTTATCTTTATTCTTACGAGGTCTTCTACAAAATCTAGAAGATCTATTGTATCATTCAGACATGGTCTTTCTTCATACGTGCTTTGCATGTAGTAATCAAATATCTCAGGAAATTTAGTTATCAGCGCTGCTGCGCGTTTACCTATTCCCCTTACCATCATCATGTCTTGGGGATCAGCGTTAAACACTCCGGCTACATTGCCATATCTGTCAAGTAGCCGATGTGCTAACGGATTAGTATCACCTCTGGGAAAAACATACGTTAGGATAAACTCTAATGCTTGAACTTTACTTACATTACTAAGCCCTGCATTATCAACTAGCTCCAAAAGCCTTCCTCTATGCCCTTCATGTATGTTCTTCTCATCTGTGTATTTCATTTGTTTTCTCCTTTTGTGCAAATATTATAGCATGCGAACATCAAATTATAAAATAAAAAACAGGGCTTTCGCCCTGCTTTTTTAGGCTATTTTTATTATTGTTAAATATCCATTTATACCGTCATTATCTAGGAAAGTTACATTGTTACTGCTGTTAATTTGAATATTCAGCGTACTATTTGCAGCTGTGGTGGTAACAATAGCGCTTCCAGTAATCATAGTATTATTTTCAAGTCCTCTTGAAGTGCCTGGAACTACCACGCCATTTACACGAAGGCTTACAGCGTCATTGGCAGTAGCACCGCTAGCGACGTATACACCATATTCTATGCTATAAGTCCCTATAGTTGGGAGTGTAACTACGCCAGTTGCATTATTGATAGTCATCCCAACTGCCTGACGAGTTGTTTGAAGTGGGAAGGTAGTGTTATTAACTGCCTGTGAAGCTGTTGAAAAGAAACTACCGAAACTGGTTGCCGCAGCACCGCCTGTTGCTCCCGTAGCTCCGGTTGCACCTGTTGCACCGGTTGGGCCAGTTGGACCGGTTGGACCTGTAATGCTCAGACCAGCCGCGCCAGTTGGACCGGTTGCGCCTGTGGCTCCGGTAGGACCCGTTGGACCGGTAACTCCAGTAGGACCCGTTGGGCCGGTTATGCTAACTCCATCCGCGCCGGTTGGACCAGTCGGACCAGTAGCTCCGGTGGCGCCTGTAGCGCCGGTTGGACCAGTTATACTTAAGCCAGCATCTCCTGTTGCTCCAGTTGGACCGGTTGGACCGATAGGGCCAGTTGCGCCGGTCGGTCCGGTTATACTTAATCCTATTGGCCCTGTGGCACCTGTAGGACCCGTTGCACCTGTAGCTCCAGTCGCACCAGTAGCTCCGGTTGCACCAGTAACACTAATACCTGTAGGACCAGTTGGTCCAGTCGCACCGGTAGGTCCAGTTGGACCGGTTGGACCAGCAATACCAGTTGGGCCAGTTATGCTTAAACCTGTGGCACCGGTTGGACCAGTAACTCCCGTTGGGCCTGTTGGACCTATTGGGCCAGTAGCACCCGTGATACTAGGACCAGTTGGACCGGTAGGGCCAGTTGCACCAACAGGACCAGGAAGCCCGGTAGCACCTGTATTTCCACCGCCACACGAAATTATGATAGGCCGAGATGGTCTATTACAGCGATTATTATTAAAAAAACAAGACATTTTTACATCATGCGGAGCAATTTGCTCCAATCTCATATTATGTAAAAATGTCCCGTTTTGTTATTGTTAAAGTGGCTTAAATCTAACAAATTCGATTTCATCTAAAAAAGCATCTTCCGCAGTTTGTTTCGCAAGCGCCGTCGATAAATATTTCTTGTTATCGTCTGCGAATATAGTGACCATCTTTTCTCCACGCAGTGTGAGTTTGATTGCTGCCGCGGCGGCTGCTCCCGACGATATACCAACTCCTATGCCTAGTTTCTGACACATCTTCTGAGCAAAACCCAATGCCTGCTCGTTTGTTATATCTACGATATCATTTACTTCATTTGCCGAATATATAGTCGGAACAAATTGATCAGAAATCCCCTCTATTAAATGGCCTTCCCCCTTTTCACCCTTTAAAATTCGTGAGGTGGAGGGTTCTAGCGCGAAGGTTTTAAAATGAGGATAACGCTTTTTAAGAAACCTGCCTAGTCCCATTAGCGTTCCACCTGTGCCAACGCCTGATACTACACCTGATATGATTTTATTATGTGCGGATAGAGCATTATATATTTCGGGGGCTGTCGCCCGTTCATGCGCTAAAACATTGTATTTATTTTCAAATTGCCCAACATGAAAGCCTTTCATTTTTTTCGCAAGCTCAAGCCCGCCAATGAAGCCTCTCTCCTGCCTACTTACCAAGACCAAATTTGCGCCATACTGCTTTAAAAGCAGTTTTCGCTCATCGCTCATCCATTCTGGCAAAAATATCGTTACGGGCAGGTCTAGATAGGCGCCCATAGCTGCTAGCGAAATACCAGTATTACCACTAGTTACTTCAATAAGAGGTGTATTTTCTTTGATTTGTCCAGACCTTATTCCGTGCTTTAAAATCTCGTAAACAACGCGGTCTTTGATACTGCCTGTGAAGTTATAGTATTCAACTTTCGCATAAAAGGAATATTCCTTTTTCTGATAACGAAAGAAGATTTCAATTAAAGGCGTTTGTCCTATCATAAGTTTTAAGTCAGATAATTTTTTTCTCATAAAAATATGATATGCAGGCAAAAATATTTTCGACTTTTTTCGAATTGGGTATTGACAATTATCGCTAGTCATGGTATCATAATTTCACACTAAAAAACGGAGGAGAAAAGTAATGGACGATATGTTTGAAATGGAAGGGTACTCAACAATTGTTGCTAAACCAATGCGTATTGGAATGGGTAAAACAGTTCGATTAAATACAAAGTACAATGAGTACGAACTACGTCGCGAGTCTGATCCTAATCGTAGAAGAGTCCCACATGCGAAGCGCAATGTTAAGGCTCTTGCCGCAAAGGAACAGGATGCTCAATGCGAAGATTAATGTTAAATAAAATATAGCGCACTTTAGCGCTATTTTTTATTGTCTTTTTGACACCTTCGTTGAGTTTCTATCAGCCCTATATTTGAGGAAAGTGCGGCAAAAAAGGTGCGGAGAGTGCAAAGCTCCCCCATGGTCGCATTTTTAGATAGCGATATGGCAAGGCTTGACGCAAAAGCGGCAAGTTCTTCCGCGCATATGTCGCAAACTGATCCCTTCTTTTCCATATTAATATTTACGCAAATAGCTATATTTTTGATAGTGTTTTCCCGCAAAATCCACCGTCCGCGCATTCACTTGACAATTATTTTTGTTTATGTTAATATAATACTATCACGAAGGTGCAGTATTCTAGTCAACTAGTGCGAATGAGAATGCCGAAATAAGCATTGATGGCACAACTATGAAGTTCGTGGTGCTGGCTTTGGTTGCCCAAATCGGGGCTGGTACTGGGAGTTAAGATTTTTGGGTGGCGAGTAATGGCATACACGCTTAAGCCCAATTATCGCGGAGACCCAAGTGGGTAAAGAAAATATGAAGGCATATCTATTTATCGCTTGGATGAGAAACCTGCAATGTGGCGAAAGTTGCGTGCAGTGTAGCCTGCTTTGAGTGGATTGTTTGGAATAGAGCGTAAATCAATATTTATCCAAAGTACACGGAAGATATTCGGTTGCTCTTGAAATTACGTCCGCAAAATAAAGATAAGTTCGTACGATGTTGTTAAGGAAATCTTCTAGACTGTTTGCGTGAGCGAGATACTATGGGGATTATAGTGTGGTCTAAGTGGCGATTCGGTGCAAGTTCTGCGTAAAGGGAAACCGCTCTGCTGGTAACGGAAGAGTGCAGAATTGGGAAATCCAACCGAACCTATGCCGCAAGGTTTACTCATAGTATTGCCTTCGTAAATTAAAATTAAAGCTTTGTGCTAAAATATATATGAAAGAAAAACAGAAAAAAACTAAACATTCTAACGCTTGGATATGGCCTATAAAGATTTTTATAATTGCCATAGTTCTTTCTTTGTCGTTCAGCATAGTAAGTGAGTTAGCTTTAACCGGCGCACATATTGCTGTGGCGATTGTAGTAATACTCGTCTTTATTGGAATAAGCATCGTGTTTGATATGCTTGGACTTGCGGTAGCTTCAAGTGACCTCAATCATTTTACTGCTATGGCAGCGAGAAAAGTCAAAGGCAGTAAGCAGGCAATAGCCCTTAACAAAAATGCTGACAAAGTATCTTCGGTTTGCGCTGACGTTATCGGTGACGTATGCGGAATATTGGCTGGTGCAGCTGGCGCGAGTATAGTTGCCAAGATTGCACTAGCAGCAAATGGTGATTTCATATCAATATTAATCGCCTCTTCAATTTCGGCAGCAATCGCCGGACTAACGATATTTGGTAAGGCAAGTTTAAAGCGATATGCAATCAAACACGGAAATGAAATCACCTTAAAACTTGCTAAGTTTATCAATTTCTTTACTAGGAAAGATTAAAAAACTGTTTTTCAATTAAAAAAGCGGAGTTCTACTTCCGCTTTTTTGTTATGCATTTTTAAGCCTTTCTATAATTTCCTTTTCGCCCATGATTGTCATAAGCTCATAGATGTCTGGTGAAATCTTTTGCCCCGTTAGCGCCACTCGCAAATGTTCGCAAGCTTTCGCCATATCCCCTTTAAATGCCTCTGGGTTTGCTTTATACGCCTTTCTATCTGTTGCGTAACCAAGTTTTTCGGCAGTTTCTTTCACGTAGCCATACCATTCATCCTTATCTTTTGGCATTTTAAAGTTTTTAAGGTATGTTTCTACAAATTCATGATACTGCTCCGCATTATCTATTTCCTTATCGGTTGGGCGAGTAAACATATATTTAAAGTGGTCTTCAATCATGCTCCACATGTATATATCTTTACGAGGTTTCAATCCCCCACGATCGATCGAGCAAACCTTAATTGCATAATCCTTATTTTCTTCAAGATATTTAGCAAGAGCAGGTTTAAATTCTTTTGCCCATTTAAGCCACTCGTCGTAAACCTCTTCGGCGGTCATTTTAGCTATGATATTTTTAGAAATATCGTTGAGTTTAACAATATCAAATACCGGAGCGCCAGTTGTAATATCATTGATACCGAAATTAAATTCTCGCCAAGACTTATCAGGATTTTGCGCTCTCCAAATTTCAAAGCCGGAATTGATAAGGTTTAATAGATATTCGAGTACCGCATCAGTCGGATATCCCATTTCAAAATAGTAAAGCATTTTAAATTCAGGGTCATAACGCTTTGAGATTTTACGACGATTCCCGTTTTCTCCAAGCTTGCATATCTTTGGGTTATGGCAATATGCAGTCGGCTTAAAACCAAGTGCGTCAAATATTTCAAGGTGAACAGGAGTTGAGGCAATATACTCTTCCCCGCGCACAACAACAGTTGTTCCCATTAGCGTATCATCAACCGCATGCGCAAATGGATATGGAGGAATACCATCATTCTTCAAAAGAACCACGTCCTTAGCATTCGCTTTTGCTTCAATATCACCTTTTATAAGGTCATGAAATTTAATTCTTTGAGAGCCGTCATTTTTTGTTCGCAATCTAATTGCAAACTTATCACCATTGTCAAGGTGAGCCTTAACCTGCTCCATTGTCAAATCGCGGCATGGGTCAAATTCAGTTTCGTCATTTTCTAAGAATTTTGTTTTGCGCTCTTCAAGTATTTCTTCCAAACTTTCTGTTTTTTTGCAAAAACATGGGAAAGCGCGCCCTCTTGATACTAGGTCTTTTGCGAATGCTTTATAAATATTCCCTCTTTGAGATTGCACATAAGGTCCGTAAGCACCTATATCTTTGCCATCAAGTGTTTGATATTCGTTAATTTTAATATTAAAACGATTTAGAATATCAAAAATAAACTCTCTTGCGCCTTCCACCTCGCGTTTAGCGTCGGTATCTTCCAGTCTTAAAAAGAAAACCCCATTTGAAGCTTGGCAAAGAGAATAAGAAATAAATGCCTGAAAGAAGTTTCCAATATGCATAAAGCCTGTCGGACTTGGTGCGAAACGAGAAACAACCTCGCCATTATTTAAATTGCGAGGTGGATATTTTTTTAATATATCTTGTACTGTTAGCTTAACATCTGGATATAGCATATCCGCAAGTTTTTGATAATCCATGTTTTCTCCTAATTAAAATATGCGTAAATGTAATCGGTAAAAGCTGGCAAATATACATTGTAATAATCTTGAATTTCGCCATAATAGCCTGCTACATTTGCGTTATTTTTCTGATATTCGGCAATTTTGCATTCATACTTTGTATAAAAATCTCTAAACGAAAAGTTTCTAAAAGCTTCATTTATCAAAGGTTTTTCACTTGCAAGAAGGTTAATTTTGTTTAAAATATCAGAAACCTTTGTATTGTTATATACTTCTTTTCCTTCTACTACGGTTGGGTAAGAAGCAAGATAGTTAGAGTCCCAATCTCTATTAACAAAGCGTGATATCAGCTCGGACAGATTTTGCTTTTGCTGATTTATAAAGTTAACAAATTCAATATTTTCTACTGTACCTTTCAGCTCATAGTCGCGTGAGCCTAGTTCTCTTGCAAGAAGGTTATAATATTCCTGTCCGACCTTTAACGAAACGTAATCGCTTATAACGCTATTATCTGCCTTGGTCACAGCAGTAGTTACAAGTCCTTGATATTTATTGAACACCTTTACTTCAATCTCAGCAAGACTTTCTGCGAGATCATAAGCAGATCCGATAAAATCATGAGCTGCCACCCTAAAAGTTTGAAGTGCGCCCGCTTTGATATCAGCATTGGTAAAACTAACATATCTATCGTACTCGGTTGAGAGTCTATAATAATTGGTAGAAAATTTATATAAATCTTTTTCAAAATTGTTTACAGCACCTTTGCCTTCACCTGAAAGCTTAATGCTAGCTAATTTATCAAGGTCGCCTTGGTAGTCAGTTATAAAAGTCATTGGGATAACTAAAAGTTTATTATAATATCCATAGTTGCCGCTATTTTCATAAAACGGTCTAAGCGCAAAATTGGTAATAGCGCCGTCTATATTATCACTGACAAACATGCTATCGCTACCCATGTCAAAAATAAGAGAGTCAAGCTTATCATACTTCATAGTGTTTTCACTGCCTTTGTCGCAGGCGAACATACTAACGCTGCAAACACACAAAAGCAAAGCAAAAACTATTTTCATAAATTTATTTTTCATGCGCCAAGCCCTCCTCTAAGATATACTTTAACCACATTGTTAAGTAGGTCGGTAGAGTCTGCATTTATCTTTGAATAATTGAAGCCAGACGCGCTAGATTTAGCAATTACAGCCTCAAAGTTTTTAAGATTATATATCTTTAAAAATTCGTTAAGCTTTTTAGTCCCCGATTGCAAATTCTCAGAAAGGTGATATTTACTAATAGGGCTAGAACCATTCATGTAAGCATTCACAAAAAGTTCAGCATTGGTGATTACATGTGTCTTTTCTACGTTAAGTTGTGATAGATAATCACAAGAAGTGCTTAGCACAACCTTTGCAAAATCATTGTTCGCAATTTTAGAAGGCATGCAGGCAGTATAAATATTTGCTAGCCCCTTTAATGCGCCATTAAAATTATTGACATAAACTTCAAATTTTTCTTTGAAGCGCACCCACGCAGGATTAACGAAAGTTGGGTCAGCTCCCGTATATTCGCTTACCTGTTTTAGCACGCTACGCATTTCTGTTTCAGCCTTTCGCGCACCGTCAAACCCGTCAAGTACAGTAAAGTAGTTGTTTTGATAGGTTTTATTGTCCTCAGCAAATACAAGCTTTTCGTTATAGAAAGAGGTCATTTTACTATACAAAGCTATAATTCTGCTTGCATTATTGATTTCAAGAGAGTACTGAGCGCTTGTAGAGCTAAGCTTAACTTTAAATGAATCAAACTTTGCCTTATCATCCTTGTTTGATAGGAACATTGACTGCTGCATATCTCTCGTTGCGTCAGTTACTTTGGAAACTTTTTTAGGGATGCACAATATTACTGTCACAACTATTGCAGCCGCAAGCGCCAGCACCGCAAGCACAATAAGCCATTTCTTACCTCTGGTCATCTTCTTTTTTGCCATAGCCCCTCCTAATCATCAAATACATCAACATTAACTTCGTCAAGCGCAACTTCGCCGCCTTCTGGTTTTACAGCAGGTTTTGCAGGCGCACTTTTTGGCATTGCTACCCGCTCACCAAGATTTGCAAATGTTGTGTACTCTCCTATCCAGCGAAGTTTAACAGTTCCTGTTCTTCCGCGTCTGTGTTTAGCCAAAATAAGCTCAACTGTGCCGGGCTCTTCAGGCTGCTCAACATCGTTGTATTTTTCAGGGTTGTATAGGAAGAGAACGATATCCGCATCCTGCTCAATCGCACCTGAGTCACGAAGGTCGGAAAGCATAGGTCTATGGTCGCCCGTTCTCGACTCAACGCTACGTGAAAGCTGAGAAAGTGCAATGATAGGAACATTCAGCTCCTTAGCCGCAATTTTAAGTGTTCTTGAAATTTCACTTACTTCAAGCTGTCTATTTTCGTTTCGTGAGTTCCCGCTTGACATAAGCTGAATATAGTCCACCATAATTAAATCAATGTTTTCTTTTGCCTTTAATCTTCTACACTTCGAAAGAATGTCTGCTGGCGTCGTCATACTGGAATCATCAACGTAAATTCCGCTTTGTTCAAGCTTCTTTGTAGCAGTCCAAATTCTCTGCCACTCCTCAGGGGTCATTGTTCCGTTAAGCGCCTTCGCCATGTTAACTTTTGCTACCGAGCATATTGCCCTTTGCATAAGCTGCTCGCGGGACATTTCAAGTGAGAACACCGCACATTTTCTTCCTTCGTTTAGTGCAGCATTTGTGATAATATTCATAGCAAATGAGGTTTTACCAACACCCGGTCTTGCAGCAAGCAAAACAAGGTCACTGTTTTGAAGTCCATTTGTAATAGCATCAAAATCTTTAAAGCCAGTTGGAATACCAGTTATAGATGACGGGTCCTTTGCAATTTGGTCAAAAGACGCAATAACCTTTGAAATCGCACCATTAGGCTTGCCCACATGTTCGAGAGCTGAACGCTCCTGCTTTTCAGCAATGTCAAAGATAACCTTTTCTCCGTATTGAAGCGCTTTATCTTTATCCTCTTCCTCATAGGCGCGTTCGATAATGTCCTGTCCGCTTTTGATAAGCTTTCTTCGCACTGATGCGCCTTTTACAATATCACAATAGTATTTAAAGTTGGCAGCTGATGGAACAGCATTTGTAAGGAAGGTAATATATTCAATTCCGCCCGCTTTTTCAAGCGTCTTATCTTTTTCAAGTTGGTCAGCAAGAGTTACAAAATCTACAGGCACGCTTCTTTGATAAATCTTCTGCATAGAAGCATAAATAAGCTGGTGAGAGTTTGAATAAAAGTCATCTCCGCCTATCATGCCTAAAATATCAACTTGCGCCTGCGAGTCAATCAAAATACAGCCAAGCACTGCCTGCTCAGCTTCAATGTTTTGTGGCATAATTTTGTACTCAGCCATAACTTCCTCCTAGTGCGTAAAAGGGTCGCGATTCTTTTCTTTTTCCGCTTTTGCCGCCTTCTTTTTATCAATATTAGCACAAATTGCCAAAAACGGCAAGTAGAATATGCCCCCTATCACAATAATAATAAAACCATTAAGTACAGGATGCACTCCTGCCTTAATAAGCCCGTAACAAATGCACAAGGCAATAACGAAATAGACGCCTATAAAAATCAATAGGCGTTTATACTGCTTTTTTAAATCTTTCCCCTCTTTTGGTGCAATCATTAAACCTCTCCTCGCATTATTTTTCCGCGTTCACGCAGTCTCATATTGTGGTCAAGGATAATTTTTCTAATTCTCATACTCTTTGGCGTAACTTCAAGTATTTCATCATCCGCCAAAAATTCAATAGCATCTTCTAGGCTAAGTTTTCTTGGTGGAGTAAGTCTAAGCGCGTCATCACTTCCAGATGCACGGCAGTTTGAAAGGTGTTTTTTCTTACAAACATTGACTACGATGTCGTCACCCTTAGGGTTCTGTCCTACCACCATTCCTGCGTATACTGGCACGCCAGCGCCGATAAATAGGTCGCCTCGCTCCTGCGCGTTAAATAGTCCATACACAATAGCTTCTCCGCTTTCATGCGCAATAAGTGAGCCATATTCACGGCGGTTAATTTCCCCCTTCCATGGCTGATATTCATAGAAGATCGAGTTGATAACGCCCTCACCTCTTGTATCAGTCAAAAGTTCACTCTTGTAACCGAAAAGTCCACGAGAAGGAATTGTAAACTCCATTTTCATACGATTGCCATGAGGTGTCATGCCAACAAGTTCACCCTTGCGGATTCCCATTTTTTGCATAACAATGCCTTGGCAATCTGTAGGCACGTCTAGATAAAGTCTATCAATAGGCTCACACTTAACCCCGTCAATCATTTTAATAAGTACTTTTGGCATACTAACCTGAAATTCAAAGCCATCACGTCGCATATTTTCAATTAAGATAGAAAGGTGCATTTCCCCTCTTCCGCAAACTTTAAATGTGTCAGCTGTATCACCATCACTTACTTTAAGGGATAGGTCTTTAACTGCTTCCTTGTAAAGTCTGTCACGAATGTGACGAGTTGTAACAAACTTGCCTTCCTTACCAGCCAAAGGACTGTCATTTACCATAAAGGTCATTTCAACGCTAGGCTCAGCGATTTTAACAAACTCAATAGGCTCAATAGCGTCAGGTGCGCAAATTGTGTCTCCGATTTGCACCTCTTCAAGTCCCGCAATGCAGGCAATCTCGCCAATAGGAACGCTGTCAACAGCAACTCTCTTTACCCCTTCAAATACGAAAAGACTTACAACTTTGCTTCGTACAAGTTTGCTAGGGTCATGGTAGTTGCAAAGGGTAACCGCTTGCCCAACTTGAAGTGAACCGCGAGTTAGTTTGCCCACCGCAAGTTTTCCTACATAGTCGTTATGTTCAGCAGAGGAAACAAGCATCTGCATTGCACCTTTGTCATCTCCTTCAGGCGCTGGGATATAACTTGTAATAGTTTCAAAAAGAGGTTTCATATCAACGCCTTTTTGATTTTTATCAGTAGAAGCAATTCCCTGTCTTGCTGATACAAAAACAAATGGAGAGTTAAGCTGCTCTTCATCGGCGTCAAGCTCTAAAAATAATTCAAGTACTTCATCTATTACTTCGCTAATGCGCGCGTCGGCTCTGTCAATTTTGTTAACTACAACAATTACTTTAAGTTTTAACGCAAGCGCCCGTTCAAGCACAAATCTAGTTTGAGGCATTGGTCCTTCGTATGCGTCTACCACGAGTAGAACGCCGTCCACCATTTTAAGTACGCGTTCAACCTCGCCACCGAAGTCAGCGTGTCCCGGAGTGTCTATAATGTTGATTTTTGTGTCATTATAAAGGCAGGAGCAGTTCTTAGAAAGAATTGTGATTCCCCTTTCTCTTTCAAGCGCGTTTGAGTCCATAACGCGATCGCTTACGACTTGATTATCACGAAAAACACTACCCTGTTTTAAGAGCGCGTCGACAAGTGAAGTTTTACCATGGTCTACGTGTGCAATAATAGCAATATTTCTAATTTTTTCGTTTTTCATCTTTGTATATCCTTTTGAACCTTTTTATTTTACCACAATAAATAGTAAAATTCAACAAAGATTAAAAAGATTTTAAAAATAATATAAAAAAAGAGGCATCGCCTCTTTCTATTTTTTCCTTAGTTTTCACTTTCTGCCAAAATTTGTTTATCCCTCAGCCTCAGCAAAAACTTCTGGTGATAAAACTTTGTCATTCCCGTAAACGCAAACAGGTGTATTATTTGCATTTAAAACTATGCATCCGCCTTCGCTAACATATCTATATAGATTTGAACTTTCGCCGTATCTGTTTGTGATTTCTTCAAGAGATAACATTTTGCCAATTATGTAATGCTGAAAGCCGATTGTTGTTTCTCGACACAATTTTTTCCCTTTAAAAGAAGTTGTTTCATACGCCTTTGAATAAGTATCAATTGCAAGTGCATTTTTGGGAATCTGAAAGTCTTCGAAATTGCTACTATAGACCTCTCTAATTTCTTCTTTTTGTTCGCTGTAAAATATCTTTACAAAATTTTTAATTATCATTTGCGCCTCTCCAGTTTACTCATCTTCATCACTGTCACAAAATAGCGTTTTCATGCTCAATCCTGAAACTCGCTGCTTTTCTATTTCAAGATTGTTTATATCATTTTCACAATGCTTAATTTGCTCTTGCAAACTATTAATTCGGACTATTAAATGTCTTTCTTTTTCTTCTTGACAATTATTGAATTGGCTTTGAAACTCGCAAGACATATCAGCAACATTTTCAACTAAAAAGTCCATCCACTTTTTTGTTATATCTTTAATGGTCTGTTGAGGATTGTTTGGGCATTTTTCTTCGGGGGAATCTATTGCGTTCTTTATACTGTACGAAACAGTATACCCTGTTCCCAAGAAACTGCCCCATACCTGCAAAACTTGTTTTGACATGTTAACCTCGTAGTACCGTTCATTGCCGCCATAAAAACTCAAATCAACCCTGTCTTTTTCACGAGGATAATAATGCACTGTAAGACTGAATCCCTTAAAAACAAATCGTCTACATGTACCACTCCTGTCTATCTTAGGACATTCTTCTTGAAGTTTAGGCAGCCGAGCCCCCTTCGGCAATGCAAGTTCAGGCAGCGTATCTATTAAAAATAGAATTAACTTTTTCGGCTCGATTTCACTAATATAATCAACCATGATTTCTCCTTTGCTAACCTAATCTTATCACACCTTACCGCTCTTGTCAATACTAGTTTTTTTCTTGCGGTTGATGATTAAAATTGCTGCGCCTAGCCCCGCAAGGCAGACAAGAGTAAAGGTAAGATACCATAGTCCTCTATTTGCAACACTTGTGTAAAGGGAGATATTTTGCCCCTCTAAATTCTTCTTCATCCATGTGTGATGATACAGCCCGTTTGCATCTTGAAACTTATATTCGCTATCGCTTTTAAGATAACTTGACGAAGTGGCATAGTCGTATACATAGTCGGGCGCATACTCCATCTCTATATTACAAGTTTTGAGCGCATCCTCATAGGCGGCTTTATAGCGCTCCCCCACCTTTTGCCCCGACGAAAGAGTAGCAGCGAATGGAAACTGCCCGTTTGAAGATGAGGTAATCATAAAACCATAATGCACATCGTCCTTTTCTTCTTCATTAGAGGGATGATAGTAGCTCCACACTTCGCTGGTCTGGTAAATTATATTAAAACCTACGCAATCAGTTTTTTCGTGATAACCAGTTTTGCTTATGATAAGCCCTTTTCCTATTGCGTACTCAGGCTTGGGATTTTGATTATAGGCGAGCAAAAAACTTATCACAAATTCATCGTGAAAGGTTTGTACATTCTTGGTAAGTTGACTTTTAAAGTCTTCTATTTTATCGCCATGTCCGCTATTTTTAAGTTTGCTACTACCCACCGAAAAGAAAAGGGACTGTGTTATGCTTTGCCCGCTTTCCACCGACAAAAGTATAAACTCATTTGATGCAGGCAGTTTGGCGGGCTGAATAAAAAATATACAGCATGAAAGCGCCATAAAAATTAAGAGAGCAACTTTTTTCATACTGTATATTATTAATTATATATTTTAAATATAACCTATTTAAGTTCCACCTTGTAGCTTTCGCCAGTTTTGGTAATTACCAAACTATGTCCATCCCCGCAAGAGATTGTTCTTTCAGAAATGGTGTTTGTAAGACCGCTGATGCCTTGACCAGAATAGCAGAGGTTATTGCTGCCCGAGGGGCTTCTTGTGGCGTCGCCTGCAAATTTTATGCCGCTTGCTTCAACATTGCCGTTTATTCTTCCCGCAATAAGAATATATGCAATTCCCCCTAGGTAAACTTTCCCATTTGTACTTGTACATTCAGGCGCTATATTATTGTAGTTGTAAGACAATAACCCATCATAATTACGTACCACAATACCCGCTAAATAGTAAGTAGCTGCTCCACCAGAAGCTAAGATTTTGCCGTTATTGCCACTTTCAACAATTCTGCTTGAGCTTCCTATGTTGTTAATTGCAATTCCTGCAACTCTGTAATAGTAATTTGCTCTAGCGGATTGAATGTTTATATTCGCTCTATTTTCACAGTGAATAATCCTGCCGCCGCCCATGTTGGAAACTACAAAGCCGCCGAAGCTAAGGTTGTAATTAGAACTTGGTCTTATTTGAATGCTACCCTCATTTACGCAGCTGTCGATAATGCCGCTATTTACTGCAACAAGTCCGCCAATAGCCACGTCGCGCGCTCCACTGACTGACATGTTCATAGACTGCCCAGTTATTGTCACATTAGAAATATTTCCATAGTTTTTAAGAGCAAGTCCGCCTGCCAAAAGGTTTCCTTCAACGCTTAAATTGTAGTTTACATTTAACTTAAGTTTTTTTATCGAGCCGCCTTTGCCAATCTCTTTAAATAGCGCAGCAAGCTTCGTGTAATTAATAGTAATCTGACCAGTCTTATCAATCTCGCTATAGAAAGTGAGGTTTTCGCTGACTTCTTTATCGTTTACTATAATGGATATTGCGCTTGACAAGTTCACGGTTATCGTCTGCCCATTAGCATCGTACTGTCCATAGAAAGTACCATTAAATGCGAAGCCATTTACATCAAATTCAAGGTTTTCTGTTTGTTTGAAATGGTACTCTGCCAAGTTGCGAACTGCCATATTGTTAAATTGCTCTTCACTCGCAATTAGATAAGGATTGTCAACTGTGCCGTCACCAGCTTCAAACAATTTGTATTCTATGTATCCGTCTGGTGCAGTCCAAGAAATAGGCTCTTTCGAGTAAAGGCTGTTTGCATTCTTTCTTACATAAACCTGAGCAGAAATAATCTTACCCATCCTTCTCGGTTGATAGAAATTGTTTGTGGTTTCGCTAGTTTCAATAATCTCAATTATCTTGCCATTATCATCATAAATGAAATTGCCGTCGTCATCACACTTGCCATAAGTCACCTTTACTTTGTAACCAGGTATGTCGCCTTCCTTCTTTTCGCCTTCCCATGGAGTCCAGTTAAATCTATATTCTTCTGTCGACCAAGAAACAGTTGCCTCTTCTTGCCATGATGGAGCAGGGAGCGTAAAGTCTTCTGTGTTGCCTTTAATCACCATAAAGGTTTGATAGCTTTGACTAGGCATTACATCAAATATCAATTTTAGCGAAGTGTAGCCCTCTGGAATATAGATGGTAGTTCCTTCATTAGTAATTTTGTCACCTCTAAACACTAGTTTGAAATTACTATGTTGCTTGCTATTTTTATCATAAGATTCTACAAAATCACTTGTAAGTGTAATCTCTTCTCCATCTTTGTTATAGAACGCGATTACTTGCAATTTTACATTGTAATATTCAGTTGAGCGAAGTATCTGTTTGTTTTCCAAAAGTTTAGTGATATCAATTGTATAACCTTCATCAGTTTCAATCATATCAAAGTCATCGCCTGTAACACTTGGTGCTTTATACACCTCTTGACTTTCGCCAAATTTTACAGCAACAAGGTCACTCTTAATCTGATCACTTTCACAAGCATACATTTTAATTCTATAAGGGTTTGGAGAATATTCAAGACCTATAGCTTCAAAGGTGTTTCCATTTTGCTCACCTTCGATAATATTTCCCTTCTCATCTACAAAGCCAAATTTAGTATTTGCAGTTGTATCATAATCCCATACGATAACACCTTGATTATTTACAGTTACATTTGTAGGCGAAGCCGTCTTTGTGATAGCTTTGCTTTCAATATAACTACTTGCAAGGACATAACTACCATTTTCGTATCTGCAAACTGCGGAGTTTATAGCTTCCTCAGTCAAAGCTGTGCCAGTTGGAACTGCAAGTGCACGAACTTTAAATTTGTACTCTGCATTAGGGAATCTTGAAACAATCTGAGCTGTATCAAGCTCTGCTTTAGTAGTTAAAAACTTTTCGGTAACTTCGGCAGTGCTACTATCTTGAACGTTTTTACTATTATCATGTTCAACGGTCACCTCATAAACGATCTGCCCGTTTACACTTGCGGCATTTGTTGCTTCGTCCCATGAAACAATACCGTTATTAAGGGTAACAGCCCCGCTAAGTTTTAACATTGCAGCAGGCACAGTTTCCACTGCGGAAGAAAGTATTATGTATGGTTTCTCTCCCGCCATCACTTTAGTAAATGTCGCCTCTTGGTCAACATTAAGAGTAAGCTCCTCGCCGCTGATTGTAAGCTTAATTCCATTTGGCAGGAGGGTCGTCGAAGCGTCTTCTCGCACTTGTGTACCAATACTTGAAATGTAAAACTCTGTTGCAGTTGTTTCTGTCTTTCTATAGTCTGCATCTTCAGCCGTGCCACCTGCAACATAAGTCATGGTTTTGACTTTATTCATGCTCGGCGAAATATAACTATCTCCGTCTGCTTTATCATTGGATACTTTAAATCTATAATCATCGCCATAATCCAAATCTAGTTGGTTTGCTTTGATAGTAAATTTGTTTCCAGCAGCGCTTACTTCAACGTTTTTATTTTTATAAATGTTTTGAATTAAGATATTATCGCTATCAATGCGCATGCTTGCTTGGCTCAATCCGCCCTTAATAGAAAGGATAACATAATGATAATAACCACTATCTATTAAATTAAGCCATGCATTGCCATTTTTATCAGGGCTTAAATCTTTAGGCTTTTCAGTCTCCTTTTCCTTGCGGTAACGCACTTGTGTAACATGCCCATGCGCATTCCAAGAAATAATTCCATTATCAAGGGTGAGCGTGTTTTTAATATCAAGGTATACAATTTCAACTTTGTTACTCTTTCCGTTAAGGTTATATTCATTGCCAACAGTATAGATGCTAAGCATATAACTGTTTCCGCCAAAGTCTATGCACTTGTCTTGCTTACCATCATTATATGCGTGTGTTTTGAGATCTCGCATATTAAGTGTGAGTGAAAGCACTTTCCCGTCTTGTATATTTTGTGCAAGTTCTATTGGTTCGTTGAACACATGCCTATTATATATGATTCTACCTTTATTATCTTTATCTTGGATGAGGAAGCTAGTAATCAGATATTTATCATCCACCTTTTCCACGTTAAAGCAGTATAAGCTATTTTCCCCCTTCAAATGAAGTGTATATAAGTTCGCTGAAACGCGCTTGCCATTTTCCATAATATCAGTTAGAGTAAATGTCACATAATAATTATTTCTTGAATCTTTAGTATCACTTGAAAGAGTAATTGCCGGCGCTGACGGAAGATAAACATCATGGCCAAACACTTCCTTTCCATTAATTGTTAACGAGTTTGCCAGGGATTGATTTGAACTTACATTGTTATACCCCGTATATACAGTCTGCATTGCGGTAATCTTATAACTTCCAGCTGGAATCTGTTTACCAAAATCGTCAAACAATATTTCGTTATTTGCTATACCATTTGAATTCATCATTGCATTCAGAATATTCATTACCTGATTCCAGTATGGTATCGTTCCATTTCCATCTAGTGCCGACATTAGCGCCTCTAAGCAATTTGTATCAGTGCCACTACTTGCCGATTGGAATGTCAAGGTAGAAAGGTCTGGCATAAGCTGTGCTGCATTTACTGTTGCAGTGTAAGTACCATTGCCCTCCGAACTAGTAAATGTGAGTTTAATTAGTGAGTATTCTATACTTCTCCCTGAGAAACTAAATGGGCTAGAGAAGTTGGTATTTCCGACCATGCTGTAGAAATTGGTAGTTCCATAAGAAGTTTTAATTGCGTTAAAGAAATCGCTGTTAATTACATCCTCGCGGCTAAACATTAGGTGTCCATTCTCTACTGTTAAAGTTGCTGGAGTTGCATACTTGGTTGTAAGGAATTCGGTAGTTGGCTCTGACGCCAAGACAAGAGTATCATTAGAAACTGACACAACTTGAATGGAATAACTAAGCCCCGGAATAAGCTTATCATAAAGGTCGATATTGGCTGCAGTAACATACTCATAACCTCTATCTACTTTCTCGTCATTTTCTGTGGTTGTGAAGTAAACATAATAGCCTGTTGCGTCGGTTGCTGACCATGACAGTATGTTATTAGATAGGCGAAGATTATTAGTCTTATCTAATTTTCTAATCGTAAAGTTTGAATAAGACTGCATCCAAGTATCATCTTTAAAAGTGGTCTTTTCTACTTTTATTTGAGCGTCACATGCACCAATTGATTTAAAGAAATCGTTTACATTAATTGCATAACATTCTCTGTCAGCCTTAGTTTTTCGTATTGTGTCAAAGTGATAACCATTTTCATCTTCAATCCAAAAACCATGCAGGCTAGATGGCTGAAAGCTTTGTTCATAATGTCCCTTTGTGCCATTAATAAGCACAGTATCGGCTGTTATTTTAATTCCTCTTGCGTTAGCGTCATAACCAATCACAATGTAGTCATCAGCCATATCTTTGCCACGCAAGTATTGCATTGTCTTATCTAAAGATGAAGTGTAATTAAATTTAAACTCTTTCAAAGGAGAATTTACATTTCCAACTTTAGCAACGCCTAATTTGAAACTTACACTTCCACTTACGTTTATTTCAAATAAGCTTATAAATTCGCCCATTGAGTAAGTACGTACTCCATTTTCCTTTTTATCTGGAGTAAACTGTTTACTTTCATTATTGTAAGTTGCCCAGAATTCAAGTTCACCTTGTGTTTCTTGCTCTTCATAGAGGGTTATTTCAACTGTTCCATAATCGTTAATCTGAATGTCTGAAATACCTTTAAGTCTATAACCTTCCTTAATAGACACTATATCTCTTGATGCAAGTTTTTTGTCTGTACTGTCATAACCTATTACGCCGATATCATACATACCGCTTAAATCGCCAAACTTTTCACTTAAGTCAATAGTGGGCGAATCGGATGAGTCGTAAATTGTATGTCCACCGATTGTAATTTCGTAGAAGAATTCTTTTATAGCTGCGGCTGCATCAATAGTCAAGATTGCATCTGCTGATAAAGAAAGTCCATTTATATTTTCAAGTCTTTCAATAGTAACAAAACTATCATTTGATTTAATAGCATTTGTAGCCGCAACTTCAAACTTAACCTCAGTTTCAAGCTCTGTAAAGAAGGTTTTATCAAGGGTGAGAATGTATTTGCTGCCAACTTTTTCAAAGGTGTAGCCTGTTCCGCTTGCGCCAGCGTCAGTAAGTGCTACAAGTTTAGTGCCGCCAATTTCAACCTCAAAGGTAACTCCACTAAATGAGCTCCAATTGTCTAAGATTTCAAATTTAACGCTTGCGTTACTTTTTCTAAGTGTTTCTCTCGAAGTTGTATCATCTTCAACTATAACTATGTTAACATCTTCAACTGCTTGAAGTTTTGATAGGCTTAACTGCTTGTCGCTTTGCGCCACTCCGTAATACCCAGTTCCGCTTGACAGTTGATAGTTTGCAATTTCTGTTATTATCTGAACCTCATAGTCACCTTCTCCAAGCCCGTAAAGAACCTGCGATGAAAGCAATAACTGCGTTTCTTGAATACCCGAAATTTTATCTACTTGAATATTGCCATTGTATATAATGACACTATAAGTTAATCCCTCTCCGTTAAAGTCATCGGCAACATTATTCCATGTGATTTTATCTCCAGCAAGGCTAGGTGTAATAGTTTGATCTGCAAGATCTTTAAAAGTAAAGCTTGCCAATTGGCTATCAAGATAATAATATTCTACTTCCTGTTGTACAATTTTTGTCACGCTTATAAGCTGCAAATTTACTTGCTCACCTAGATCAGCAACATTGAAAGATAAGAAACCGTTCACCTTATCAAATCCACTAGCCTCGTTGCCGTTTATGAGAACTTTGTCTATCTGGTTTGGATTAGAAATTGTTATGCTTGCGTCTCCTGCTTGATTTACATTAAGTGAAGAAATAGGTGCAAGCTGAGAAACGATAATCACGTTTGAAGACGCAGACGAAAGATAATGTGGATTGTTTGCAATTACCATGACTGTTCTAGGTCTAGTGAAATCAATATCTAGTTTATAAGAAACCATTCTCTTGCCACCAGTTTCAGTAACTGCAGAATAATCTTCTCTTACAACTTCGCCGTCAACATAAATTGTATAAGTTGTATTACCAAGGCTTCCAACTGCCTCCCAGTTGAGAGTTCTATCCTCTTTAGAGAAAGAAATTTGTGCCGAAACTAGGCTTTCAAGTGTAAGCTGGCTTTGTCCGTCTAAGGTATGCCCTTCAAGAGAAGGAAGATAATATGTATTTCCCTCGCTCTCATTTTTGTATGCCTTGATTTGAACTTTAACCGATACGCACTGCTCATAAGCTGAGGCGAACTCACTATCTTTTTCTAGCTGAGATTGAATGTACCCGTCTAAATCAAAAGTCTTAGCATCAAGATAGCGTTGAACCACATAGTTGCTCTCTCTTCCAACAACGGTTAATATTAAGCTGTAATTGTGTGTTAATCCCGAGTAGCCATCTGTTGATTCATTAGGATCTACAAAGGTTAAAATGCCATTTTGATATTCAATGTTCGTCGGGCGAAGAAGTCTTTTGAAATTGTAGGAAAGCTGATCGCTATCTATATAGTAATTGTTGTCTTGGTCTGGCTTGGCTATGTAGGTTATCGAAAGCGAGAAATCGCTTGTAAAGCCCAGAAGAGATAGTTTGCCGCCATTAAGCTCTAACTCTTGCCCATCCTTTTGTACCAATATTTTTAAAGCTTGTGAGTTTGCACTTACGCTGAGCACTTCATTTTTATCAATCGTAATTTTAGGAGTTGCAAGTTTAGTAGCAACAATTTCACTTGCTGGCGACTTGGTGTGAATTTGCGCTTCTGCGTCAGATGCTACCGCCTCGACAGAAATGTTATAATCGCCCGCGCCTTTAAGCTGCCCGCCGATTGTGAAATCATAAGTTTTTTGTATGTTTCCATCTCTGTAAACATTGGCAACCTCTCTGCCATCAATTTTGATAACATATTTGTATGTAAATTCATCCTCTGATTCGATAGTTAAAATTTTGCTGTCGCTATCAAATGAAAGGGTTGGCGCTGTCAGCGCTTTTGTAACAAAGTAAGGACCATCGCTAGGCAAATATTCAAAATAGCTATCCCCATCCACAAAATCGGCATCCAAATAGTTGTTGATTCCGCTTTCGGTCGCTCTGGTATAAATTTTTATGTAATAATAGCCAAAGTCGAGCTTTTCTTTGATTTTGGTATCTTGGGTAACTTCATGCGCTACAAGCTCTCCTAGTGTTCCGCCCTTAACAAAGTCTTTGTCAACTTTATAAATGTAATATTCATATTCACATTCCCCGCTTACACCTTCCCAAGCAAATAAGCCATTTTCTTGGTTTGCTGCCGCTTTAGAAACTGCATCTAGTATGGTTAAGGTTTTATTAACCCTAACTTCATTTGCCGCTCCATCCTTGCGATAAGCGGTAAGTGTAAGATTGTAAACCTTTCCGTTCGGCTGACCAAGCCTGCCGATGTTAATTTGACCTTTTTCATCAGGCACAACCTCAGTTGTTTCGCCGTTGATTGTCAGTTTGTATTCTGCATTTTCATCTTTTGCAAAAGTCAAAATGCTGTTGCCATCCGAGTCAAGACTATGGATAAGACTAGAAATAGTATCAAATAAATAGTACTGCCTTTTCTCAACACGAGAGTTGAGAACTCTTGCCTGACCGTCAAGCTCCTTTAAAATATCATCATTTACAAAACAAGGAAGACTTGTCACATTTAGCGCCTGCTCACCTTTCTTGCCATCTAAGTCTAGCGGTAAGGATATGTGATTTCCCGATTTTGCAGTATTTAAGTATGCGGTCAGTCCGCCATATTCAATCTTATAATTTTCGCCATATGAAGAAGGAATAAAGTCTATTTCAAGTTTTCCACTCTGTACACGATAGGTAAACTCTGGTTTTGGCAAAATCGCAAACACCTTAGTTGTCGCTCTGCTTTTGCTATAAAAATTGTCTTTGTAATAACCACCTTTCGCGCGAACATAGAATTCATAAGTGCCATAATCAAGTTCTGCAATATCCTCAATTTCAATTATGCCGCTGTCGCCAGTTTTAAGGTTGACATACTTTACTAAATAACCAGTATTAGACTTGCTCCATGCCAGCTGTCCTGATGGAACGCCTACTGCGACTTCATCTAGATTGTAATTGAACTCCACCGCACTAGGTTTTGTAACTGTTATGCTTTGGTAAGATGAGAACTTTTCTTTGGTAGGGTCAAATGCTTCTAGTTTAATTTCAACTGACTGCCCGTCACCATAATTGGCGAAATCAAGGTCGACGCTATCGCCATTAAAGTTTGAATAAATTTCAACTCCGCCCACGCTAACTTTGTATCTTGCCAAAGGATCTTTATCCCAACTGAGTGAAACGAGATTGTTGTCAAAATCTTCATCAACTGAGGCGTTAAAATTTGAGATTCTTTCCATTGCATAGTAACTTTCAAAAATGGTTATCTGCTTTGACGAATCAACATACTTGTTTCCGTTTGCCACAATGCTGATTTCCATTTCACCTTCGTGAGGAAGCTGAAATTGAATGGTAGTATCTTGCGGTCTTGATGGGGTTACTTCGGTTTGCTGGTTGTCGCAAATGACGGTATAGCTTGTCGGTCTTGTAATCTGATTTTCACCGGCCTCGTTTTCCACATACACAAATGGCGCATCCCAGTTTAAAAGGCCTCCTTCGCTAACCACAAAATTGGTTGGAGCATCAAAGACATGCTTTACTATAATCGGAGCGCTTGCCAAAGTCGAACCATTGTATTTAACTTGTACAAGCCCACGCCCACTTTGAACCCCCGCATAGCCGCCGTCTACTGATTTAAAAAGTTCAGGTTTAGTCACGCTAAAAGTCACATCTTCCTTTTTCACGTTTTTAAGACTGACGTAATCAAAAAAGTCTATTACCTCCTCGCTGACTTCATATTTGGAGATAATAAATTCATCCTTTAAAAATTTTGCACTTGCGCTGCTGCCCTTTGTGCAGGCTGATAAAGTAAGGGTAAAAAGAAAGAGTGCCGCGGCAGCAAAAAATATTCTTCTTTTCATTTGTTTCCTTCTAACCTTATTTTACACTTTTAATTATTTTTTATCAAATAAATTTATTATAATATAAAATATTTTTAAATAAATAAAAGCCAAAATTTAATTCGGCTTTATTTAGTAATTTCGTTTTTTAATAATTAAATTTGCTACTTTCCTTTGTTTTTAAAGTGAAAAAATATATTAAATTCTAATTTTTTTCATATTTTTTTCTAATTTATTAATAATTTTTAATATTTTTTTGTTAATTATCTATTTTTAACCAACTAGGATATTTTTCAAAAATTTTATTTTCCAAATATTTGAGCGGCTCATCTAATTTTTTAAAACGCAAACTTACCGCATGCAACTTTTGGTATTTTTCTTTAAATTTCTTATTGTCTTCACCTCGTCCATACTTACCATCTCCAATTATTGGGTGTCCTAAATGGGCAAGGTGCGCTCTTATTTGGTGTGTTTTACCCGTACCTAAAACACACTCTACAATGCTAGATGATGGGTTTGACTTTATCGTTTTAAATGTTGTTACAATCTCTTCATAACCTTTCCTAGGCTTATCACATACCTCGCAGTATGCCTTTTCAGAGTCCTTTTTAAGATAAGCTGTGTAAGCTTCCCCCTTGAAATTTGTCGAGCCAAACACCTCGGCAATATATTTCTTTTCAACTGTTCGCTCTTTAAACGCCTTTAAAAGTGCATTTTCGGCATTCTTGTTTTTTGACATAATCATAATGCCCGAAGTGTTTCGATCAAGTCTATGCACCGCCTTAAATCCGGTTAACTTTTCAAGGCTGTTTTCGCCCTGCACCTCAATGCCCGCCCGCTTATCAAGTACAAGCACATTGTCATCTTCATAAACTTTATCAAATCGCTCATCAAAAGATTCTTCGGCGTAATAAATGGTAATTTCGCTACCCGCTATAATATCAATATTTTCTCTTGTACGAGTTCCGTCAACGATTGCATCTTTATTGCGAAGTATTTTGTTTGCATAATTGTATGAAAAACCCTGCTCCGCAATAAGCGCTGCAAGCTTCCCGTTTTTCTCGACTACAAAAGTTTTCTTTTTCATAGTTTTATTTTACAATAAATTTAACCAAAAAACTATCATTTTTAAAGCAAATTTTGAATATTTTACTGTAAGGAGCAATTTATGAACGAAAGTATTTTTATTGAGAACGATAACTCTATGACTATTAAAGGCGCAAAAAAGGTGGTTTCCTCTACCCAAAATCAAGCTGTTGTCATGACAGGTTTAAACACGCTTGTAATAAGCGGATCGAACATAGAAGTAAAAAAATTAGACCTTGAAGGCGGAGAGGTTTGCCTTTCGGGTAAGTTTACCAATGTAAAAATTAGTACGGCAAGCGCGGGCAAAACTCCTCTTCTTAAAAGGATATTTAAGTAATGCTCTATGAAACCCTTGCTCAGCCTCAAATCATATTCGCAATACTAGGCTGCTCAGTCGCTGGCAGCCTTCTTTTTGACCTTGCAAATGGGCTTACCTACCTATGCAACAACAATAAAATTGTAAGACAAGTTTTTTACTTTTTAGCTATGGCAGGCTCTCTTATCGGACTTTTTTATACCAACCTTGCAGTAAACTTTGGCAGATCACGAATATATGTTCTCTGCATTTTCTTTGCAATTCTACTTTTAGAACAATTTACATTAGGAAAATTGTGGACAAAACTTATAAAAAAGTGGTACAATAGGACAAAGGAGAGAAGGGCGCAAAATGGAAAAAGAAAACAGCGGCAAGCTTAAAAAAATTCTATACATCTTTTTGCTTGTTGCAGTAGTTGCAATCGCGATTGTAAGCACCATAGTGCTTAATATCAAAAAACGAGAACGCGACGATCTACAAGATAAAAACGACCAAATCCCTATCATAACAATGAATTTAGAAAATTTTTGATTTTTGCCCTAAAATTATTGACAAGCGCTGTTTAATTTGTTATTATTAAGTGCAACAATTAAATGTTGTATGCCTCAGTAGCTCAGTGGTGGGCAAGAGGCTGAACGCCAAGACCGCAAGGTCTGCGTACGGAGCAGAGCGGAGTTAAACCGATGAGGTTAACAGCCGAGTGCTCCATTAATTAAACTTGTGCCTCAGTAGCTCAGTGGTGGAGCACTCGGCTGTTAACCGATAGGCCGTAGGTTCGAATCCTACCTGAGGCGCCAAAATAATCTTCCGTGAAAACTTTTCATGGAAGATTTTTATTCAACAGGAGAAGGTCGGTTATGGAAACACTAGGCAATATTTTACTTATAATTGTATCTATTTGCACATTTTTATCTTACTTTCCGCAAATTATCAAATGCTTGAAAACTAAAAAGGGTGAAGATTTAAGTATATGGTCTTGGGTTTTGTGGGTTGTAAGTTCATTGGCTTACACTCTTTACGCAATTTTATGTCAAGATACTGTTATGTTGATAGTAGAAACCTCTCTTGAATTATTGTTCTGTGTAATAATTCTTATTTGCGCAATTGTTTTTAGAAAAAAGAAAAATGTTAAAATAGAAAGAGAGGCATAATCCCCTACTATTTGGTCAATCATTAAAATATGGAATATGTAAAGGGGCAACCCTATTTTTGTCAAGTTAAAGAGCCAATCAAAATGTATCCTTATCTTAATAAGGATATAAATTGCGACATCTTAATTGTCGGTGGCGGAATAGATGGTGCTATTTTAAACTATTACTTATCAAAAGACTACGACGTAGTTTTAATAGACAAGTCAAGATTTGCAAGGTGCTGTACAAGCTGTGCTACGGTACTCCTTGAATATCAGTTAGACGATTACGCCGAGGACTTACTGGATTTTATGAGTGAACAGGACATAGTCGCAACCTATCGAATGGGGCTTGATAGCATAAATTTAATTGAAAAATTTATAAAAGAAAAAGGGAATTTCTGCCACTTTAGAAAATTGCCTAGTTTTATGTACACTAACTCTATTTTCGGCATTTCAGCCATAGAAAACGAACATGATTTTAGAATAAAGCATGATTTCCAATCTCAATTATTCACCGAGGATAATAACCCTTTCCCTTTTAAAATAAAAGCGGGAATATATAATGATGATGGCGGAGCAGAGTTCAATCCCTATTTGTTTGCCAAGCAAATGATAGAATCTGCGAGCAATCAACAAAAGCTTTACGAAAATACTGAGATTATAAATTTTAGTCAAAAGAGTGACCATATAGAAGCATATACAAGCTTTGGCGATAAAATTGTGTGCAATAAATTGATTTTAGTTACTGGTTTTAACTTTTCACTTATGAGAGATAAAGAATTGTGCGAGCAAGTGGTTTCTTATACAATCGTGACAAAACCAATTAAACAAGATATAGGCATAAATTCATTAGTGCAAGATGATAAAGACCCCTACCATTATTTAAGAGTATTGCCAGACAATAGGATAATTTTCGGTGGCGAAGATACCAAATACAAGTTGAAACCAATCAACGATAAGCTTGCCGAAAATAAATATAATAAACTTTTAAAACAGTTAAAAGAAATGCTTCCAAGTATAAGCGAGCAAATAGAAATAGATTATAAGTTTTGTGGAGCATTTGGTTCGACTGATAATAATTTAGGGCTTATAGGAAAAACAGAAAATCCTAATGTTTATTACTTTTTAAGCGCCGGCGCTAATGGGATTATAAATGCAATGTCCGGCTGTCAAATTATTAAAGATTTGTTAGAAGGCAAAAACAATCCACTTGCCCATCTATTCTCCCCTTTGAGAAATTAAAAACCTGGGGAATATTTAACACTATTAAAAACTGAGAATGATGATTCTCAGTTTTTACTTTCTAAAGTATTTCTTTTATTTTCTTATAAACCATATCAGCTAAATTTTTGTGTGAAGCTTCTGTCAAATGAACCCCATCAATTCCAGTTTCAAAATTTAAAGCAGACAAATAATGGCAACCATTTCTTTTCGCTGCCTCTCTAAAGTACTTTTCCAGTTGGACGCTTTTTCTTTCTGAAGTTTTATCATATTTTCCTTCAAAATTTGAATTTGCTAATTTACCATTGACTTTGACAGGCGTTATAATAAGAATTTGTAGGTTTGTTGAATTATGTAAAACTCTTGATTTTATAGGTTTAATAATGTAATTTTCAAGCATGTCGCCAATTTCTTTTGATGACTTGTCATATCTTACTTTTACTTCATTTGTTCCTAGCATTACAACAATTATATCAAGTGGATCATGACTATCCAAGCAAGGTAGTAAGTAATCATAACCACTTCTACCTTCCTTGCCAGGTCTTGGATCATTTGATAAAATTGTGCGAGAGTTTAACCCCTCTTCAATAACACAATAGTCATTGCCAAGGTTTCTTTGCAAAACTTGAGTCCAACGTTGATTTTCATCAAATCTCTTATGGTCAGATCCCGAAATATAACCATATGTATTGCTATCGCCATAGCAAAGTATTCTTTTCATTTATATATACTCCTTAGAATTTAATTATGTGGCATTTGTTATATTTCCCTGCTTCCGTTTACTCCGTCTTTAAACATGCAAGGAGATGGACATTTATAATCTGGGAAGGTACATCTTGAACCTTTTGCATATAGTTTTAGTCGTTCTGCTTTTGGATGATGATTTGTTTCCAAAGCATCTATATATTTACTTAAAGTTGCATCAGTTTGATTGTTTATTTCAAGTTGAGCAAAAGTACACTTACGTTCTTTCATTTTTAAAATAAAGTTTTCATATGTGCCTTTTTCATCAATACTTACAAGCATTCCTTGAGGATACTGTTTAACTTGCGAATTGCAATCATTAAGCCATTTTTCAACCAGTTCCTTATGTTGAGAAAGAATAGGCGGAACATAAAATTCTGGCTTTGGCAAAAGATGCATGTTATAAGATAGAGTTCGATGTCTGAGCGCTTGTGCAAGATGTTCAAAAGAACCTTTATAAGTCGTTGCATATACATCACCAAAGTATTCGGTTAACATAGGTTCATCATCTCTAGTCATAAGTGAAAACTCTCTATTTTTATTATTTGCAGCAAGCATTTCATCAAGATAAGGCGTGCTTTCAAAACCATGCATCAAATCCTTCATAGCAGAAATTAGTTTTATTTCAAAATCTGTTTTGCCCTCTTTTGAAACAAATCTTTGCAGAAAATTATATAAAATGTTGAGCTGCCTATATGTAGTAGAATATATCATAGGAGTTGGAGTAAAAACTGAAGTTAGGTATCGCGCATTTTCTTGTGCCAGCTTATGAATTCTCTTGTCGTCAAAAAATTTTGGATAAGAAGCTTGATATTTTTCTTTTATAAGTTTTGTAAAAATTTCAACCCAATTATCATAAAGAAGCTCACACTCGCTACTCATCGACATTTTGGTATATCTTGCTGATTTTTCACTTGTCGTGTACATCTTTTCATTATTAATAAACATTGCTAATATTTTTGGTATTCCATCTATAAATAGGCTTACCTGCTCATGATCATATACGCTGTGGTGTTGGTTTTGCTTGGTTTGAAGTACTCGCCTTTGAGTCTTTGCTGGGTCTTCATTTACAAGGTCTTCAAATGAGCCTGGCATATAGCAAATTCCAGCAGCCTTACCACTAAAATCGTCAAATTCTTCTTTTGCCGCTATGTAATTTATTTTAGTAGACGCTATAATTTTAACTTTCATTTTCCCCTCACACTTTAAGTATACAATAAGAAGCTTTTACTGTCAAAATATTTGTCGAAATTGCGAAAATTATTTTTATTAAACTAGGTCTTTATGGTAAAATACAAGCGGAGGGATGAATAATGAACCGATTAAAAGAAGTGGACATTGACGTATATAATGCCATCAAAAAAGAAGAAAAAAGACAGAAGGAATATATTGAACTTATCGCAAGTGAAAATATTGTTAGCAGCGCAGTTAAAGAGGCTGTGGGAAGCGTCCTTACTAACAAATACGCAGAAGGTTATCCGGGAAAACGATATTATTGCGGCTGCGAAAACGTGGACATTATTGAAAGCCTTGCAATAGAGCGAGCAAAAAAATTATTTGGTGCTGAGCATGCTAATGTTCAACCGCACTCTGGCGCAAGCGCAAACTTTGCGGTATTTGAAGCACTTTTAAAGCCGGGCGATACTGTACTAGGCATGTCCCTACCTGCGGGCGGACACCTTACACATGGAACTAAGGTAAATGTTTCAGGCAAGTTCTTTAACGCTATTAGTTACGGCGTAAACCCTGACAGCGAACAAATTGATTATGACCAGGTACAAAGGCTTGCTACTGAGCATAAACCGAAGCTAATCATAGCTGGGGCAAGTGCGTATCCGCGTAAAATTGATTTTAAAAGATTTAGAGAAATTGCTGACAGCGTTGGAGCTTACCTTATGGTTGACATGGCGCATATCGCTGGACTTGTAGCTGCGGGGCTACATGAAAACCCATGTAAGTATGCAGATATTGTTACCACAACCACACATAAAACCCTGCGCGGCCCAAGAGGAGGGCTAATTCTTTGCAAAGCGGAATACGCTAAAAAGATTGATAGCGCAGTCTTTCCAGGCACGCAAGGCGGCCCACTTGAACATATTATTGCAGGCAAGGCGGTAATGTTTAAGGAAGCGCTAAGTCCTAAGTTTAAAGAATATCAAAAACAAGTAATTAAAAATTGCAAGGTGCTAGGAGATGAACTTAAAAAGTATGGGTTCCGACTAGTTGCGGGCGGAACAGACAATCACCTCATCCTTGTTGATCTCACTCCGTTTAATGCCACAGGCAAAGAAATATCTGAGCTTCTACACAAGGCGCACATAACTACAAATAAAAACAGCATTCCAAACGAAACACTACCACCTACCGTTACTAGCGGTCTGCGACTTGGCACGCCTGCCGTTACCACACTCGGCATGAAAGAGCCAGAAATGAAACTAATTGCCTCTCTCATATACAAGATTGTAACCGAAAGAGAGGCGGCAGTTAAAGAAGTTACGGCGCAGGTTAAGGCGCTCATGAAAAGATTTCCATTTTCAGGCGTTAACTCTTAAAAATTATAATAACTCACAGCAAAGCCGCTGTGAGTTTATTTATAGAATAAGTTTTGTATTTTTTCACATACTAAATGCATGAAAAAGATATTATTTGCGTCGCTTGCGCTTCCGTTATTTTTAGTTCCCACTGCTGCACCTTGTATGGCAGAAGAAGTAGAGCTTATCAATTACCAGCTTTTTGATGAAAATGAAAATCTCTTAACCGAGCGGGTTGATATTGAAGTGGGAGATAAATTTATTGATAAAAACTTTAACGAGTTTGAAGTTTATCTTGTAGACAAAACGCAGGGCAAAGCAAAAGCAAAATTTGTCCGCACCTATGAAAGACCTAAAATCTCAAAAAAAAGTGAAGTATCACCCATTTCATCCAAACCTAAAAAGATAGCACTTTACATGACACACAACGATGAAAGCTATCTAATAGGCGATGGTTACGACAGTATTTATGGTGCTGGCGGAATTCATGATGTGGCAAAAGCCCTCAAAAGCGAACTTTCAAAAAAAGGAGTCAATGTAGAACTTAACGAAACGTTACATGTTCCCCACAATAGCAGCGCATACACTAGAAGTAACACTACTGCAAAAGCACTATTAAAAAACTCCCCTGACGCCATATTTGACATCCACAGGGACGGAACAAGCCGAAACTATTACCTTGCCAATGTGAACGGCAAAGAGCGTAGCAAGGTGCGCATTGTACTAGGTCAATCCAATTCTAATAGCGCCGCAAACCTTCAATTCGCAATGTATCTTATGAGTGTGGCAGAGATTGATTATCCATGGCTATTCCACGATATATACTGGGGCAAAGGGCATTATAATCAAGCCCTATCTAATAAGGCGCTACTTTTCGAAATGGGAACACATACTATCGAAAAAGACTATGTTTTAGAAACGACAACAGCGCTTGCAGACGTTATTAATACCTGCCTGTACGGGACAAAAGTTGATAATGAAAACAATCTTATAGTCGGAGACAATAATGGTAACACAGTAAACGAAAACTTAAATACTCAAACAAATGTATTACCTATAATATTGATCCCATCCGCACTAGGTGGAGCGGCAATTGTAGCTACAATAATCATCTCTTGCAAGAAGACGAAAAAATCAAAAAAGAAATAAAAAAGAAAGCGAACTTCGCTTTCTTTTTATTATATAGTTAAACCAGCCCATACTTAATAGCTCTACTTAACATATTTTTTATATTCTTTCAAATACTCGGCTGCTGTGTCGTCCCAATTTTTAGGGATCATCTGCTCTGCCTTGTCGCCCACCTCTTTGATTCTTTTCTTATTAGCAAGAAGCTCTATAATCTTATCAGCGAATATCTTGACATCATGTTCAACAATAAAGCCAGATACTTCGTTTTCTATGCGTTCACTGCTGCCAGTACCTTTCAAGGTAATTGATGGAGTGTGATTTAAAGCCGCCTCAACAATTGTAAGTGGGTCATTGTCAAATATGGAAGGGAATGGGAAAAGATCTGCCGCGCTATAAAGTGACCCTAGCAGTTTTTTATCGGTTATCTGCCCAGTAAAGATTACATTATCACCAATGCCCTGCTTAGCGCAATAGTCTTTAAAATATTGGTCATCAAGACCATGCCCAACAAAAATCATTTTAAAATCAATTCCTGCCTCTTTTACAAGTTTTAAAGCATCGATTGTAAATTGAAGATTTTTAAATTTAACAATATGTCCTACATAAAGAAGAATGTTATCTTTTTCACTTAGTCCATATTTCTCATAGGCAAGTAGTTTGTTTTTATCCACATTTTCAACACGGGTAAAATTAGCGCCATTTTTTACAACATGCGCCTCACCATTATAGCCATATAACTTAATTTCATCTTTAAGGTCATGAGATACTAAATACACTCCTTGAACCTTTTTAAGTTTCTTACCCATGTTTTTTAGAAATGCATTGACAATAGTTTTTGACTTACAACTTCTCTCAAGTGCAGTTTTAAACTTTGTATGCACTGTCATAATAATTGGAACGTTATTCTTCTTTGCAAACTTAATTGCATATTTGGAAATAGGCATTGGAGTTTGGCAGTGAATAATGTCAGGCATAAATTCCTTAACCTGCTTTTTAAACTTTCCAGAAATTCCCGGCAAAGCACAAATATCATTATCACTTACTTTAAAGCTTTTAGTTCTAAAAACTTTAAATGGAAATTCGTCCTTATATTTCTTATTGTATGTAGGTGCGCAAACTGCCACCTCATGATGTTTTGCAAGAGCTGTTGCGAGCCCTAAAACAGCATTTTCAGTCCCACCAACGCCTGGCAAAAAACTATCAGTAAATATTGCTATTCTCATGTTTATCTCCTTTTAGCAAGTATGACCTTTTTAAAATTTATTGTCAAGTAAAAGACAGCAAAAAAGATGCCCATGGCATCTTTTAATAATTAACGTAAAGTAAAAACTGAGTAAAGTTAAACATTCCTATTACACAGATAATCGCCCCTACAACGCTGCAAAGCAGGTCGATCATTCCAAGCCAATTGCGAGTTTTAATAAACTTCTTGAAATTTAAGAACATATTTGCAAGACAAAGCGCCAAAACCACACCGAGAAGAATATAAGCAACTCTATGCCCAATCTCTAAATAAGGATAAACGCTTGCCTCTTGTCCAGGAACGATATGTGTGTCAAGTAATTTTTTTACAATCCCTTTCATCGAATAAGTAAATACACCGACAAACAATCCCATAAAGCCTAGACCTAAATTGGTAGACGCTTTGAAATCTGCAAAACTTCCATGAGTTGATATAAACCCAAATGGAAGAAATAACAACAACGAGAATACAATGACGAGAATATTATGTTCAACCATGTTTGTGTATGCGCCGATAGCACCATGCATCATTGTATGAGAATTTATCGTCATCCAAATAGTAATCGCTAAAAGCAGCGTGGTCAAAATACTGTTAATTATAAGGGATTTTCTATCTTTTGAAACAAGAATAGAAAACATTGCATAAACCACTAGTCCCCATTGAAGAAGATTCAGGTAATAATATACATTCCAATATTGCGTCGCCCCTTTTCCCGCAAACAAAGAGACAAGAATTATTGAAAGAACTAAGCAAACGCCACTAAGTACAAGACCGATTATTTTTTCATATTTTAATAAGAAATTATAGATCTTATTAATAAATCCATTATTACAAATTGTTTTTTGTTCATACGCTTGCCCATCTTTTTTTGATGCCACCATATATATAATAAGATAGATAATGTTTACTGCCATAAAGGCAAGCACACCAAATCCAAAACTAGTGATTAGGCGCAGTGCGGTATGGGTAAGCCCATTGGTAAGTTCTTGCACAAGATACAAAAAGCCCCCTACCAGCAATAAAATTGGTGTAAAAATTGTTAAATACTTTTTTATCTCTTGCAAAACTCGTAAACTTTTTTTCATTTTTTCCTCCGGTATAAAAAAGGCGACTAGCGCCTTTTTTTAATATTTAAGCATTTTTATTAACAATATTTCCGTAAGTATCAATAGTAAAATTACCTACATTTTCTGTTGTTACTTCACTGCTATTTGCAATAAGCCATGCTTCATATGCTGTTTTATATTTTTCGCTAAGGGTTGGATTACTTTCCGTATATTTTTCCATCAATGCTTTATAAGTATTGCCTTGATTTAGAATTAAAGTTGTAAACTCTTGATTATCTCTATCCCAAACAAGAGTTCCATTGTCGTATCTTGTTTGCAGGTTACTCTCGTTAGCAAGAGTGCTTTTTCCTGAAAGCATTGCGAATTCAATTTGAATTGAAGCTTCATAACCTTTGTATGTTGAACTGCTAAGTCCACCAAGAACAAAATCATATCCAAGGTATGCAAAGTTTTCAGCTGCAACCCCGCCTGGCAGTATACCAACAAGTTTTCCTTCGCTATCATTTTTATAGAAAGAGTTTACCATATCAAACATAACCTGTGTTACATACTCGTTCGCCTCGCCAGAAACGCCACTTACATAAGTATAATTTCCGTCTTGCCAGTTTGCTCTAACATTTATAACTTCAGAAGGGTGTCCTTTATACAAGATATCATAAGTATCCCCGTATAATCTCAAAGTTAATTTAAGTTCGTACACATATTCCATGTACATATTTGCCGCGAAAAGCTTAGCTCCGTCTGAAAGACTTGTTGCAGTAAGAGCATTGTACATAATGTCATAGTCTTCCTTAGTCATGAAAACTTCCTTAAATGCCTCATCTAAATCATCATAATTTGAAACAAGTTGTGCTATATCTGTCATGTTAGCAACTTTTTCAGTTGATGAACTTTTTACACGAGTACCTATGAATACAAGTTTCTTGGAAGGAACAGTAGCATCTCCTACTTTCGTTCTTGTGAAGAGTTGGTCGGTTACCGCTCTATCAGCCCCAAACATAAGAGTGAGGTAATTTTCTTTTTGTGTTGCATTCAAGCTTTCAACATATTCACTGATAGATCTATAAGATATGTTAGCTTTCTCCACGCCTTCCATATCTTCAATACCAAACACTCCGTAAAGCTTGCTTCCTTTAAGAACAGCATTTTTATCCAACTCATTTTTTAAGCCTGTCTTAGTTTGCATAATATAAGAAAACTGACCAAGACTTGCAAGAGCTAATGCGCTTTCGTGATTTTCAAGCACATAACCTTCTTGTCCATGACTATCACGAATGGTTTTTAATTGCGCTTTACAAGAATTAACTCTTTCTTGATAGGCAACATACGCAGGATCTTCAACTTCATCTGAAGCTTTTATGTTTTGCACATAATATTTGTAAGCATCGCTATAAGCGCCAGAACCATCTTCAACCATGACAAGTCTAAATTGGTCATCTTTTAGCCCAGCTTTAATTGCAGTTGCATAAATTGCCATAGCGCTATAATCTCTACAATAGATGGTAAACTTTGCTCGACTATCTCTGCCTTGAATTTGCTCAATAGCGCGACCAATTGCAGAATTCATTTGATTTACAATATCCGCATTTTCATTTTTGGTAGGATCAAATCCTAAGTTTTGAAATTGTGCTACGCTTCCAATACCTGAATAAGTCTTTCCTCTTTCAATAAAAGCGTAGGTATCATTTCCATTCTTAATACAATCTAGCGCTGCAATAACTGGCGGAATACTCGCCTGCGTTGCAACGATGTTGTACTCCTTTCCTTCTCCTCCATTGTTACAGCCGGTAAGTGCAACTCCGCAAGGAACTGCTGCGCATGCGAGTGCTAGCGCTGCGCCAATGATTTTTTTCTTCATAAACCCTCTCCTTTTTTTATTTTGAATTTGTTTTATTCGTTATTAGTTTAGCAAATCCCCCCCCCCGTGCTGTCAAGTAAATCATGCTTATTTTAGAAAATTGTTTTGATTAAAAAATTAGTCATCTAAAAAAGCACTAATTCCCTTTATTTTCGGGGAAAGGAGGGTTTATAAACTATTATAACCAGATTAAAAAATGCTCAAATCAAAAAAATTTATTATTTTTTCTCTTCCTGCCGAATATTGTCATGGTCTTTTTATAGGCCTTAAATCCTTCCTTGCCTTGATTACAAAATTATCAAATCTTTTTTGCAGAGCAATGGTTTCCAAAAGCTCACTCTTTTTCTTGTACTTTTGAATTTCAAACGGCATTGGCTTATCAAATTGAACGCCGGTAAAATCATAATTGAATCCGCCTATCTCATTCCAATAATGCATTGTGCTGTGAGCCTCGCTTGTCACCTTTTTTATTCTTCCTTTAAACTTGTCGTACATACAAATGCATATAATTGCACCATGCCCATAGAAAGCATTGTCCTCTCTCCAATTATCCCTGTCCTTTCCATAGCAAGTTTCTTCGCTGCAATACTTTTTAAACTTGAACGCTTCAAGATAAATCTTAGTACGCTTTAAAGCAACAATGGTTTGCTGATTAAAGAGATTTAATGGACTTTCGGGAATCGGTATAACAAGATAGGTCTTCCCCTCAACCCTTGCAAAATATTCACTTTGGTTTGGCATTGGATTAAGCAAGTAATTTTTAAAGCTCTCATTCGCCTTGCCAAGTGCAATAATCAAATTGGCAGTATCTGAAAGCGAATTAATTAGTTCCACTTTTTTATCTACACCAAGCTCTGAAAGAAATTTTGCAAGAGAAATATTAAAGCCGTGCAATTTTATCTGTTTTGCGTCTTCACCCTTAATTTCTATATCGGCTTTGCTTGCAGCAATAACCACCTCGCCGCAACCTGCCGAAAGCATTACAATATCATTTTCAAGTTCTTTCATGACTTTATTGTAACACATATAAAGCAAATTACGCAATTATTTAGTAAAATTGATTAAAAATTTTTTACTATTTGTTACGCTTTTCCCATATATTAGCTTAAAAGAGGACGATTTTAGATTCTAAGAGAAAAAATATATCGCGCGTTTTTAGTTGTCTTTTATTCAAATATTTGTTAATATAGTAAGACAAAGCATAACAAAACAATCAATATGTCCAAATTCAAGGAGGAAATTTTAAATGATAAAAATTTTTGTAGATACTGGAAGCAGCATTAAACAAGAAGAAAAAAATAACTATGATATAGAGCTTATTCCCCTTCTATACCGCATGGGAGAAGAGGAGTATCAGGACGGAATAGACCTTACAATAGATGAGTTTTATAACAAACTTATAGGTGAGAAACTTTTCCCAAAAACCTCACTTCCAGAACTCGAAAAATTAAAAGAACAGGTAACAAAATGCACAGACGAGGGAGATGACGTTATCATTATTACCATCTCATCAAAGATTTCGGGAACAAATAACGCTATCAAGCTCATGTTTGAAGATAATGACAAAGTTCATGTAATCGACTCTATGCTTGCCGTCGGAGGGATGAGGCTTATAGTTGAAGAGATCAACAAATATCGCGACCAAAGCATTCAAACAATTTTGGAAAAAGTTGATGCTCTCATTCCTAGAATAAGAGTACTTGCAATTCCTGAAACGCTTGACTACCTTTTCAAAGGTGGACGTCTCTCTAAACTTGAATGGTTGGTAGGAAGCCTTCTCAACATTAAGCCTATCATCACCTTTGTAGATGGAAATGTTAAAGTTGACGCTAAGAAGATTGGGCTTGCAAACTCTATGAAATATATCGCAGGCGAACTAAACCGTGAGGCAGATCCAAGCTACCACATTATTCCTTCATACACCTACAAAGATAATAATCTTAAAAAGCTCATTGCACTTACAAATAAATCGCTTTATAGATCAATGACTGAGTTTGACAACCTTGATCCAGTTATTGCATGTCACTGGGGTCCAAACGCATTTGGATTCATCTATGTAAAAAAGGAGAACTAGACAAATGAAGACCGTCAAGATTATCACTGACTCCAACTCGGGCATTTCCCAAGCGGAAGCTGAAAAACTGGGCATAATCGTTATCCCAATGCCATTTACTATTAACGACCAAGAATATTTAGAAGAAATTTCAATCTCGCAACAACAGTTTTATGAGTTTTTAAGCCAAGATGCCGAAGTTAAAACCAGCCAACCTTCAAAATTCTATTTGGAAGAGCTGTGGAAAAAAACTCTTAAAACTTGCGATGAAATAGTGTACATACCTATGTCTAGCGGTCTAAGCGCCACCTGCGAAAATGCCAAAATTTATGCTCAAAAGTTTGAGGGAAAAGTTCAGGTTGTGGACAACCTTAGAATTTCAGTTACTCAAAAGGAAAGCGTAATGCAGGCGATAAAACTAGTAAGCGAAGGCAAGGACGCAGTTGCTGTTAGAGCGCAACTAGAACGCACAAAAGATGTTGCCTCTATTTACATAATGCTATCAGTTTTAAAATATTTGAAAAAGGGTGGAAGAATTTCCCCTACTGCTGCGGCGCTTGGTGACATGTTTAAGCTTAAACCTATACTTTATAGTCGCGGCGGAAGCTTTGAAAAGTTTGCTGTGGCATTCTCACTTGGACAAGCTAAACAAAAAATGCTGGCGCAGATAGAAACCGAGCTTAACAGCGAGTTTAAAAACTATTATGAAAGCGGACATATGGCGGTTTCAGTAGCGCACACTTGCAACGCCTTTGAAGCAGAGAAATTTAAAGAAGAAATTATTGCAAAATTCCCTAAACTTAAATTCCATTACGTTGACGCACTTTCACTTAGCGTAAGTTGTCATATCGGACCTGGCTCTCTTGCCGTTGCTCTTGCATTATGCGATTAAAAAACTCACCCTTTGGTGAGTTTTTTTTTATTTTGCAAGCAAATAACTTTTATCTATCAAATCAAAAATAACTTTATTTTTCAACCGTCCGTCAAGAGGAATAGTTATCCAGCTTTTTTTGTTCATATGGTAGCCGGGCAGTATGTTTACTCCATCAACTACACTTAAATCATTATTTCGTATATCAATTACTTCCAGTTTTTCATTACCTTCAAAGCCAAGTTTATTCTTGGCAACAGTTAAAATTGCACCAAACCACTTGCCGCCATCCACTCTGCGCCAAATCGCGTTTTCGGGGAACTTTTCCCAAAGATATTCAAGCTGGCAGTTGTATTTTTTATTTACGTAATCAATTATTTCAAGTGCTTGTTCACTTTGAAAAATGCACTTTTTGAAACAAGCGGAAATAATTTTGTCCATTAGCGTTTCGCACTTTGCATTAATCTCTCCGATAAAACCGCCCTGCGCATCTTTAACATAGAATAGTGACCACCGCTCGCCTGTTTCACTTTCTAAAACATCAATGCTTAAACTATCTTCACTGACCGACACCTTTGCTTCAAACTCGTCGTCTAGTATTTGCGTAAATTCATACTTCGAACCTAAATCCACAAAGCCAAAAGATTGAAGCTTATCAAACTCACATTTATAATGTTTGTATTTATTTAAATCAATCATAACAACCTCTCTTTCTAAGTATATCACAACTTAATATTTTTTGATAGCATATGTATAGTTAATTTATTTTTCGTTAAACATTTAAGCATTACGGGAGGTAAATATGAATCCGTTTGAACAAAAATCGGGCAAGGTGGAAGACTATTTTCTAAATTGGGACCAAATGTATCCAAAAGCTTATGACAAAAATAAAGTTTCACCATACACAAAAGTTAGAATAATTCTCATGAATGGAACTGAGTTTGAGTCCAACTGGTTTTTACATCAGTTTGCAAGAAACTGCAATGACAACAACCTAAGGCGCGAAATTGCACTTGTTCGCAATCAAGAACAGCAGCAACAAAAGCGTATTAGCTGCCTCAAACCTATCAATGAAAATATGCTTGAAGAAACTATTGCCTACGAGCAGCTTGCCATTGACCTAACAGCAATTTTAGCTCAAAATGAAAAAGATGCGACCGCCAAAGCAGCGCTCGACTTTGCTCTGCTTGAAGATTTTGACCATTTATATAGGTTTGCTAACCTACTCAAAATGGACTACGGCATTGACGCAGATGTCATGGTAGGAAAGTATACCGAAATTATGCCGGGCAGACCTACAATAAATGAACATCGCTACCCTATAGACAACGTTCGCGCTCACATGAACGCTAAAAAGGCAGACGGCTATACCAAGCTTGTTGGCGGCATAATCACAGCTGCCGAGCAGCAGACTATGAACTTTTATATGAATATGGCACAAATGTACAAAAACCACTTGGGCAGAAAACTTTTTAGTGAAATCGCCATGGTGGAAGAGGAACATGTTACTCAATATGAAAGCTTAAAAGACCCTAACTGCAGCTGGCTTGAACAATGGGTTATGCATGAGTATACCGAGTGTTATCTCTACTACTCCTGCATGGAAGATGAGAGTGACGAGTATATCAAAAACATCTGGAAAGAGCATTTTGAAATGGAAGTCGCTCACCTCAAACGCGCAACCGAGCTTCTTGAAAAATATGAGAACAAGAAAGCTAAAGATGTTATTCCAAAGCCAGCTTTTCCACAACTTTTAAAGTTCGGCGAAAACAAAAAGTATATTCGCGAGGTTTTAAAAACTGTGGGTTATACTTCGGTGAAAGAAAAATATGTTCCTGCCAGCGAGCTTGCTCCTGATTTTAGATTCTTTACTCACCTTAAACATACCAATATTAAACCTGAAAAAGTGGCAAGTCACCTTGTTATCGAAAAGTATATCAAAAAGTTTGGCAAAGATTACCGCTATGAAGATGCTAAACATCCTATTAAAGAACTTCAAGACCGTAAACATGACAATGTCACCGCGGGGACAAAATAAAAGCGAGTTATTACTCGCTTTTTTCAACCGCCTGTAATTTCGTTTTAAGTACAATCCTATTGTTGTTTGCTTTGAATTTTACCAATCTTATTATTACAAAAGCAGTTATTGCAAGAATTGTTTCTGTTATCTGCCCTATCCCAGTACAGAACGCTGATAGTAAAAAGGTCGAAATGAGAAACCTTACTGCCTGTCCAAATAGGTTAAGAATTGAACTAAGGGTGGCAGAATATTCAAGTTGAATATAAGCTGCATAAATGGTGTAAATCGGATTTAGTATCATATCAAGAGCGTCAAAGGATAGGTACAAAAGCAATAGCTCCAAACGCACATTATATATGCTGAATAGTGAGAATGCCATAGCGAAAATCGAAAGTAGTAAAACTGAAATATAAATGTATGACTGCCTAAACAATTTCTTATAATCATCTCTCCCCTTAGCAATATCAACTTCTACAACTGTATCCATAGCGCCAGTCATATCCCATTGAATATCACAGCATAATATTGATAAATTTAGCGCTGCCATGTATTGCTCACCCATTGCAAAAGCGTTCTGCAAGCCAAAAAGATAGGAAAGCATCATCAGCGTATAGCTTGTGATTTGTGCCGCTTGATATCTAAAATTTCTATATAGCTTTAAATCAAATTTAAACTTTGGGAAATTCTTAACATACAAAACAATTAAATATACAAGCACAGGAACAATGGATAATAGTAGCCCCAAATAGATGTTAATGTTTTTAAATATAAGCACGCCTACAATTAAGCAAACAAAAGCGGTTAAGTTTAGTAGCGCCATGTGAATTGTGGCTTTTGATTCTCTATCTTCGTAATACCATTTCTGAGCCAGAAAGTATAGATACATTTGTAAGGTCATAAAAATTATCGCATATATTACATAAGGCTTATACAACTGCACATCTAGTCCGTAAAAAATAAGGTACTTATCAACAAGGATAATAGGAATTAACATAATAATAGTTGAAAATATAAGCCCCCAAAAAAGAGAATTTCCAACTGCGTTTTCATCTTTTTCCTTTTCTTTGCGGATATTCGCACCAACGCCAAAAAAGTAAATCATCACCCACATAGCGCATTGAAGGGAATATGTAATGGAAAAAACATTGGCAATACGACTATCGCCCACGATGATAGCAAGTAGTAGCCAACTTATAATAGGAGTAATTGAACAGACTAATATTCCGCCGCCTATTTTAAAATATCTTTTCATAACGTCAATTATATTTTCTTATGCGATATTTGTCAAATCAACAAAGAAAAAAGCCCTATAAATTAGGACTTTTTATTTGGTTTGTATTTTAACGCACGCAAGCTATTTAATATTGCAAGTAGTGTTACTCCCACATCAGCAAAAACAGCTGCAAGCATGCCAGTCACGCCACAAGCACCAAGCACAAGAAAAACTAATTTCACAAGCGCTGAAACGCCAATGTTTTCCCATACTATCTTACGGGTATACTTTGAAATCTTGATTGCCGACACGACTTTTTCAGGATTGTCATCGACAAGAACGATATCGGAAGCCTCCTTGCTTGCACTATTGCCCGCAAGCCCCATGCTTATACCTACATTTGCAAGGCTTAGCGCGGGCGCGTCATTAAGTCCGTCGCCTACATACCCTACACAGTTTCCTTTTCTTTTTTGATACTCTTCAATATAAGCAAATTTATCCTGAGGCAAAAGCGAATGCTTCAACTCATCAACTTGGACAAGCTGTGCGACTTTCTTAGCGCTCTGCTCATTGTCACCAGTAAGCATTACCGATTTGACGTTCATGGCTCTAAGTCCTTCGCAAGCACTAAGAGCAGTCTGCTTAACTTCATCGCTGAGAGTTATTTGCCCAATAAGTTTTTCTTCTTCAAAAACTTCAACAACGGTGTTTTTAAGATTTTTTGTTTTTCTTCCAACAAAATATGCTTTCTTTTTATAAACAAAAGACACTCCCTCGCCTGCTTTTTCGCTGAATGAATTTACTTTTCCAAGTTTTTTAAGATTTGCTTTTGTAATCGCTACTCCTAAAGGATGAATTGAATACTGCTCTCCAAGCGCAGCAAGATATAAAATGTCCTCTTGCGATTTTTTCTTATCAAAACTTTCTATCTTTTCAATTTTAAATTTGCCAGTGGTGAGAGTTCCAGTTTTGTCAAACGCAACTAAGTTCACCTTCGCACATGCATCAAGTATTGCCGAGCCTTTAATCAAAATCCCATGTTTTGATGCATTACCAAGCCCAGAAAAATATGATAAGGGAACTGATATTGCAAACGCACAAGGACATGACACAACAAGGAAGATAAGCCCGCGATAAAGCGCTTCGGAAAACTGCCCTGTCACTGCCCATACAATACCCCATACGCTCAAAGCAAGGATGATTACACCAAGCGTATACCACTTGGTAATTTTTGAAATGGTGGTTTCAGTTTTTGATTTTTTATCTTGCGCAAGCTCCATTAAGTCTAGTATTTTAGATGCTGTACTTTCGGAATACTTCTTGGTTGTTCGGATTTTAATAACACCATCCAAGTTTATACACCCTGACATCACTTCATCGCCGCACCTAACCCTCTCAGGCAAGCTTTCACCTGTTAAACTTTGTTTATCTAAGGAAGCCTCTCCTTCAATAATTATACCATCCAGTGCTATTTTCTCACCCGCTTTCACTATAATAACTTGCCCTACTTCCACCTCGCTCGGCGAAACTCTTTTTTCGTTTTCACCATCAACCAAAACAGCATATTCAGGTTGCAGCGATGAAAGTGCTGCAATAGATCTTCGAGACTTTTCAACCGCAAGCCCTTCCAAAAGTTTTCCGATAGAATACAGAGCAACCACCATAAGCGCCTCCATATGTTCGCCTATCGCAGCTGCGCCAACAACTGAAATCGTTATTAAAAGGTTTTCATTAATCACGCCCTTAAACAATAATCTAACTGCTTTATAATAGGTTTTATACCCCATCATAAGCGCACTCACTACAAACAGCGACCAAAATAGCCATGTTGGCATCTTAATAAACAGTACACAAAGCCCCACACCTATGCCTAAAATAAGTAAAGCAAGGTCAATAAAAAACTTTGCATTGACTGACGCCTTTTTTATTCCTATATCTTTAACAATAGCATTAGGTTCTATTTGTTTAGTAAGGCTAACAATTTCTTTCGCTTTATCTTCTTCACTTTCATAAGATAGACGCGATTTCAAAAAGTCTATCTGTGCATTACATACACCAGATATTTTATTTATCTCACCCTCTAACGCTTTTGCACAGTTTGGACAATCCAAGCCTTCAATTTTCAGCTGTCTTTTCATTTTTGCCCCTCACGCACATGCTCTAACGTGATTTCAAACACCTGACGCACGTGTTTATCAGCAAGAGAGTAGAAAACCTCTTTCCCCTCTTTGCGACTTTTGATAAGCTGCATTTCTTTTAGGTTTTTAAGCTGATGAGATACTGCAGACTTTGTCATATTTAAAATAGCAGATATGTCACACACACATAAATCACCGTTATCTAAAAGATTGATTATTTTCACTCTAGTGCTGTCCGCCATAGCCTTATAAAAATCGGCAATAGAAATCAGCGTGTCATCATCAAGCATTTCTTTCTTTGCATTATCCACCATGTCGCCATGTATAATATTGCAGTCGCAACCGCGACAAGAACAACTTCCCATAATTTTCCTCCATTATTAGTTGAATATTTATTCAACTGTTATAAGTATATTCATAACATCATCCTTTGTCAACAAAAATTTCAAAGTTTTTATATTTTCTTTTTCCCTTTTCTAAACATACATATATCTATGAAAGAATTACAATCTAAAGAGTTTTTAATAAGCGACCTTACTACATATAAAAATATTGGCAGCGTTAAATGCGTATACTGCCCGTCAAGCCAAGCTCAGCTCAAAGAACTTGTTTTTAAACTTGAACAAGAGAATACAAAATTTTTAGTTATAGGCAAGGGCAGCAATCTGCTTATTTCTCCCAAAACAAAAACTGCTATCATATCCACTAAGAACCTTAAAAGTTTCACTAGGTTTAATGGCTCTACCCTTACAGCCTCCGCATCTTGCACCCTATCGCAACTATATATGTTATGCAAAAATCAAGGACTTTCAGGCTTTGAAAAATTAGCGCTCATTCCCGGGAGCTTGGGCGGCGCACTCAAAATGAACGCCTCCTGCTTTGGCGACAGCATTTATGATCATCTAATTGAAGTTAAAGTTTTACATAATGGCAAAATTTCTCGCATTAAAAGGGACGCTATTCAAACTGAATATCGCCATGCCAACATAGAGGGAATTATACTTTCCGCAAAATTCAGCCTTGCGCCAAAATCAGAAAAAGAAATCAATGACACTTTTACCTTCTGCCTTCAAAAGAGATTAGCCTCTCAGCCGCAAGGATTTAGCTGTGGTAGCGTATTTAAAAATCCTGCTAGCGATTATGCAGGCAGGTTACTTGAAGAGTGCGGGTTAAAAGGTAAGCGAATAGGAAAAGCGCAGGTATCTGAAAAGCATGCAAACTTTATTATAAACCTCGGCGGCGCTACCTTTGAAGATATAAAAAAACTGATTGAACTATGTCAATCAGCCGTTTATGAACATTTTAATATTCAACTTGAAACTGAAGTCAAAATTATTGAATGAATTTAAGTTCTCTTTTCCACTCCTCAATATCAAATCGTGGGTTTGCGGAACTTGTAGAGGACAAGCATATTATTTGTACATCAGACCTTAAAGCATCTTTTAAAAGGTTAAAGGCAGCCTTGCCATTACATATAATCTTTTCCACCTTTGTATTTGGTGGCAATAGAAAATCTATGCTTGCAACTTTATAGTTCGACTTGATTAAGCTCTCATCTGCCGAACCTATTATATCGCTTTCCAATATAGCATCATAAAGCGCTATATGATTTTTATGCAAAAATCGTTTCTTTTCTTCTATGTTGTCATCTATTTCTTCCTCAAAGCAGATAGACAGCATCTTCCAAAATCTATTTTGCTTGTTCCCATAATAGAACCCTTGCTCCCTACTTTTCACACTAGGAAAGCTGCCAACTATAAGCACCCGACTTGCGCTATCATAAACCGGTTCAAAGCCTTGAAACATTTCCACACCTTTCTCCATTATTTACCAGAAAATCCGTTTGGATTGTTTGATTGCCAATTCCAAGAGTCCTTGCACATACGTTTAATATCATATTTGGCCTTCCAGCCAAGTTCTTTTTTAGCTTTGTCGGCGCTTGCATAACAGGTATCAATATCTCCCGCGCGACGAGGCTTAATTGAATAAGGGATTTTAATCTTGTTCGCTTTTTCGAAATTTGTAACTACATCTAATACGCTATAACCTTTCCCTGTACCAAGATTGTATACGCTAAGCCCGCTGCCTTTTTTGAGTTTTTTAAGAGCAAGCAAATGTCCTTTTGCAAGGTCAACCACATGAATATAGTCACGCACTCCTGTGCCGTCATGTGTCTTGTAATCATTTCCAAACACCCCAAGCTCTTCACGCTTGCCGACAGCCACCTGCGTAATGTATGGCATAAGGTTGTTAGGTATGCCATTTGGCTCTTCTCCGATAAGCCCGCTTGGATGAGCGCCGATAGGATTGAAGTAACGAAGCAGCACCACATTCCACTCTTTATCCGCTGCCTGCATGTCTGCCATAATTTGTTCAAGCATCCATTTTGTCCAGCCATAAGGGTTGCTGCACATCCCCTTTGGACACTCCTCGGTAATTGGTACAAAAGCAGGATTGCCATAAACAGTAGCTGAGGATGAGAAGATTATGTTCTTCACATTATACTTAGTCATCACCCCAAGCAAAGTAAGCGTTCCTGTAATATTGTTCTCATAATACATCCAAGGCTTAGCAACAGACTCGCCGACCGCTTTAAGCCCAGCAAAGTGAATCACCGCCTCTATATTTTCATTTTTAAAAACCTTTTCAAGCGCTGCTTTATTTCTAATATCAGCTTTGTAAAACTTTACCTGCTTGCCTGTAATCATTTTGATTCTCTCAAGCACAAGCTCGCTCGAATTTGATAGGTTGTCAAGTGCGACCACGTCATGCCCAGCCTCTAAAAGCTCAACAATGGTGTGGCTACCTATATATCCTGTTCCTCCAGTTACTAAAATTTTCATAAAATCCTCCTTTCTCATATTCTACTAAATTAAAAAAATAAAGTAAACAAAAAACAGGCGTCGCCTGTTTTTGTTTTTAGCATTTTGTAATAGTGAACACAATATCAGTTCCATTTTGTGAGATAACTACCTCAAAACCCGGATACTGAAATTCGCTTTCCATTTCCTTCATCTCTTCATAACTACCATATTCTAACAATTGCGAGTCTAGTGTAAGCACACGACACCCTTCACCTTCCGTTTCTACAAAATTAGAAGCCGTTGCCGAAGAAACCGACTCTGCCATGTCATATATATTTTGTATTGCGTCAGTATAGTCTACCTCTATCGGTTTATTATCTTCTGGCGGTGGTGGCACAGGTTTACTATCCTCTTCTCTTTTATCTGTGATAACTATTTGAGTTAAATTATCTTTCTCTATAACTTCATAACTGAAATTTTTGCTTGCAAAGAAGTCATCTAAACTAACTGCTAAAAAATCGCTATCGTGAATCTTAGCTGAGTCCATAGATATAGTAGCACTATTTTCTTCAAATGTTGTTGTAAAAGTTGTATCGCTTTCTACGTGACCATCAACTATCAACATACTTTCAACTTCATCTACTATTTCTTTAAATCTATTTTCTTTTGGCATGCAGCCAGTAAGTGCTATTATTAAACATGATAAAAGACTTATTAATGCCAACGATAACTTTTTCATAAATACTCCTTTTTGACGATTTAAAGAGTATCATTTTATTTCGACATTAACAAATCTTTTTCGACCATTTTTTTGCTTTTCTTAACATTTCTTAATCTTTTTTCGCTTTTTGACGCACTTATGACGGCAAATTAAGGCAACCTATGAGTTTTCAGGTAATTTTTTTAAGCTTTATTAATAAACTCACATAAGACATTATTAAACCTTTTGTAATGCACAGGTGGAATATTATGTTTCGCCTTCTTCCATATTTCCACCCTGCAATTCTTATTACACTGACCAAGAAGAGTAACTGAACGTTTCACCTCTTCTCCTTCTTTCTCGCCTGCTATGGCAAGCATTGGAATTTCGGTATTAGCAAAACCCTTTATGGTTTCAAAACAAATTTTATTATCAACTGAGTTTATGATGGTTTCTTCTTGAACATTTTGCATTTGCCCCACAAACTCTTTGCGCTGTTTAGCTGGAAGCCCGTTCATAAGCCCAATGATTTTACATAAATTCTTATTTTTCATCGTTTTCAATTGTTTCAAAGTTTGCCTCTGGCATAGCTGCAAAACATTCTCATCTTTCAAAATAAGCGGACTTACTATAATTGCACCGTTTAACAAAGAGGAATATTCTGCCACAATTTTACAAGCGAGCTGCGCCCCCAAAGAAAAACCAACCAAGGTCACCTTTTGATTAAAACTTCGTATTAATTCAATTATCTGCGCAACCGCTTTTTCGGCTTCAAAAACAGACTCGGTATTATTGCCATAACCCATAATGTGAGGAACAATAATTTGATACCTGTCCGAAAGTAGATACTGCCTACCAAAAGTATGCACGAAAAAAGCCCCGTGTAAAAACACGATTATAGGTTTATCTTCATCGCCGTATTTTTCATAACACATCAGTTTATTTTTATTTTCCATAAAAATATTATAGCAAAATATTATTTTAAAATCAACTTAGCAAACATAGTCACAAACAATTCAGTTTTATTGTTAAGCTATTTCGCTCTTCCATAGCCCATGCAAGTTGCAATATTCGTATACAGCTTTTAATTTTTGCTCGCCTATGTAGATTTTAACTTTTGGCGACATGCCGGGAAGTAAACTTACAATAGAGTAGCCCTTGTCTGTTTCCGCCACTATAAAATTAATGTAATGAGCCTCTTCCATAGGATGAGCAATACTGCCAACATTAACTTCAATTATGTCATTATTTACAGTAACAATAGGTAAATGTTTCTCGGTAGAGGCTTCTAAAGTATTTGCCTTTATTTCTTCCATTTTTACGCCACAACAAAAAACTGGGACATTTTTTTCAACCAATTTAACAACGACATTGCCACAATGCTGGCATTTAAAAAATTTTAATTCTTTCATAAATTTTCTCCTCATATCTAAATTTGTTTTAAGGGTTAACCAACTTTCAGTCATCATATAATTCGATTTCATAATTGTCGGGATCAATCTTGTAATGTGATTTTTCATAGTTGTAAAGCTTTTCCAAATTCTGATACATGACTTGACTATCATTGCATTCAATGCAAGTTGTATACAGTTTAACAAAATTAGTGTCAGGCTTTAAGTTTCCCGTAGCTTTTCCAACATATCTATCATAATATTTTGAATCGGTATACACTTTATACGCTTTTACAAAAGGTATATCAGCTTCTCCCGATCGTTTTGAATGAAGACGTCTAATCATTTCAAGAATGTTGTAATAAACCATATTAAATTCTTTCCCGTTTCTATCCAAAATGTTTCTTAAACTTGCCATCCTATTTGAAATTTGAACTATTTGTAAATCATAATTTGTTTTAGGCGATTTATGGTTTTCTGTATAAAACGTGTTATCAGCATTTAAAATATTTTTTACGAAATCGCATCTGTCATACAGAATTATTCCATTTTGATTTAGTGCAATATGAGATGGGCAGTTACTATGAGTGAATTTAACCGCATCTGATAAAAATTTCTCTATAGGCTTAATAAAGTATTCTATTTTTTGCCCTTCAACATGTTTAACTCCCCTAATAGTTTTATCGGCGTAATTTAAAAGAATAAGAACATCAACATCAGAGTTTTTGTCTATGTAACCTGTCGTAGAACTACCATACACAACAACTCCCAACAAATTATCTTTATCTAAAATGTTTGGATAAATTTGCTCTTCTAAAAATTTTAATACAATTTGTTTAATTTTTGGATTCAACTCTTTTTCCATACCAACTCCAATTATATTATACCTCTTTTTGAATAGAAAACAAGACCTTATTTTAATAAATTAAAGCTTTTTCATGAGTATATTATAATCAACAATAATCTTCTCTGAATCTTGAAAATGTTTCAATGTCTTATCGGCATTCTGTTTCCCAGTTTTGCAAAAGAATGGTTGATTTGATAAACTTATAAAATCTTGTTTGTCTACGGGCTTTTCATATTTGCAATAAATTTCAAATCCGCTATTTTCACAAGATTTAATGCTGGCAATATTATTTTTGTGCACTTTTGCAAAAGCCCATTTATACCCATCTTTTTTTATCTTGTCTAATAGATAACAAACCATTTCTTGCATAATTTTATTTCCACGATAATCTGTATGTACAATATTAAAAGCTATTTCAACAAGTTTTGTTAAATCGCAATCTTTAGGAAATTCAATTTTATCTAACAATTTACCGCATTTGTAATCTAAAGAACTTACACCTACTAATTTTTCATCAATAAATGCCCCTATTATGTAAAATCTCGGATTAGCTATTATTCCGGCTACATTTTCAGCATCATATGGCATAGGAGTAAACCATTCCAAATTGCCAAGATTAGAATACATATTTACAATTAAATTACAAAATTGCTCAGCATCCTTTATTTCAAGTTTTCTAATTTCCATACTTCCCCCTAGCTAGATTATACTACTAAACAAAAAAGTTTCCAATCGTTACTTAACAAAAAATAAGCTTTATCACTTTCATTAAAATTATATATAGCTTTTTAAATTTTCAAATATCGGAATATTTTCTTTATAGCCTTTTGGATTCAAAGGACTTGGATGATAAATCGGGATAAGCAAATATTGTTTATTGCACATTATAACATCAAAGTTTTTACCAACATAATCTGCAAACTTTTTTATCTTTGTTTTTAATAATGCTTGCGTGGGGTGTAAACCCATTGTTATTATAATTTTGCATGGTAGTAAATTTAACTGCTCTTCAAGGATAGGCAGACAGTTTTGAGAACATTTTTCTAGTTTCTTTCTATCTTCGATAATGCACTTGCAGCATTCTGTAAAATAAATATCAGAAATTGAAAGCCCAATATTGTTTAATAGTTTTTCCAACACTCTTCCACTGCCCTGCAATTTACCAGTGGTATTGTAGAAAGCTTTTTTAGAATTTATCCAACCATCTTTTGCAGGACTTTCACCAATAAAGATAAAAGGTGTTGTTCCAAGCTGAACACTATTTTCTATCAACTTGGGCAACGAACCACACTTATTGCAAAGTTCAATTTTTGTATTTATTTCCATGCTTTATATTCTATCATAAATATTGAATTTTTGTATCACTATTTAAATAAAAAAATCAAATTTGTCACAGAGACAAATTTGAAACTAATGTTGTCTTTATTTACACAAATATTTATTTAGTTAACATTCTCAATTGATAGATTTATAAATTGCAATTAAGTTCTTCTTCAAGCGGAAACTCAAACCTAACACTTGAGCCCTCTCCGTTTTTTAAATCTGCAATATATTTAGTGGCATAAGGAAGAAGCTTTTCTAAAGCATCTATAGGTAGTGTAACAAAAATATGTCCGTTTTCATCTTGTGAATCGGCAATGAAATATACAGTGCCTTGTGATTTACTTTCCCACATCAAGTTAATAATGTGAGATTTGTTGTTCATTAAACCTTTAACAATTTCGATTTTATATTCGCAATCGGAATTCTTTTTCAAAGTTTTAATGCTTGCCATTTTATCTTGTAGCATCTTAAAAAATGCTTCTCTGGTGTCATCAATTTTTCTCCAATCTTTCACCGCTCCCTTAAACTCAAAGGAAAGCAATAGTTCGTTTTTATTATTTATATTATTTCTACAATTAATCTCAACATCATCAACATATTCTTCTTTAATTTGTTTAATTAAGGTTATCAAATCTTGACTAAGCATATTCCTAGCAATAATTGTCACATAGGGTACACAATTTTTGGTTGCCTGAGAATGTGCTTCCTTTGGATTGCTATGTCCACCACAACAAGCAATAGTGTCAATACCTCGTGACCACAAAGAAAGCAAAAGATTTTTTAATGCGATAGATCTTTCGCTAAACCCTTCTGCAAGCATATCAAGATTTTTTGGGTTTTTAGTTTTTACTGTATCAAACATTTTTAAGTCACTAAATCTTCCATCGTTAAGTTGCATCTCTAATAATTCACTTATCATCTTTTTTCTCCCTTATAAGTATATCACAAAATAAAAAAGTTTCAAACCGTTTTGCCAAAGTAGGCGAGACAAATTTGAAACTAATGTTGGCGGAGAGAAAGGGATTCGAACCCCTGGAAGCTGTTAACTTCAACGGTTTTCAAGACCGCCGCTTTCGACCGCTCAGCCATCTCTCCATTTAAAAATAGGCACATGATTAATCATGCAAGCCTATTATACACAATACTTTTATTTTTTTCAAGCGTTTTTTAAAATTTTTTAGCTTTCTTTTGGTTTATCTTTATCAGCGCCGCTTTCGCCATCTTCGCTAAACTTAGCTCGCGTCTCTCTGGCTATCTTATCCGACAAGATTGAAATCAGCTCTCCATTAGTCAACTTATATGCCGCATTACAAATTTCTATACCAAAAATGCGGTTTAAGTTTTGTAGTGAATCCCTATTATATGCAACCTCAATTGCATGACGGATACTTCTCTCCACTACCGAAGCCGTTGCATCATACATCTCTCCAACAAGTGGATAAAGTCTGGCAGTCATCTTATCTAAGAGTGACTGGTCTTTCACCGCCTCCATAATAGCAAACCTTAAAAATCTGAAACCTTGCACGTTGCTTGGAATGCCAAGTTCAAGCATCATATTAGTTGTTTGTGTTTCGACAAATATTTCTTTTTTATTCATAATTCCTCCTATGACGGAAATAATTCTACAACATATACGATTATTTGTAAAGCGTTTTTCGCAAATTATTTAAAAAATTTTTGATTTTTGAAAAATTATTTACAAAATTCGACGTTCCCCGAACTTTTTCGACCTTTTTAGAACATGAAGCGCTTTTAGCTTATGAAATTTGCGGCCTTTGAACAAAAATAAAAGCGGGTTGAAACCCGCTTAGTTAGCAAAAAATGCAACTGCTATAGCACCCGGCCCAGCATGAGTACCTATCGTACTTCCTATAAGATAAGCTGGAACAGTTTCGGTATTCCCCTCCCAAAGTCCTTTGCTATCTTCAAGATACTTTTGTAAAAGCTCATCACTGAGCCCAGAATATGCTACCGCAAAAGGCATGCTAAAATCAATTCCTCCACTTTTTTGCACAAGCTGAATTAAAAGGTTGTTTCCTTTTTTAGATCCAATAGCTTTACCTATTAATTTAACCTCGCCATCTTCTATACTTATGACAGGTTTAACATTAAGCAGACCTCCCGCAATTGCTGTAAGCGTTGATATTCGTCCACCCTTTTGTAGATACTTTAAAGTATTGACAAGTGCAAGAAGTTTGATTTTATCCTTTTGGTTATTTAAGAGCTTAGCAATCTCTTCAACCGACTTACCCTCTTTTGCTAAGGATATGGCATATTGAATTAAAATTCGCTCACCAATGGTAACATTCTTGCTATCTACGACTACCACATTATTTCCATATTTTTTTGCTGCTGCTTTTGCCGAGTTGTAAGTTCCGCTAAGTTTAGAAGACATAGTGATGCATAACACCTGTTTCCCTTCCTTTACCAATTTATCAAATACTTCATCAAATCTATATTCGTTAATTTGGCTAGTTTTTGGAAACTCATCCGTTTCTACTAGTTTTTCAAAAAACTCTCTAGAGTTCAGTGTCACTCCGTCCAAATATTGTTCTTCCCCGAAAGTAATCTCCATAGGAATCATTATAAGCCCTAATTTGTCAGCCTCTTGTTTATTTATATCGCTCGCTGAATCGATAACAATTTGCAATTTCATATTTTCTCCTTTTAACTAGCGTGATTATATCAAATATCAAAAACTTTGTCAACGGTTTTTTAATATCTTATGAATAAGTGTTGTTTAACTTGACAGATTATCTTTAAATATGATATATTTTTAATATGGAAACTAATAAACAGCAAGTGCAAAGCACAATTAAGAATTTTAAATTGCCAAGTTTTTCTCAGCTGCCAAGTATGGGATTATTTTTGGAACAAACTGTAAAATATATAAACTCCGCTCTTGCGCCTTTAGAGCTTTTTCAGATTACACCAGCGATGATTAGCAATTATGTCAAGATGAATATTATTTCTTCGACAACAGGAAAAACCTATAACAGGGAACAGATTGCTTATCTTATATATATAACTATATTTAAAAATGTTATATCCTTAAATGAAATTACTGCAATGTTTGAACTTCAAAAGCAGGAGTATTCAATTGAGGTTGCCTACGATTATCTAGTTATGGAACTTGATAATGCCCTTCAATATGTTTTTGAAAATAAAAAAAGTTTAAGTTATGTAGGCGGCCCTTTGACTGAGCCTAAGAAGCTGTTAAAAAACGCGATACTTTCTTTGGCTTACAAAATTTATGTGGTTAAATATCTTTAAGAGGGGCTACCCTCTTTTTTTATTTCATGGTTATTTTTAAATTAAAATTATTTTGAAATTTTGTATTATAATGTTATATTATGTCTATGAAAACGAAACGCGAAAAGAAAGACAATATTTTAAAACGCTAGGCAGTTTTATGTCAGCCCGATAAAAAACTTTGGTTTTTTCAAACCTTGACGTATATTATATACGCAGCCCTTTATGCTTCAATGACTATTTTCGCAGCCAAGCTAATTGACTGCCTTTATAATCAGGATTGGACAGGCGCGTTCATTTGGCTGGGTGTAGAGTTCGCAGATATTCTATTGCGAAACATATTTTACCATATTGAATGGATTATCTATAACAAGCATTATGGCATAATGCGCAAAAACATCACAGGTAAAATTTACGATAAAATTTTAAGAATAGATGATAAAACTCTTAAAAAGTTTTCCCCTGAAAAGATTATAAATATCGCCCAAAACAACCTTTCCAACGCCTGCGAATTTAGCGATTACATATCAGGCATTATGTCTTACATGGTTCAAATCGGCATAGCCGTTGTTGCAATCTTCTCAGCAAATATTTATGCTGGGCTCGCCGTATCTGCACTGTGCCTTGTCAATTTCTTTGTTTATAACGCTCTCAATAAGAAAATGGGCAAAGCCCTCAGAGGACGCCATGAAGCCAAAGATAAAAGTTATCAAGACCTCAACCGCATTATTGAAGGCAAGGGCGTTATACACGAAATGGGAGCAAAAGAAAAATACAAAGAAATTTTACTGGGCGATATTGACATATTCAATAAACAATATACCAAGTATTACGTAACCCAGTCTTTCAGAGATAATGTATATTTCATTATTTGGAATTTGGTGGTTTATGCTATCACTGCAGTACTTATCTTCCTTCTTTCAAAAGACGCTTTTGACATTGCGCTCTATCTTATCGTCGTACCTTATCTATCAAGTTGTACCGAGAAATTTAACACCCTCTACACCAAACTTGGCGGCATAGAACTTATGCGTGTTGATGTTGACCGAATTAACATGATCTTATCGCTCAGCGACAAAGAAATGATACAATACGGAAACATTAATACAATGACGGAAGGTTATAACCTTGGCTTAATTGATGTAAGCAAAGAGTATGAAAATGTTAAACTTTCCAACGTGAACATTTCTTTTAAAATGCATTCGATAAACATTATCAAAGGCGAGCGAAGCTGTGGCAAGCGAGCAATATTTGATATGCTCCGCCGCCGCACAAAGCCAGACAATGGAACAGTGCTTCTTGACAACCTCAATCTTTACGATTACAGCGAAAAGACCTTTAAAAATCATATTGATTACTGTGCCGCCAATCCTATTTTTGTAAACGGAACAGTAAAAGAAAACTTACTACTCGCAAACAAAGATTTTAGCTTTATAGAAAAGCAGGTTGAAGAACTTGGACTTGATAAAGTTATTTCTTCCCTGCCAGCAGGTTACGATACTTTGGTAAGCGATATAAAGAATGAAGAAACCAGATTTTGGATTGGGCTTATCAGAGCCACCCTATCAAAATGCAAGGTGCTTATGATTTACGAATATCCTGAACGGGTAAGCAAAAACTTCCAAGCTATGCTTGAAAAAATAGTCGCCTCCAGCGAACCTGATAAGCGAACTCTAATTCTCTTCACCCACAAAGACGAATATGACTATCTTGCAGATGCCATTTATGAAATCAAAGACGGCAAGGTTAAACAACAAGTTAAAAAAACTAAAAAGCAAGTTTAACAAAACAAGTTGACTTTTTATAATTTTGGTATATAATAATCATATATTAAAAAAGGAGAACAGGAAAAATGAGCAATTTGAAATTAAGAGAAGTTTAATGCCCGCATAAAACTGATAACTGGTTTTATGTGATGGATTCTTTCGTGCATATAAAACCGGTGGTGCTTAATTTCAAAGCAATTTTTTTGAATATAGATCCGCCGCCTTGGTGGATTTTTTATATCTTTCAAGCTTTATATGCCTCAGTTATTTAAATTTGGAGGTAGTTATATGTTTATAAAATTAAATAATGTAAGCAAAAGTTTTGGAGATAAAGATCTTTTTGAAAATGTCAACCTTGATTTTTATCAGGGTATATATGGGGTTATTGGCGAGAATGGGACAGGGAAGACTACATTACTTAACCTTATTTCCAAACACGAATATTGCGATACAGGCGATATAAAAGTCAGTGGCAAACTTGCCTATCTAACTCAACTTGAAGCAAACAAAAATGAAAGCCCATTGTCATACGGGGAAAGATTACAAGTTCAAATTGATAAAATATTAAATTCAGGCGCAGATATACTTCTACTCGATGAGCCAACAAATCACTTAGATGTTGAAAAGCAACAAGCTTTAATAGTTAAACTGCTTTCCTTTAATGGACTTGTGATAATCGTTTCGCATGATGTAAACTTTCTAAGACAGACCGCCGATCATATTGTTGAAATTGAAAATAAAAAAGTGCAAGTCTATAATTGTGGCTACGATGACTATAAAGAAATAAAGCGTATAAACAAGCAATCGCAATGGAATGAATATAACAAAGCACAAAAACAGGAGCAAGCTTTAAATAAACAAATTCGCGAAATTACTAATTGGGCAAACGAGGCAAATGCTTATAAGTTAAAAAAGAATGAAAGTGTGGCAGATCATTACTCATCGGGCGCAAAGGACTATCACACCTCAAAGGCTGGCAAACTTGCAAAGCAGGCAAAGAATAAAAAATCAAGACTTGAACAGCTTAAAGCAAATTCGATTGAAAGGCCTTATGAAGAACAAGAACTTATTTATAGACTAAATAAGTGTTACAACCAAAACATAAATTTTGCAATTTTAAACAATGTTTCATTTTGTTATGACAAACCAATTTTACAAAATGTTAATCTTACAATTTCTGCCCGAGATAGAATTGGTATCATTGGTGCTAATGGAGCTGGCAAATCCACTCTGCTAAAAATTATACTCGGACAGCTTAGCCCTAGCTGCGGCACTTTAAGTATAAGTCCACAAATAAAGTGTGAATATATCGAGCAAGGTCTTTTAGATTTGCCAACTGAGATAACAGTAAGAGAGTATGTTGACGACTTTGATAAGGAGCGGAAAACTTTGTTCTTTACAAATCTTGTACGAATGGGAGCTAGTCAAAACGTATTCAACAGAAAAATCTCCACCCTTTCCGTTGGAGAAATGATTAAAACAAGACTAAGCAAGCTTATGCTTGAAGATTTAAATACAATAATACTTGATGAGCCAACAAATCACCTAGATATTGGCAACCGTGAAGAACTTATAAATGCATTGTCAAACTTTAAAGGTTGTCTTATTGTGGTTTCGCACGACTTGAATTTAATAAATTCCGTTTGTAACAAAGTTTATGAAATTAAAGACAGTCAATTAAAATTAGTTTAAGAGATTTTATTTTCAGCTATCATGTCCCCTAGCGCATTGCACCTATCGCAAAAGTACTTTGCCATATCTTCTTTGGTTGCAAACTTATCTTTAATTTCGCTGTACAAAACAGGCTTGTCCACAAGATGAATATGCGACTTATGATCATAGTAGGCAAGGTAGATTGGAAGATCCATCCCTCTTGCATAGCAGTATTTAAGTAGTAATGTGAATCCAGCATGAAAACCGGTTAGATGATCGAAATATCCATGCTCCGATTTTTCTGGGAAGATAACCACGCTTTGCCCTTCATTTAAAGTTTGATAACTTGTATCAAGCGCCTTGCGTAGTCTGCCGTCATGGTAGGTCGGAATTAGTTTTAAACCGCGATAGAATAAATAGCAAAACGGGGTTGCAAAAAAAGCAACTATTTTTGCAATCCACTTTTTCCAATGTTTTTTCTCGGTAAAATAGATATTTGAAAGGTATCTATAGACTTCGTGAAAATGCCCGTTCATTTCATGCGCGCCCCAATAGCGAAAGGTCTTTTCATGATATAGCTCAAAAGAAAGCGGGCCAGATGCGCCCACATGATTACTTAAAATAAGAGATTGATTTGTAAACTCTTGCCCAAGATAGACAAACTTTGTCTTTTTGCGTACAAGCTTCGCAAACCCGCAATAGATCTTAAACCAAAAAGACTTCTTGCGTATTACTTTTTTCTTTTTCAATATTTCACCTTTGGAATTTATTTTTAAAAGTATAACATAAAAGCCCATTATGTCAAACGAAAACTCACCTATTCTATAATAAAGCCATTTAATAAAAATTTGATTTCGTCCTCGTTTTGTTTCCACTTTATTTTTAAAATGAGTATAATCTTATTTAGGAAGGTTAATATGAAAGATAAATACATGACAAAAGAATATCTTGAAAGTTTGAATAAGTATTGGCAAGCGGCAAACTATCTCTCTGCCGCCCAGCTTTATCTTTTGGACAATCCACTCATGCGGGATCACCCTCTTTGCAAAAAGGATATTAAGAAAAAGCTTGTTGGCCACTGGGGAACTGTTCCCGGTCAAAACTTTGTGTACGCGCATTGCAATAGGGTTATAAAAAAATATGACGCTGATATGATTTTGCTTTCTGGCCCAGGGCATGGCGGGAACTTTTTAACTGCCAATAGTTACCTCGAAGGCGCTTATAGCGAGTTCTATCCAAAAGTGTCGCTTGATAAAAAAGGGATGACCTTGCTTTGCAAACAGTTCTCTTTCCCTGGCGGCATAGGCAGTCACTGCGTACCTGAAACTCCTGGCTCTATCAATGAGGGCGGCGAACTTGGCTATTGCCTCGCTCACGGCTATGGCGCCGTATTTGATAACCCTAATTTGATTGCAACCGTTATTGTAGGTGACGGCGAAGCAGAAACCGGCCCGCTTGCGACCTCTTGGCATTCAAATAAATTTTTAAATCCAAAAAACGACGGAGCGGTGCTTCCTGTTTTGCACTTGAACGGCTATAAAATTAACAACCCTACCCTTTTATCTCGCTTACCAAAAGCTCAGCTTGAAAGTTTGTTTAAAGGATATGGATATAAGGTATACTTTGTAGAAGGCAGCAATCCTATGAAGATGCACAAAGCAATGGCAAAAGCAATGGATATGTGCATGGAAGATATTAAACGCATTCAGCATAATGCTCGTGATTTAAATATTGAAATGACAGTTGATGACTGGCCAATGATTATCCTGCGAACGCCAAAAGGTTGGACTGGCCCAAAAAAGGATGACGGAAAGGTAATTGAAGGTTCTTTCCGCGCTCATCAAGTTCCTCTTCAAATCGACGATGACGCGTCAGTAGAAAACTTAAAAGCATGGCTTGAAAGTTATAAGCCGGAAGAATTGTTTGACGAAAACTACAAGCTCTTCCCAGAAATAGCAGAAATACTGCCAACTGGCGATAAACGAATGACCGCCAGCCCATACGCAAATGGTGGATTGCTGCTCAAAGATTTAATCACGCCATCAATTGACGATTATGCAGTCAAGTTTGAAGGGCATGGAACTGTCCGCACCCAAGATATGCTTGAACTTGGCGGTTATGTGCGTGACCTTTTCTCGCTTAACAAAGACAACAAAAATTATCGCATATTCAGCCCTGACGAGGCAATGAGTAATCGCTTGTATAAAGCTTTTGAAGTTGAAAACCGCTGCTTTAACGCGCAAATTCTTTCAACCGATGATAAGCTTGCAAGAGATGGTCGAATTATGGACAGCTTCCTTAGCGAGCATATGTGTGAGGGCTGGCTGGAAGGATATCTTCTTACTGGCAGACATGGAATGTTCAATAGCTATGAGGCTTTTATAAGAGTTGTTGATAGCATGGTCGCTCAGCACGCAAAGTGGTTGAAAGTATGCAATGAAATTAAGTGGAGAAAACCCATCTCCTCCCTTAACCTAATTCTTACAAGCAATGTTTGGCAGCAAGACCATAACGGGTTCACACATCAAGACCCCGGCTTCCTCGATCATATCGTAAACAAAAAAGCAGACGTTGTGAGAATGTATCTTCCACCTGACGCAAACTGCCTGCTCTCCTGCTATGACCACTGCGCGAGAAGCAAAAACTATGTTAATGTTATTATTGCTTCAAAACATCCGTCTTTCCAGTGGCTTAACATGCAGGAGGCAAAAGCGCACTGCGCTGCCGGCATTAGTGAATGGAAATGGGCGGGTCTTAACAATACCGCAAGTCCCGACCTCGTAATCGCAACCTGCGGTGACACTCCAACGCTTGAAGGACTTGCGCTTATCACACTTATCAAAAAGTATCTGCCAAAACTTAACGTTAGATTTGTCAATGTGGTTGACCTTATGAAACTCGTTTCCCCTGACACTCACCCACATGGACTAACTGACCAAGAATATGACAAGATATTTACAACTGATAAGCCAGTTATATTCAACTTCCATGGCTATCCACAACTTATTCACATGCTGACCTATAAACGCCATAACCATGACCAAATCCATGTGGCAGGTTATCGCGAGGAAGGAACTATCACAACTCCATTCGACATGCGCGTTAAAAACCATATAGACAGATTCCACCTTTTAAAGCATGCGGTAAGATATCTCGATATAACTAAGAAAAAACGAGATGAAATCACCGCCGCCATGGAAGAACTGCTTGCAAAGCATGACAAATACATTAAAAAGAATGGTATTGATATGCCCGAAATTGCCGACTGGAACTGGAATAATTAAAAAACAGGCGTTGCCTGTTTTTTTAGTCGGTTTCATGCAAATATTTTAAGCCTTTTTTCGCTTGTTCATGTTCAACTCTATGTCTAATCTTGTAACGCTTGCCGTTCATGACAAAGTTTGAGCCCGTTTGATGAAAGTCAAACTTAACTCCTTTGCGCTTGCACTGGTTATATAAATCTTTCACCCAGTCAAAGTTACATTCGCGGGCATAGTCATAGCTTTCACCGCCTACCGATAAACACTCTATCTGTTTTGGATCGAGATATTTTTCTATATCGATTTTTTCAAGCAGTGGCGCTGCAAATATAAGTTTATGTTTTGCTTTAACACTTAAAAATATCGGCATGCGAATGTCAGTGGTGCGCTGGCACTCACAAGTCACCGCAATGGCTACATTATCATACCCATCACCCCAGTCATAAGGTAAGCATTCGTTAAACCTTTCAATGCGTTTTGTGCAAATGAGAAAGTCAACATCAGGTCGCGCTTTTATCATTGCCCACGCATCCTCTCTCCACTCGTCTGCCTCTTTCAAAAAGAAGTCACTTGTAAAGCAGGTAGCAAGCTCACTCCCGCTTTCAATTTTATATCTTCCATCCCTGCCCTTTTTAATAGGAAGATTAAAACCAGTTTTTGACTTGGTAACAACTCCCGCATCCTTATCTCTTTTTTGGTCAAGATAAAAAGATCGGAAGAGC
>CAJULT010000004.1 GCA_910587225.1 uncultured Christensenellaceae bacterium
AGGTGACTGCGCCCAACTTTTGCATAGCCATACCCCGGCAAATCTACAAATCGAGAACTATCATTTATGTCAAAATAGTTCACCATTTTGGTAAGTCCGGGCGCACTGGACGCTTTAGCAAGTCGCTTCTGCCCAACTAGCATATTGATAAGACTGCTTTTGCCCACATTGCTTCGCCCCACAAACGCAAATTCAGGAACGCCGTCCCCTAGAAGTTTACTTTTGTCCACCACACTGGTGAGATACTTTGCACTTTTTATATTCATATCAAAAGAATAACACATTTTACAGCATTTTGCAAATCAAAGTTCTGCAAAACGAACAAAAAAAAGAGCGCTAAAAGCACTCTTCTGTCTTATTTGTAATCATGCTTATTATATCCGGCTTCTCTGCTTTATTTTCGTCCGGCAAATCAATCAACAATTGCTCTAAAAATTTTCTTCTCTCTGGGGTAACTTTATGTTTTTCCAGCTCCAATTGTGCAATGTTACGAGCCACAACGATTACTAAAAGATCATCGCAATAATTTTGTTCATACCATTCTTTGTCACGAATAGTCCAGTCAGTCAGCCACTTGCAATCCTCGAAGAATTGATTGTGACTTCGCTTTTGCACTTTAACAGGTTTAAAAACTTTGTAATACACATTTTTCGGGCAAGCGATTTTCCAAGTAGTGTCATAGCAGTAGCCACCCTTTTCTACCCAACCATGTCCAGTTTTTCCTTTCCATGCCTTACGCAAACTTCTTAAATTTCCGCGACAAACATAAGCCTCTTTCCCAAATGCAAGTCCTAGCGTAGCTGAGGCATCATAACAATGCCCATTTGTCATATAACTCTCTGTCAAATGATAATAAATAGGCAAACCTCGAAAATACATCCCGTCAAATTGACGATAAAACTCGCCATCAAACTTCTTTATTATACCTTCGTGCAAATACTTGTGATAATTGTAAATAAAAGACTTCTCTAAATGCTCATCAATAAGCTTCATTTGTCACCTCTACGCAAGTTTAACACAAACCCACGCCAATTTCAAGCCCTAATTTTTTAGACAAACACTAAAAAAACAGGCTTCACCTGTTTTTCAATTGTCTTCTGCTTCTTGTTGCTTTTTTAAAAGAAAATCTTCCCAATAATCTGAATAATCCACGCTGCCCGCTCCATTATTATAGTCTGCCTTACAAGTCCCGTCTGGCGTTATTGTCAAAGATAAGGACTCACATATATATCTTCTTCCCTCATGTGGTTCATAGCCAGAAGACAAAAGAAACGCATACCATATGTCATGCTCTTGATAGCACTGAAAGCGCTTAGGATTTTCCATGCCAGCAAGCTTATTGCCGTTAAATATATATTTAAAAAAATTTGTAACAAGCTCTTTTGTAATTTTAATATTTACTTTATTTTCAAACTCTCCGTCGCGTATCTGCTCCAACTCTTTCAATACCCTATTTTGTTCATCTTTCGATAAATCGTTAAACCACTCTCTTACTTCACGCCTTTGCATAACAATACCTCCTTTTTGAGTCTTAATTATAAACAACTCTTTATGTTTTGTCAAGTTTGTTTGTCTTTTTATCTAAAACATTAAACTCTAAGTTGACTTTGAGAGGAAATAATAATATAATGAAAGAGCAAGCAGGAGTGGCGGAAGTGGGGTCCTGAAAATTGCAAAGCAATTTTTGGGTCACAGTGGCAGACGCGCAAGTTTTAGAAAACTTGCGCCAAAGACTAAGTAATTTTTTAAGTCTTGACAAAACTTAATATATGCAGGAGTGGCGGAATGGCAGACGCGCAAGTTTCAGGTACTTGTGGTGGCAACACCTTGTGGGTTCAACTCCCATCTCCTGCACCATAGCAGGGGTATACGAACCACTGCGAGATTGAGAAACCGAGTTGTCGGTTTCTTTTTCTTTGTCCTCGTTTCCGTCCTCGTCGTTGCTCCCGTTGGGGTAGTCGGGGAAAATCAAGTTCAGAATGAGTTCTTCTTTCTGCCCGCCTTTCAAGTGGAATAAGATTTTCATTTTATCGTCGTATAACACAATGCGATAAATAAAAATGTCTATCAAGTCCTTGCGGTGTTTAATCTTGGTATAGTCGAGCGTGCGGAAATGTAAAAGCCATTGCCTTATGTCTGCGTAACAGTAATTTATCTGTACCGCCTTTTGTGCCGCAATGGTATTGTTCAATTCGGCGTTTTCGTTCTCTAACTTTTCGATTTGCGACAAAATAATGTCCGTCGCCTTGCCGTGCATAAGGGCTTGCATTAGGTTGTTTATCGCCTTTTGATTTTCTGCGATAAGGCTTTCAAGCCGTTTTATCTCGCTGTCGTTGCGTTCGGCTTGTATCAGTAGATAGGTTTCTGCGGCTACGCTGTCAATAAATTCGTCGGTCAGAACGCCGTACCTGTTCCGCTCCGTACCGTCGCCCGTGATAGCCGTTATAACCTCGTCCTCTAAATCTTGCTTGCGTATCGCTCTCTTGCGGCAACCGCATTTACTTACGCCTACGCATTTATAGTAATTGTAAATGGTCTTGTTATGGCTCGTGCCGCTTATTCCCGTTATTTTGTTGCCGCAGTGTCCGCATATCAATTTTTCGCTCAAAATGTATTCGACTTTCGCCTTACCTCTTGACGGTGCGGCGGCGTACTTTGCCAAAACTCTTTGCACTTCTTCAAAAAGGTCGTCGTCGATAAGTTGCGGTATGCCGCCGTCCGTTTCTTTGCCTTGATAAATATACTTGCCCAAATAGCGGCGGTTGCTGAATATGCTTTGAAAACTGTTTTTGTTCCACTGTGCGCCCGTTGATGTCTTAATTCCGCGCTCGTTCAGATGACGGGCAATATCGGCGTATGTATGTCCGTTTGCAAGCATTTCAAACATTTGCCGCACAATGGGCGCTTTTTCCTCGTCAATGACATAGTTTTTCTCGCTGTCTATCTTATAGCCGAGTGCAACCGCACCGCCGAAAAATTTACATTTTGCCGCCGACATAGCAATACCGCGCTTTACCTTTTGCGACAGCTCGGCAGAATAGTATTCTGCCATACTCTCTAAAACGCCCTCGATTAAAATACCGCTCGCGTCGTCCGTGATATTCTCTTTTGCCGAGAGTACGCGAACGCCGTTTTTCTTTAACTTTGCTTTATAGGTTGCACTGTCATAGCGGTTACGGGCGAAACGGTCTAATTGATATACAAGCACAAATTGAAAGCCTTTGCGCTTGCTATCCTCAATCATTTGCAAGAATTGGTCTCGCTTGTCGCTCGTACCCGTCAAATGCTCGTCTATGTATTCGTGGACGATAGTCAAATCGTTTCTTTGAGCATAGGCGTAACATTCGGCGAGTTGCCCTTCGATAGATTGGTAGTTTTGCTTTGAGCCTGGCGAATACCTTGCGTAGATAACTGTGTTTTTCATTGTCTGCTCCTTTTGCGCGGTCTCTTTTGTGGGGACTGCGCCTTAATTTTTTAAGGCGATTATGCTTAATCGCCTCTTAATTAGCCCACACCGCCGATAGCGGAAAACTGTCAAGGGTTTTAACCGCGCCACGCGCGGCGGCGTTTTATGCCTAACGGGAGATAAATAGCCGCCCTTGACTGTTTTCCGCAGAGGTGGTACTCATAGCCACGATTACCGTGAAAGTTTGTATAATGTGTTTTGGCAATTTCTCAAAACCTCTTGACAAACTTTACTACAAGTATTATAATTTAACTGTCAGTAAAAAGTCAAGGAGAATTGCTTATGAATACACGCACGGAAAGGACTATTTCATTTAACCGCAAAAACATACTTGAAGCGGCAGATAAACTATTTACGCAAAACGGCATAGAAAAAACCACAATGGATATGATTGCCGTTGAAGCGGGTTATAGCAAGCCTACGCTATACGGCTATTTCAAAGATAAAAACGAGGTCTATTTTGCACTTGTTTTGGATTTTATGCAAAAAATCACAAAGCAAGTAAATTCTATTGCCGCAAAAGAATTGCCGTTTATAGATACCTATAAAAAAATATGTGAGTTTGTTTTTCGGCTTGCCGTTCGCTATCCTCTGTATTTCGAGGGCTTAATCGGGAAAATAAATGTCGATATATCTAATTCGGACACCCCGAAAATCTATAAAGAATTATACGAGCGCGGCGAAGAATTAACGGGCACTATCGAGCAACTTATTCAAAAAGGTAAAGATGAAAATATCATAAATAGCGACCTTGAAAACGCCGCCGTTATTCTTTATCTGTGGAGTTCTGTATCGGGCATTATCAGAATGTCCTTATTGAAAAAAGATTATATGAAAATTCTAAAACTGAACGAAAATGATTTTAGCGGCTTTTGCTTTGAAAGGCTGTTACTCTCTTTGAAGTGAGGAAAAAACAATGACAAGGAAAAAGAAAATTATGATTACCGTATTTTCCATTTTTGGCGCAATAATTATCGCCTTATCTGCCGTATTGATTACTGCGGCTGTTATGGGTAAGCGGTTAAAAGTTAGTCCGTCGCGTTATCTCGAAGGTGTAAGCGAGGAAATACAAGATATTTTGTGGTATTCTTCTATCTCTGCAAACTCGCATAATTCACAGGCTTGGACGGTAAAATTGCGCCCCGACGAAAACAAGTTGCAAATAGCGGTTGACAATAAAAGAACGCTTGCCGTTGTTGATGCGACTAAACGCGAGGCTTATATATCGCTTGGCTGTTACATAGAAACAATGAATACGGCATTTAGTGCCTACGGGTATGAAACGCAAATTATATGCAATGAAAACACCGTCGAATTAACATACAGTAAAGTTCAGTCTATCGTGAATAAAGATAAACTGAATTTAATTGACAAACGCCATACAGACAAATCTGCCTATTCCACCAAAAAAATAAATGATACTACTGCAAACGCTTTTCTTGCAAAATATAACGGTTTGCATATCTATCAGAACGGCGAGGAAAATTTTGCATATTTGAAACAAGCAACGCTTGACGCGGTAACGCTGCAATCTGCCGACCAAAATTACCGTAACGAATTAGCCGAGTGGTTGCGGTTTTCCGATAAAGAGGCAAGCGAAAAATTAGACGGTATCACTGCCGAAATGATAGGCTTAAAAGGAATAGTAAAAACTTTTTATTATTGGACTACCTCACGCGAAAGCGCAAAAGGCGATAAATTTGCACAACAAGGCATAGACACCGCTAAAAAGCAAGTAAATAATTGCGGCGCATTTGCTATTATAACGGGTGGAAACACTTTTCCCGAACTTATCAATACGGGCAGAACTACACAAGCATTTTGGTTTGACTGTGCCGAAAATAATATAGCCGTGCAACCGCTTTCCGCCGCGCTTGAAACGCAACCGTTTTCAAATTCAATTCAAAACGATTTAGGCGTAACCGCCCCCGTACAAATGATTTTGCGACTTGGTTATGTGGACGAATACGGAAATAATTTAGGACTGCGCCGCAACCTATCCGACTACATAGAGGTCGTAAAATGACATATTACACGGTATGCCCCGACTGCGGGTATAAATTGTTAAAAGCAAGCGACGGCTCGAATATAGAAATCTATTGCCCGAAATGCAAAGCAAAACTAATTGTTGAAATCAAGGACGGAAAAATACTTATTCAAAAAATATTGGCAGGTAAAACATAACAACCGAAAAACTTAATATCAGACAAAAGAATTGAGTGTACGAAAGTAAAGACAAATTTATTTTCGGGAGCGAATATGCAACACTCAATTCTTTTTTTATTTTTCAATACCTCATAACAAGTGCGTTATATAACCCACTACAAACAATACGGGGCTGTACGCGCACGCCCGTTTACGGCTGACATTTGTTAAAGAAGCAATAACTCTCTGCGACAGAGTAAATGCCCGACAAATATTTGATTCAATTCAAACATTTGTCGGGCGTTTTATTTTTTCATTAAAAAACCTTACCAAACGCCCGCCTTTCTTCTTATAGGTAGAGGTATTTTAATGAATATAATTCAATACAAATTTTGCGACGGTACAACAAGCGCAGTCGAGGTTACGGACGATATTTACGAAGTACATTTATATTTATTGCAACAAGAAAAGCGGCTACATTGGCGAGAGGCAAAGCATAATGTTTCTTTAAGTTATTTTACCGAAATGGGAATTGACTTCGAGGACAAGCGCACCGAAAACCCGCTTGATATTTGCATACGAAAAGAAACCGTTGCAAGCGTACATAAAGCAATGTCAAGACTGACGGACAAACGGCGAAAACTTATACATAAAGCATTTTATCAAGAAATGTCTTTGCGCGCGATAGCAAGAGAGCAAGGCTTGTCGCACTCGGCGGTATCGCAACAAATGAAAACAGTGTACAAGCATTTAAGGAAATATTTATGACGCATAATGAATTACTATATAATTCTTTATATTCACCCTGTAACACTGTAACAGATTTAGCGGTTTCCGCTACTGTTACCTTATTGGCACTACGGAACGCGGAACATAAAAACAATATAATGGGTGGCGTATAGTATTACCACGCCACCCCGTAACGTGTAACATAAATAAGGCAGTACGCGGGGCGGCGACAGCCGCCCGTATGCCATAAGGTTACTATTACCCTTATGGCACTGCGTCGCAAGTCGCAAGAATTTAGAATTTATAAAGTACCCCGCTGGGTGGGTATGGGTGGGGAAATTTAGGGAGCATTATTATGAGTAAAATACCGAGCGGCATTACCGTCATTTACTTTAACGACAATAGTAAAAATATCTATGCGGAATTGCCGCCCGATAACGAACAAGCAAAAAGACTGTCAAAGCACATTTACAAAAGCGCAATGACAGCCATATCTGCCGACAAGAAAACTGACGAGCCGTTAGCCCCTCGCGGCTAATTGCTTGCCGTATAGTTTATAGTCCGATAGTAGCAATTCCACTTGGCAATAATATTCAAGCCTATTCACTTGCAATATTACTATGTTCTTTTTTATCGCCTTGCGGTGCACCAATTCGGTTTAAAATTCGAATACTTTGAGGAGGTTATTACATGACCATAAAAGAAATTTTTGATCAATATTCCCAATATGATTTAAACTATGTAATGTTAAAATGTTTGGCCGACAATAAAGTTATCATTACTGATTTGCCAACCATTAAAGCACTATATAGTTACGGCAGTCGTAATATAATTCCTACTGAAGAGCGAAATGAAGTTCTTGCTAAAATCAAAGATATTAAAATTTCCGACTGGGCGAGTCTTTGGAGGTGTTATAAGGCCATTTTTTATCAAACGCGGAAAGTGAAAGCTGTTTTTGCTAAAAATAATGATATGGAAAATAAAGAATTAACTACATATAGAAATGCTTGTTATTTATGTCGTATTGGTATTTTTGATATATTAAAGCGAGAACACGGAGCATGGGACATTACTTATGATAAAAACAGGAATATAGAACTTATTTGTTAATTTTCTGCTCCCATTTACAAGTCAACAAAAGTAAGATTATATATCAAATCAAATTGTTTTTACTTTGTAAATTTAGTGAAACATGTTATACTACTTATGTTTAAAAGTTGGACGAGAAGTCTATAATTGAAAGGAGAAAATATGGAAAAGGTTATTAGAAACATGAATTTTAAACCTCTACTTGAAAGTGTAGAGTACGAAAAGTTGGATGCACCAGCACAAAACTCAACTATTAATATGCGCGTTTGGGACGAAATGAAAGTTGAAAGACTTCGCAGCGATGCTGTTAAAGTTATTCTCACCCGCAATGTTGAGCCAGAGCCAAAATGCATTTTTGCACTTAAAGCTGCAATGAGCATTGAGGTTATTGTAGATCCTAACGAATTTGACGCGCTTGATGACGCTGAGGAATATTTCCGTAATAGTCAAGTAACTCGCGTGCTTGCTAGCACAGTTGCAGTGGTAATTTCAAACATTACTCTTCACTCACCTATCGGTGCAATGATTACCGCACCAGTAGGACAATTCCCACAATAAAAATTGACCTTGCCTTAGCGCAAGGTTTTTTCATGCAAAAAATGACAAAAGTTTGATCTTGACAGCCAGCTACATATGTGATATACTGCGGGCAAGGAGATAACCATGAAAAAACCAGAAGGAAGAATTATAAGACTTATTACTGCAAAGTATGAAAAATTTTTATACTGCGGCACTGAACCTGCAATATCACACTCTACTTATGTTTCTATGCCCTACAAAATCCCAAACAATCTCAGTTTAGATGAAACATGCAAAATGATTTCATATATAATGAAAAAGACAGCAATTAAAAATGGCACTACCAAAGATGAAAAGAAGACTACCATGCTTGCAACTGAAGAATTTAAAAAATTTGGTTTTGAAGAACTACATTCACAAGATTTTGGTTATCACGAAACCAGTCAATCTTCCGCATATTGCTATTTTCTAATTCCTTCCTATAAACGGCTTGAAATAAAAAGCATTAATGGAGTGGTAGACCTTATTACTTGTGCTGGCGATCCTAAGATATTCAAAAAGTCACCTCTTGGGAAGAGATACTTTGAGTGGAATGATCCGAGTGTTTCACAAAACGAATTCAAAGCGCTTTGCGAAAAAGCAAAAGCTGAAAATGAAGACAACTAAAAAGACTTGCCGTTTGGCAAGCCTTTTTTAATTAAAATTGAACTCTAACATTTTCGCGTTCTTCTGGCGCAGAAACTTCAAACAAGTTACGCTTTTCGAATTTGAACCATTTTGCAATGATTGAACTTGGGAATAGTTCTACTTTGTTATTGTAGATTTTAACAGTTCCGTTATAATACTTTCTAGCGGAAGTGATTTCCCCCTCAACTTGATTAAGAGTTTTCATAAGGCTTGAAAACTGACCATCTGCTTTAAGCTGTGGATAATTTTCAGTAACTTTGTAAAGTCTGCCAAGGGTTTGAGTTAATGCGTTCTCATTCTTAACTCTATCATCAGTATTTTTAGAATCAAGGCAGGCACTTCTTGCTTTCATTACATTTGTTAGTGTTTCGCTTTCATGTTTTGCGTAACCCTTTACAGTTTCAACTAAGTTTGGAATAAGGTCATATCTCTTTTTAAGATATACGTCCATAGTTGAAAAAGCCTCTTCAACATCATTTTTCTTTTTGACAAATCCATTACGCGAAGCAATAACCCAGATACCGAAAATTAAAGCGATACCAAGAATAACACCTAGCGCAATCAAACAAATTTCAAGTGTTCCCATATTTTTCTCCTCCTTATAAATATATGTTAACACTTTTGTAGTTATTATGTCAAATAAAAGTTAAATAATAAATAAAAACAGCTTTCCCCTGTTTTTAACGCTTAACCTCGATTAAATATGCCGTAGGCACATCTTCAACTTTTACTTTGTCAGAAATTTCAATTCCCGCAATCGCCAAAATATCATTTCCGTCAGCAAGTACTGGGATTACCCCTCTTTGCCTAAGTGGAACTTTTTTATCAATTAGGTAACTTTTAAGTTTTTTAGTTCCGCCGCCAAACTTGGTAAACACATCACCGTCCTGTCTAAAACGCCATACTGCCGTCTTTGGCACCTTTCGCCAATCGATAAGAAGTTGTCCTTCTTTTACGTTAAAGTCTTTAACCCTCTTAACGCTTACCTTACCAAAACCATCTACATCAAATTCGCCACACTTTAAAGGTTGATTTAATTCTGTGCTTTCCTGTTTGCGATTTGAAATGGTGATATAATCATATTCTTTAAATACAATCGCCTCGAAAGGAAGATATAATCTGCTTCCGTTTTCGCCGGACAAAGCAAGTTCTTTTATAGCCAAGATATGTTTTCGTTCTATATCACAATTAATGCCTATTGCTTTAACAGCTTTAAAAATAATTCTACTTACTACTGCATTTGGATACAGGAAATAACTATTTGGTATACGTACAAGCTTATCTTCTACCATCATCGCATCAGCATAAATTTGCGAGCGAATATATTCATCATCCTCAACTATCGCTTGTCCAAAGCTAGCAATAGCGCCTACCGCATTAGGCCAACGCTTTGAAATTTCATTTGTAAGAAGGCTACGGACAAAGTTTCTATTGTAACTTGTATCTTTATTTGTATAGTCATCTACATATTCAATTTGGTTAGATTTGATATAATCCATAATCTCTTCTTTAGAGGTAGAAAGCAAAGGTCTGATGTATACGCCGTCACGGATAGGATCCATGCCCTTCGCTCCGCTCACCCCAGAGCCTCTAAAAATATGCATGAGAATTGTTTCTGCCTGGTCAAGAGTGTGATGAGCAAGCGCGATTTTATCAACAACGCCTTTTTTAATGAGGGAAGCGAAAACGCCATATCTTGCCTCTCTTGCCGCAGTTTCCAAACTTAAAGATTTCTCCTTCGCAATTTTTGGCGCGTCAATGCGAAACTTATAAAAACGCACTCCCATTTCACGTGCCTTCTCTCTAACAAAGTCCGCATCCATATAACTATTTTCTCTAATGCCATGATCAACATGAATTGCGACTATTTCAATATCAAGTTCCTCTGCCATGCCATGCAAAAAGTGTAAAAGAGCCATACTATCGCTTCCACCGCTGACGCCAACTCCGATAATATCTCCTCTTTTAATCATACCTGTTTTTAACATAAATTCTTTAGCGCTATCCATAAATTTCTCCGTTCGCGATTTATTATACACCAATTCAATCGCAACTGCAAGAGCAAATTTAAATAAATCATCATTAATTTTTATTTTTTTAATAGAAAAAATGTTTTCTTTATAAAATTTCTACTAATTTTGTCTTTTTTAGTTGAAAAAAGTCTAAATTTAATTTTTAGACGCTATTTTTGAGTACTTAAAAAATTTTAAATGGCAATAGTATACAATTAAGAAAGGAGGCAAGAAATGGTTGGTGATCAAATCAAATTTTTAAGGACTGAAAATAAACTTTCGCAAGAAGCTTTGGCAAAACGCATTAAGTCTAACCAAAAGCAGATAAGCAAGTGGGAACGCAATCAAATTGAGCCTAACATTGATGCACTTACACGGCTTGCTGATTATTTTGAAGTTTCAGTCGACTATCTTATTGGACGAGTTAAATATTAAAATCTAGTTTTTAAATTTCGCTTTCAAATATTGACAAATTGTGATATAATTTGAGCATGCGAGTTATAAACCTGTCCTCAGGAAGTGAGGGCAACATAACATTTCTAGAATGCGATGGCGTTAAGGTGCTTATTGATGCCGGACTTTCTTGTATGCAAATTTGCAAACGCTTGAAAGTACTGGACGTTAACCCAAGCGAACTTGACGCTGTTTTTTTGACGCATGAACATATTGATCATGTTAAAGGGGCGGACATTCTTTCGGGGCAATATAACATCCCCGTTTTCGCACATGAAAAAGTTTGGATGAGTTATGACGGAAAAGCAAAGAGAATAAGCTCGCTTAACCGCAAAGCTTTTTCTGACAACTTTAACTTTAAAAATTTAGAAGTTCAACCGATAGAAATTCCACATGATGTTGTTTGTTTTGGATATAGTTTTTTAAATAATGGTAAAAAGATAAGTATTTTGACAGATTTGGGACATACTAATGACAGAATACTCACAAGTGTTTCTAATAGTCAGCTTATTTATCTAGAAGCAAATTATGATCGCGCTATGCTTATGAGCGGCACTAAATATCCTCTTTCTCTTAAAATGAGAATTGATGGGCCAAATGGCCACCTCTCAAATGACGCTAGTGCGCAGGCAGCAGACTTTCTCGTTCGCACAGGGACAAGGCAGATTATCCTATCTCACCTTAGTAAAGAAAACAATCGCCCTGAGCTTGCCTATAACCATGTTTGCAGAAAACTATTGCAAAATGGTATTGAGGAAGGAAGGGATGTCAAAATTGACGTAGCGACAACCGAAATAGGAGCAATGTTTAGATTAAAGTAGCTGACAAGGAGGAAAAATGAAACGTCACCTTTTAGCTATTTTTTTGTTGCCAACTCTCGCTTGCGGTGGTTGTCTTTTTAAAGATAACTCTACCCAAAAACCAGATTTGTCCGTTGACATGACCGTGCGAGAAGTTTCGCTTAGTAATATGGATGAAATTGAAATGCTTGACAAAGCCCGAAGCGCTGTTGTGGGCATTAGTATGGATGTTACTGGCGGATATGTTATCGGCTCGGGCGTCGCTATGGCTGAGGGCGGCTATATCTTAACTAATAACCACGTAATTGAAGAAGGCGGAAATATTACCCTCTATTATGCAGACAAAACAACGGGAAGCGGAAAAGTACTTTGGAAAGATGCTGGGCTAGACCTTGCAATTTTGAAGTCTTCACGTAATATTCCGTACTTGCGTGCAGGCAACTCGCAGGAACTTAAAGTTGGACAGACCGTTTTCGCTATGGGGACTCCCCTAACCTTGCAGTTTAAACATACGGTAACCAAAGGTATTGTAAGCGCGCTTGGCAGAACGCTTGAAGTTGATGGCAATAATGGCAGCAACTTCCTTCAAAGTTTAGTTCAACATGACGCAAGTATTAACCCGGGAAACAGCGGCGGGCCTTTGATAAATACCGATGGAGAAGTTGTGGGAATTAACACCTTAAAGGCAAGCGAGGGCGAAGGACTTGGCTTTGCCAGTCCTATTGAAGTAGGGAAAGCTGCAATTGAGCGAATTTCAGAAAACGAAAACTATAAAACCGCTTATCTAGGACTATTTGGCTTTGATAGTGAAATAGCGAAGGTGTATGGTGAAAGCTTAAACGAGGACGGCGTTTATGTAATAAGCACAACTGGACCAGCCGAGGAAGCGGGACTTAAAAAAGGCGATTTGGTTACTAAATTTGGGGAAAAAGAAATTCGATCAATGCTCGACCTAAAGCTTGCACTGTTTGATTATAACAATGGTGACAGCGTTGAAATTGAATATCTTAGAAATGGCAAAATCATGCTTGGTCAGGTAACTTTATCGCAAAAATAAGGTAAAAATTATAGAAATTTGGTCGAAATTAAACATTTTGACCAATTTTTTTGTTTTACCCCCTTGAAATTGCATATAATATGTGGTAAAATAGTCACAAACAAAGGGGGCTACATAATATGGAAAAATTAAACGCTTTACAAATTATGGCTAAATATCTTCGTGAAGGTGACACGGAGTCTTTGAAAAATAATGTTATCGCTGCGCTTCAACACGGAGGCTATGACGCTAATCTTCTAACTAGCAACTGCATGACAAGTTTTCTTGCTTTCAACGATATGCCAGTTCTTGACAAAAACCCTGAGGGCGAAAGTTTGGTTTCATGGCTTACCGAAAAAGCTACTGCTGGTGCTAATAGAAATATAAGTCAAGCGAATTTTGACAAGCGTGTTGAAACAGCTCGAAAAGATGTCAGGATTTTGAAAGATGTTGCAAAGGTTTTAGCTTGGTATAAAGATTATACTACAAACGAAAAGCAGAAGGGATGCATCGAGAAAGTTTTAACAAATCTTCCAGAAAAAGAAGTAGACCCTATTGCCGCGCTTATGACAGTAGCGCTCACCTACAAAGCAACTTATCCAGAAGATGTTGCTGGCGCAATTGAATTTGAGAAAACCTTAGAGCCATTTGTAATTGCATTTACAGATAGAGATAAATTTAAGTACACTGTTAACAGTGCCAAAGCAAAAGGAAACGATTATCAATATTACTCACACCATGCAAGATATGATGTTCGCAATATGCTTGGCAAGACAATCGGAAAGGAAAATGCTGATGAACTTTTACACGACATTGCAATCAATGCAGTAATTAGCCAATTCACCGAGCAAGAAGAATGGAACATCGCTCTTAGCACTGATCCTCAAAATGGTATGCAATTTATTGATGAAAAGGGCGAAACAAAATATCTCTTCCCTGCTAAGTCAAATGCATCCGCAAATTCATCTTTTGAAAGTTTGCTCAAAAACGGGACTGCTGCAGAACTTTTAGCAGCATTTGAAAAAATTACAGATTCTATTAACAAAACTTCTTCAATCTCAAGCCCAGAAAATGCTCTCAAAATGCTTACAAGAATGGTTATGCTTTGCGACAACCTTGAAATTGATAATGAAAAACTAGCTTGCGCAATCGCAGATCCACTCGTTGATATTCTCAGCACTTTTGAGCGTACTTCTAGCGGAAAAGAAACAATTAGAAAAATCGTAGACGACTCAATGGGTTATGCAAATCAAATTGCAGCTCCTAAGAAATCAGTCGAAGCAGATTCACAACCTATATTCATTGACAACACTGAAGAAGATCAGTTTATAATGCTAGAAGAAGTACCACAGGTTGTTGAAAAGAAAGCCCCTCCTAAAAAGAACACCGAGAAAAAGATTTCTGAAGCTGAGGCAATGCTTAAAAAAGAAGATGCAATGTTAAACCTTCTTAGAAGAAGGTTGATAAGGGTAAGAACTACACTTGAAGGTATGTACGATGAAAATAATACAGAGCTTGGCAACTTCATGTCAGTTTTGCGTTATAAAGGTGAAGCAATAATTCACAATCAACCTATAAACAGCAAGTATGGCGAATTAATATCACAATATTATAAGCTAATCAGTCTTAAAAACCCACCTTCTGGAGATAAATTTGACAAACGCGTTGAAAAAATATATATAACGGGAATCGAAAAAGTTCAATCTTCTACTGAAAACGCAACTTCTGATGATGAGGATAAATAAACCGATTTAATAAAAAAGACCTTGAAAAAGGTCTTTTTTGTTTCATTAATTTAGTTTTGAAAGTTTGTCAAGTTCAGCAGTTATATCTAGGCGAGGGAAAAGTATGCCAACAGGTTTAACTTCGCTCCCCTCTTCTAGTCCATAAAAATCATCGCTTCCAAAGTGTTGAGCATTGCAACCAAGCGCCTCTAAAACCTTTCCGCTGCAGCTAGGAAGGAACGCTTCAAGCAGTTCACTGCCTACTCTGATGGCTTCAAGCAGATTTCTCATAATATTTTTAAGTTCCTGCTCGCGCGCTGGGTCTTTTGAAACAGCCCAAGGCTCAGTCTGCTCAATATATTTATTTGCCTGTGAGAAAATGTTAAATATTGAAATCAGTGATTTAGATACATCAAAGTTTTCCATATATTTAAACACGTTTGCTCTTTCGCTAGCAACAACCTGTTTTAAAGTACCACTTGCTTCAAGATTATCTTCCTTAACCTCTGGCACAATACTCCCAAAGTATTTTTTAAGCATGCTGAAAGTTCTTGAAATCAAGTTGCCATAATTATTCGATAGGTCACTATTAAATCTTGAAAGAAAGATTTCTGTTGTGTAGTTACCATCCGAGCCAAAAGGAATTTCTCTAAGTAAGATATACCTTACCGCATCAGCAGAATACTCTGGAACTAAAATTCTTGGGTCAATGCACTCAACCGTGCCAACAGTTTTGCTTTTTGAAAGTTTGTCGCCACCAAAAAGCATCCAGCCATGACCGAAAACTTTTTTAGGAAGTGGAAGGTCAAGTGCCATTAAAATTGCAGGCCAAATAATAGCATGAAATCTTACAATCTCCTTACCAATTATATGTACATTTGCTGGCCAATACTTTTTAAAATTTTCTTCATTGTCGCTTAGATAACCAATAGCGGTAAGATAATTTGAAAGTGCATCAATCCAAACATAGATAGTATGTTTTGGGTCAAAGTCAACAGGTACTCCCCATTTAACAGAAGTTCTTGTCACGCACAAGTCGTCAAGTCCCGGCTTTAAGAAATTGTTAACCATTTCGTTGACACGTGTCTGAGGTTGCAAAAACTCAGGATTGTCCTTATACAGTTTTGAGAGTTTATCAGTGAAGGCTGAAAGTTTAAAAAAGTAAGCCTCTTCCTCACCTGCTGAAACCTCTCTGCCGCAATCTGGACACTTGCCATTAACCAGTTGGCTTTCAGTCCAAAACGCCTCACAAGGTGTACAATATAGCCCTTTATAATGGCCTTTATAAATATAACCTTTATCATAAAGCATTTTAAATATTTTTTGAACAGCTGCCACATGGTAATCATCTGTAGTACGAATAAACTTATCGTAAGTTATTCCCAAAAGCTCCCATAAATTTTTTGTGTCAGCAATGATTTCATCAAGATATTCTATCTCACTTTTTCCCTGTTTAGCCGCTGCTTGACTTATCTTTTGACCATGTTCATCAGTTCCCGTCAAAAAGAAAACTTCCTTCCCTTGCTTACGATTAAATCTTGCGACCGCGTCACAAATAACGGTCGTATAGCAGTTGCCAAGCGTCAATTTATTACTAGGATAATAGATAGGTGTTGTAATATAAAATTTTTCCATTTCTTGCCTCGCTTTTGTAAATACAATTTATCACAGCGCAAATTAAAAGTCAATTTATTTGACAAAATAACGCGAGTTTAGTCAAAATAGCCTTTTCACTTACTCCCGCCGAAATGCTAAACTGCAATTAAGGAAGGAATTATGAAAAGGCGATTTGTGTTTGTAATAGGTTTTGTTATGCTTTTTGTAGTAGTCTATTTTTTAACCTGCTTTGCGCCTAAGCTTTAATTTTTTAAAACGCTTCGCAGGAAGTGTCCAGTATGGCTTGACGAAACAAGACTAACTTGTTCGGGCGTGCCTTCTGCAACAATAGTTCCGCCGCCGCTACCGCCTTCTGGGCCCAGGTCAATAATATGGTCAGCACATTTTATGACGTCAAGGTTATGCTCAATAACTACGACCGTATTGCCACCGTCGACAAGACGGTTTAAAATTTGAATAAGCTTTTTAATGTCGTACATATGAAGACCAGTTGTAGGTTCGTCTAATAGATAAATAGTTTTACCAGTTGATTTGCGAGATAATTCGCTCGCAAGTTTTACGCGCTGCGCCTCGCCGCCTGAAAGCGTGGTTGCTGATTGCCCTAGTTTTATATATCCAAGCCCGACATCATATAGCGCCTGTACTTTCGCTTTTATAGTAGGCACATTTTCAAAAAAGCTTAGCGCTTCCTCGACTGTCATTTCAAGCACATCTGCTATTGTCTTGCCTTTATACTTAACTTCAAGCGTTTCATGATTATAACGCTTTCCTTTACATACTTCGCATGGCACGCTTATATCTGGCAGGAAATACATTTCAATCTCTTTAATTCCTGCACCCTCGCAGGCGTCACAGCGTCCGCCTTTAATATTGAAACTAAATCTCCCTGATTTGTAACCTCTTGCCCTTGCATCAGGTGTTGCAGCAAATAACTCGCGAATAGGTGTAAACAAGCCAACATAAGTTGCAGGATTAGAACGCGGCGTTCTGCCGATAGGCGACTGGTCAATGCAGATGACCTTATCAAGTAGGCTTGCATTTTCAATCTTAGAAAATTTTCCATTTTCAAGTTTGCTGCCATTAAGAACATTAGAAAGGTATGGATATATAATTTCGTTGACAAGACTGCTCTTTCCGCTGCCCGACACTCCGGTAACCGCAGTAAATACTCCAAGCGGTATATTAACATCTATTTCTCTAAGGTTGTTCTCTGCCGCACCTTTTACTTTCAGATAGCTATTACTTTTTCTTCTTTCTTTCGGCACTTCAATCTTTTCTTCGCCTGTCAAAAACTTGGCTGTTATTGACTCTTTATTTTTTAAGATGTCTTCAAAAGTTCCATTGCCTATAATCTCTCCGCCATGCACTCCGGCATAAGGCCCAACGTCAACTACCCAGTCAGCCGCGCGGATGGTGTCCTCGTCATGCTCAACAACGATAAGCGTGTTTCCTAGGTCACGCAAGTGCTTCATTGTCCCAATCAAGCGTTCATTATCCCTTTGATGGAGACCAATACTTGGCTCATCCAAGATGTATAAAACGCCACTCAGCCCGCTACCTATTTGGGTTGCAAGTCTAATTCGCTGTGCCTCACCACCTGACAAAGTTTCAGCGCTGCGTGATAAAGTTAGATAATCAAGCCCTACATCCAAGAGGAATTTAAGACGGGCATTTATCTCTTTCAGAATGCTTTGAGCTATGTTTGCCTGCGACTTATTAAGTTTTAAATTTTGGAAGTATGGAACAAGCTCACCAACGCTCATATCACAAATCTCGGCAATATCTTTTTTATCAATCTTGATTGAAAGCGCACTTTCGTTTAGTCTACGACCGCCGCAAACTCTGCAAGTTTGCTCACGCGCAAACTTGCTTATTTCAAATCGAATAAAGTCACTCTTTGTTTCAGTAAGTCTTCTTTTTAAGTTATTTAAAATTCCCTCAAAAGATAATGCTTTCTTACCGTTATAATGCTCAAAAGTCTTGTTTTGCTTTTCGTTTCCGTATATATCAAGCCGTTCACCACCATTTCCGTAAAGCAATATGTCTAAATGTTTACGTGGCAATTTATTCACTGGCATATCCAAATCAATGTTGTATTTATTTGAAAGCGCATTGAAATATCTAGAAGACAAACTACCCTCTTCCATACGCCAGCCAGTTATATCAAACGCACCTTCTTTAATTGACAGGTGACCATTTTTAAGTATAAGCCCTTCATCAATATCTGTCACTACTCCAAGTCCCGAACAATGCTCACACGCACCAAACGGCGAATTGAAAGAAAACATTCTCGGCGTAACTTCTTCGAGCGTCCACCCACAATCTGGGCAGGCATAATTGGTTGAAAAAAGGTCAACCTGTTCATCCTGCTCAACTTGGCAAAGCCCCTCGCCTAGTTTCAAGGCGGTCTCCAAGCTATCGTTTAAGCGCGTTCTTGCACTTTCTTTTAAAACAATCCTGTCAATAACCGCGCTGATATCATGCTTTAAATTTTTGTCAAGGTTGATTTCCTCATCTAGCGTGTAAATATTCCCGTCAACTTTAACGCGAGCATAGCCCGACTTTTTAAGGCTTTCAAATGTCTTAACAAACGCACCTTTCTGACCACGCGCTATCGGCGCCATAATAGTGAGCTTGCTACCCTCGCCTCTCTCAAATATAGTTTCAATAATTTGATCTATTGTCTGTTGCGCAATAGGCTTGTGACAATGTGGACAATACGGCACACCAATTCGCGCAAACAAAAGTCTGAGATAGTCATATATCTCAGTTACCGTTCCCACTGTTGAACGCGGGTTATGGTTTGTAGTTTTTTGGTCAATAGAGATTGCAGGAGAAAGCCCGTCGATAGACTCCACATCCGGCTTTTGAGCCTGCCCCAAAAACATACGCGCATAGGAAGAAAGACTTTCAATGTATCGCCTTTGCCCTTCCGCAAAAATTGTACCAAACGCGAGCGAACTTTTTCCCGAACCGCTCACCCCAGTAAAAACCACCAGCTTGTTTTTAGGAATTTCCAAGCTGACATTTTTAAGATTATTTTCTTTTGCCCCTGTAATTAAAATCGAATTTTTCATAACACAATTATACCACTCTTTTTGTCTTTGTAAAAGTAAAAAACGCAAGCTTAACTGCGTTTTTTAAATTTGCTTTTTTCGAGTTTCTTTTTGAGTGCGGAAATCTGATTGCGAAGTTCCATAGCCCGCTCAAAGTCAAGACTGTTTGCAGCAATTTTCATCATGGCGGTAAGCTTCTCAATCTGAGCAGGGATCTGCTCAACTGCCAATTTTTCATCCTTAACCTTTTGTGAAATTTCAAGCGTATTGTTTATCTCTTTGATAATGGTCTTAGGGACAATGCCATGTTCTTTATTATATTTTTCTTGAATTTGCCTGCGGCGCTCGGTTTCATCAATTGCTCTTTTCATGCTATCAGTAATTTCATCGGCAAACATGATAACTCTTCCGTTTGCATTTCTTGCCGCCCTGCCTATTGTTTGAACAAGCGCCCCTTCCGACCTTAAAAAACCTTCCTTGTCAGCGTCAAGTATGCAGACAAGTTCCACCTCTGGCATATCAAGCCCCTCTCGAAGAAGATTGATTCCAACAAGCACATCAAACTCGCCAGCACGAAGACCATTGACAATTTCAACACGCTCCATAGTGTCAATTTCGCTGTGCATATATTTCGCTTTAAAGTTTCGCTCCAAAAGATAGTTGGTTAAACTCTCTGCCATTTTCTTAGTTAAGGTAGTTACAAGTACCCTTGCGTTTTTGGCAGTTACCTTTTTAATCTCTTCCATTAAAACTTCTATTTGATTTTCGATAGGCTTAATTTCAATCTTTGGATCGAGTAGCCCAGTTGGTCTAATAACCTGTTCAACCACTTGCCCAGCTCTACCAAGCTCATACTTTGCAGGCGTTGCTGAAACATACACTACTTGTCCAAGTTTGCTATTAAACTCGTCAAAGGTGAGCGGACGATTATCTTTCGCCGCCTCCAATCTAAAACCATAATCTACAAGCGATGCTTTACGCGCCTTATCACCATTAAACATTGCTCTAACCTGAGGCAACGTCATATGGCTTTCATCAATGATAGTTAAAAAGTCTTTTGGGAAATAGTCAATAAGAGTGTATGGTGCTTCTCCCGGACTGCGTCCATCAAAATAGCGAGAATAGTTTTCAATCCCACTGCAAAAGCCAACCTCTCTCATCATTTCAATATCGTAAGCAACTCGCTGTCCTATTCTCTCTGCTTCAATAAGTTTGCCCTGACTTTCAAAATCCTTGACAGCAATTTGTCTATCTTGTTCAATCTCTTCAAGCGCACTTTTTAATCTATCAGACCCTACCGCATAATGAGTGGCAGGATAAATTGCAACATGTTTAAGTTCATTTATAAGGTTTCCGCTGACTGGCTCAAACTCATAAATATGTTCAACTTCATCTCCGAAAAATTGAATGCGCACCGCCATTTCACTTTGAGACGACGGAAACACATCAACTGTATCACCCTTAACTCTAAAAGTCGAGCGCTTAAAGTCAATATCATTACGCATGTACTGAATGCCTACAAGCTGGGCTAGCAGTTCGTCACGATCAATTACATCGCCAGGTCGCAATGAGATATGAAGATTGTAATATTCGTTAGGGTTTCCAAGACCATAAATGCAAGAAACAGACGCAACAATTATTACATCTTTTCGCTCGAGAATTGAACTTGTCGCGCTGGAACGAAGCTTGTCAATTTCCTCGTTGATTGACATATCCTTTTCAATATATGTATCGCTTGAAACTATGTACGCTTCAGGCTGATAGTAGTCGTAATAGGAAACGAAATATTCCACACGATTGTTGGGGAAAAACTCACGAAACTCGTTACAAAGCTGCGCCGCTAACGTTTTATTGTGAGCAATTACAAGGGTTGGTTTATTAACTTTTTGTATAATATTCGCCATGGTAAAAGTCTTGCCGCTACCTGTGACGCCAAGAAGTACTTGTTCTTTAAGTCCATCTTCTATACCTTCCACAAGTTTGTCTATCGCTTGCGGTTGATCCCCAGCTGGACTGTATTTTGATTGCAGATCAAACTTATCCATTTTCATCCTTTAAAAATAGCTTTAAGAAGCAGTCCAAAGACAAAACTGACTGTGGCGAGAAGCATGCTTCTCAGCACCAAAAGCCCTAGCGTTTTTCGTTGCTTACGGGTGTCTATCAGATAGGTCTGCCCTTTTTTCTTCAGTGTTACACAATAAAAGTAACCATCACGCCCGTCCGATACCACAAAATCAATGTAGTTTTCGAGCGCAAGCTGTGCCATAACTTCATCCAGTTCAGCAACGGATAGCACGCATCTTTTTGAAATCGCCTCTGCAATTTGACTGGGGGAAATCAGAGATGTCTTTCGCCCACTACAAACTTTGCAAAGGTAACTCATCACCAGTTTTTCTTTGCGTTCAAACATTGACGGCTCCTTTTTTCAAGATATTATTCCCGAAACTTTAACCATCTATGCCTAAGATAAGTATAATACAAATTTTATTAATTGCAAACAAAAAAGTGGCAATGCCACTTTTATTTTAATCCTGTTAGCCTTCATCTTCTGAGTTGTCAGCTTGAAACTGCTGGCAGTCATCGCTTGTAAAAATTAACTCTTGACCGCCCTTTAATATACTAGCCTGTTTTTTCTGCAACCTTGCCTTTCTTTGCTCAGTAGCCGTTAACGAATTTTGTGGAAAATGCATATCAAATTCTTCCTGTCCCATGATTTCTTTAATAATTTTACTAAGCTTTTTATCATTCTGTAAAAGGTCATTTGCTTGCAAAAATTCAATAAACTCACCACTGAATTGTAACTTTGAAAGACTTAGTCCAACATGTTCTGCGTTTCCGCAGCTCTTGTCCGCTTCGTCGTAAATAGATGGCGGAATAAGATAACCGGCAAGAACGGTAAACCTTTTAGGTGAAAATTCTTTCATTTCGTTAAGCGCAGAAATGTTGTATTTGTGCTTAGCATATTGCGGCTCCAAATCCTTTGCCTTTTGCTCAAAATGATTCATAACATCCCTTGCTTCCATCAAATCCTTTCTTCCATAACCCTTGTCTACAATCCTGTCAGTTTCATCTTCATTATTAGGATCATTCCACTTTTTGTAGGCAGCTTGATATTCCACATTGTGAGCAAGATCTGCTCCTTCTAACGCGGCAGCATCTTCAGCTAAATGTGCAAGTATTTCATCCTTGTTGAAATAATGACAACTCTGCATAGCGTATGCATACATCTTTTTGTCGTCCCAGTCACGAAGACCTATTTTCATCTTGCGAAGAAGGTATAACATAGCCTGTTTTTCAGCATTGTAAATTATGTCTTCTATATTGCTACTGAAGCAGTGGCTGTCAAAAATCATTTCTAAAATTTTAGCTGCTTGCACATTAAAGTTATCTTCTTGATGTCCACCATAACGAGCTTCGTAAGCATTAACCCATTGATTGTTTATGGCATTATAAAGCGGTCTTAAATCCAAGTCTTTATCGTTTCTTACAAAAAATCTAATTGCAAACTCTACGTTATTCTTGTTCACATGCCCTCCTGTCTATAATTATATATTAACCTATTTTGTCGAAAAAGTCAATACAGCCTTGAAATATTGCAAAAAAAGTTATACGGGAGCTGCATTTTGGTAAAAATTTTCATATGTTGGATATAAAGTCGAAACTTGTTTTGAAAATCTTGATAAAGGAATGCAACGGCGGCTCTTATAAAATTGTAGAGTCCAGCGACATTATTGCTGCCCTTCCCGCGCGTTATCAAGTCGATAGCGATGGCCTTGATAACATACTTTCCTATCTTGAACGACAAGACTATATCTCTATTAAATATGACGATGACGGGGTGTATTGCCTTTGCGTTCTGCCCAGCGGCTACGAAATAATGGAAGAAGAGGGCAAAAAGAAAAGAGGTAAAAACCCCTCTTATCTTTTTTATTACTTAACTCCACTTTTTGCTTTGCTCGGTGCTTTCGCAGGTGCAATGCTTGCAAAGTTAATTTAATCCCTCATCCGAAGTAAAGAACCTATCCATTCTTCCGCTCTCAATGCTGTAGATTCCGTCTATACCCACTACATAGTGATCCATGAAACGCACACCTAGTGATTGAAAGAGGAATTTTATGTTGGTCGTTGCTTCTAAGTCTTGTTGGGATGGTTTTGCACGACCTCCCGGATGATTGTGTACTAGAAATACAAAGGCTGGATTGGTAGCGTTGATAAACTTTGTTATCTCTCTTTGGCTTATTCCTACCATACTTATGCTACCTTTGGCAAGTAGCCTTGCGGAGATTAATCTGAAACCTATATCTAAGGCGACTATGTATAGCTCTTCTGTTATCTTTATTCTTACAAGGTCTTCTACAAAGTCTAGAAGATCTATTGTATCATTCAGACATGGTCTTTCTTCATACGTGCTTTGCATGTAGTAATCAAATATCTCAGGAAATTTAGTTATCAGCGCTGCTGCGCGTTTACCTATTCCCCTTACCATCATCATGTCTTGAGGATCAGCGTTGAACACGCCGGCTACATTGCCATATCTGTCAAGTAGCCTATGTGCTAACGGATTAGTGTCACCTCTGGGAAAAACATACGTCAGGATAAACTCTAATGCTTGAACTTTACTTACATTACTAAGTCCTGCATTATCAACTAGCTCCAAGAGCCTTCCTCTATGCCCTTCGTGTATGTTCTTCTCATCTGTGTATTTCATTTGTTTTCTCCTTTTAGTTTAGATATTGCTACGCAATTTTTACTCATAACCATGCCGTAACTTTTGACTAACGCTTCATGTAAGCATTACATGCAGCAACGGTTGCTTGCATAGTTTTTAGGAAGTTAATCCATGCCTCTTCATGACATTCCCACACCAATTTTCCGTTTGAGAAAGTCAAACGAATGTCCGCATCTTGAAAGCCACTCCATCGGTCTTTAACAAACGCCCCGATAGTAATTAACGCAAATCCATTATTCCCTTTTGCACCATTTTGTGAGCTTAACGCTCTAAATGTACCGCTATTTTCATTATTAACTTGTCCATTAGAGCCTTTCATAGGCACAACGTTTTCGTTTGGCTTAGGCAGTTTGTTTGTCCATTTGCGCTCATTCAACTTTTTCTGCACATTCTCAACTCGAGCCTCCATATTAATCCATCCTGATCCGTTATACTTATCCCAGACATTCTGAAGTTCATCAGGCGTTACAATGTTTTCCGCATTTGCGCCGTCCTTTCCAGCTCCGCCGGAGCCGCCAACTCCTACAAAAGCATAGCCACTTTTATCGTTTGATTGAAGAGTAATTCCACCTCCGCTAATACCAGCCGCTCCTCGCCATTTGGCTCTTTCTCCATTTCCAGCCATCAAAACAGCTTCATTCTTTAGCGCGCTAGCATTAGCGACCAATTTATTATTTTCTTTCTCTGCTGCCACATATATATCAAAGACATTTATATCAGAACTATTCGCACTTCTATCTTTTTCATAAATGCTTGCATAGTTGGTGATATTTTGCACTGTACCACTAGATAAAGTAACCATTACTCCTGATGCTTTATTGCCTGCAGTTACTCCATTAATTGATCCAAAAGTGTTAACTTTGTATAAAGTACCACTAGCATTTTCTGCCAAGATACTATAATTATAATTCTTATATTCGTACCAAATGTCAAATTGTGGTTTCTTAATAATAACATTACCTAAGAAGTCAACGTACTGGAATCCTCCAGTAATAGGTCTTGTATGTTTAATTGCCCTATATCTGCTTGCATCTAAGACACCTACAACTTTTATATCCGAAAAATCTCCATTTATTTTTCTAAATAAAGAATTGAATATATTTACTGTGTTATTTCTAGAAACATAACTTAATGTATATCCATTGCCATAAACATTATTGGACGCAACTATAGTATTTGAGCCAGTTAAGATACCTAGATTTATATTTCTATTTAATATAACTCCGGTTGTGGTAACGCTAGTGTTGTCCTCAATGTGAATTGTTAGCTCTGGTGTACCCTTCCAAGTCTCGCTTAATATATATGTATCATTCCCTTCTTGAATATATTTAGGTTTCTCTATCCCATATATTTCTGGACCTTCTATGTTAGGTTTGACAGGATTTTTACTAGGCTCATACCACTGCATCACATCATCTTCTTCTGTATTTGGCAATGACACGTCTATCTCCTTCTCATATGATGCTTCGATGTCACTAACACTTACTTCTAGCTCTTTGCCAGTATAGTTTTTCAGATAATAAATTATTTCATCATTTCGCTCTTCTTTTTCTATCACTATTTCGCCTGCAATAAAATCTCCGTCATTAAACGTTATCGTTTGTCCGTCTACACTGACGACTGAATGGGTGTGAATCGTCTTGTTACCACTTGCATCCATGGTTGCTAGTAGAATATCCTTATAATACCAAACAGTATTAGAATCTTCTATTTTCACATCAAAAGATTTTTCAATATTACCATCCAACCATTCTTTATAATACGAGCCATCAATGTTAATAGTAAATTTAATATTCTCACCAACAATAGCAGCATTAATTATTATTCCATCAGTCTTTGAATCTTTAGAAAGTTCTAAATGATCTTCGTTATCATAATCTGGGGTATCTTTTAAGACAATTATTTTTGAACCAAAACTGCTTGCACATGATATGGTATCACTTATATTTAGATCTAAATTTAACTCTTCATTTCCCTTCCTGCTATAAATTACTCCATTAATATTTTCTAAAATATCATACTTGCTGTCATCATATGCGTTTTTACTTACTACATTAACATTTACTTTATCGCCTATATTTACTGTTAATATGAAGGTTTGTCTAGCGTAACTTTTTCCATCTCTCGTGTAGGCAACATATTTATCACCTATTTTTGCTAATCCAACATTAGAATCATTTAATTTAGGTCTAATAACAACAGATGTCGCCCAAGACGCACCCGATATTTCAGCCTGAATATTAGGATTTTTTGTATCCGCAGTAATAACTCTTTCCGCCGTTATTTTTGATATTTCTGTTTCAAAACTCAATTTTCTATCCAACGTGAATTCTGGAATGCTACAACTTGAAGTCTGTTTAATTATGGCAATTCTATTGTAATATTTATTAATAAGTTCTTTTGCAAATTCGGCGCCAGTACCATCTTCACTTAATGCGCCTGACATTATCAATGTTTTTTCTTTGCTATATCCAAACAATGTCATGTGCACATGTTTAGAAGCCGCGTATGTCCACTCTTGAACACAAGGCACCCACTGCAAATTCTCATCTAGGAAACCATAAGGTTCGTATCTCCAATTATCTGGAAGTCCGTAATCGGCAAAATCAAACTTTCCATTTTCATAGCTCCCTAAAACTGCTTCAATTTCATCATGGTCACCATAAACAACAATAAGTGCACTACCTGTAACATCTTTCAAATCAATTTCATAACTTAGTCCGTTTTTATCGATTGCAGATTTATTTCCATAGCCCGTTGTGGCGGTACCAACTTCAATATATCCGGAACCACTTGCATTGTTACCACTAAAGGTTGCACTATTTGCTGGTGCATTCGGGTTAGTTAATGGTGCACTCGCGATAGTTGTCGTAAAAGAATGTGTTCCTTCATACTTATACTTGGTACTAATTGTTGCATCATCGAAATCTTTTATATCTAACTTATAATCATTCTCAAAAACATTGAGTATTCCTCTTTCTGATTGCAATTTCGGAATATACATTAAACAATTTTTATCTTTGCTATAACCCAGATAAACAGTTCGTGAATTTCCTTTCTGAGTCAATGTAAACTCAATTACTGGAATTTCTATTTCTTTTCCATCATTATCCGTTGTGATTGCAGTTATATAATTATCTTGAGGTATCGCATTAATTTTATGCTCAATGTTATGAAGATATATTAATATTTTCCCATCACTATATTTATCATAATGCAATCCGAAGTTTTCGTCTCTCAATATGATTTCATGTTCTTTTGTATGACTGTAATCGACTTTAATGGCAGCCTTATTTGGATCAAATTGTTTATTCTCCGGAATAATTCTTAGCTCAAATTTCAACGTTGCTCCTTGAGCTGAGAAACCCTGAATTCTCACCTCTGCGTCTTCGCAAGTAATAGTAAAATCTTGTAAATTCCACTCATTTGGATCATATGCAGGACAATCAAATTCTATCTCAGCTTGATAGCTTGTACCTTTTTCGAAATTCTCAAGAATGCTCTCTGCTGAACCATTAGTTAAATAATATGCTTCTCCCGCAATTTTGATATAGTTTTTACTCTCGTCCTGCTTAGAATTTGCGTTTGTTGAACCGATTATTTTTTTAAGAAGCTCCTCATTAGAGTTTGTTGTTTTTCCATATGTTGACTTGGCCAGATCTTGGTAATAACTGTCAGTTGTCCCACAATTCCAATTTTCATAGAAATCATATACATATTCCCAGCCTCCCCACAAATCTCTCCACATGTTTGCATATAGAGTGCCATCATCATATCCACCGTTACCATTTGGAACTCTATCATGGCTTCCTATATCGCTATTTAACAAAGCTATGGCTGTTTGCAAATATCCACCAACTGGGCAACCATAGTTATCCCACGCCGTTGCATACATTTTATCTAAACCGCTATTATACTCATCAGTATTATATTTTTTATGTGAAGGATAAGACCCGTTGACATGTTTTAGATCTTTATAATTAATTTCGAGATAAGAATACTGAGGACTAAAATATGTTTCATCTATTGTCTCTCGCAGTGCAGAATTCTCCATTAGATTCATCATTAGTAAATATTGTGACTGTAACATATGTTTAGTATAACTATGATGTGGCGCACCCCATGGCGCAGAATCAGCATGCCAATTTCCGGTAGACATTCCCTTATTATACTCTGACAAATTGATTTTTCCTTCGTAAACCACTTTTCCATTAAGAAAAGCCGATCCATTGTTAATAATATCGTAATTATAGTTGTAGTTGTTATAAACTTGTCCTTCTTGAACATATCCACAAATTCCACTAGCATAGACATTCTTTTTAGAAGTCTGTTCGATGAAAAATTTGTAACCACTTGTATCAAAATTGCGTTTTTCCTTTGCATCTTCATTTACGCCATTGTATATTGAATTGTTTTTGTAATATAATCCAGTTTTTTGAGTTATAGCGCCCCATCCCGTTGTTCCTAAGCCTTTTATTACTTTTGGGGAGTTTATGTTTTCTGAATAATCATAATCGTCAAAATAGTAGTCATAACTTAATTTTTGTTCAAACGTCCCATTCTGAGCAGCGGCTTCAACAGCCCCCTCGTTAATAGAATTTGAGATAGAACCGCCCTTATTTAATTGACCAACAATTCCGCCTGCGTATGACTGAGAAGTTACATTTTTATTGCCCGCCTTAATCATACCAGCGTTGTAGCAGTAGCTGATATTAAATTCGCTTTCATTTGCTCCATTAGCACCTAAAATACCACCGACTCTATTTGATCTCTTGGTTGTATCAGCATAACCTGCTAAAATAGCGTTAGTATTATATGAATATTTTATTTCAAATGGATTAGTATTACCGCCTATATGTCCTATAAGTCCACCAACAGCTGTTATAGTAGTTCTTCCACCAAAAGTTATATTTTCTAGCACAATTGGAGCGTTGTTCACACAATAGTTCATACTGCCGTTCGTTACGCTACCAACAATACCTCCGACACCACTAGCACTACTATTGGTTACGGTTATGGCCGTGTTATTTGTAATAGAAAAGAGGTTTACAATATGTCCATCTTTATTGTCGGAACTTCCTAACAATGCACCAACATTATATTCGAACTTATTGTCTGCATTATCGTTTCCAGTACCATTTCCAACGTAACCATTGACTAAACTAGTTTTACCTAAAGTTCCACCCAATGTTATGTTGCTAAAATTGGTGTCTCCTCCCACTGTATTAGCTACAATTGCTGAGCCGTTCTCTATTTTAGCATCAAGGACATCGAAGTTGCGCAGGCCGCCGCTTACACTATGGAATAGAGTTGTATTTGCGTGATAAATTCTGTGTCCATCACCATCTAAATCCCCACTAAATTGTTCACACGTTTTTTCGTTTGTTCCCAAATAATCTAGTTCTAAATCATTTGTGAGTAAGAAGTTTGATACTTGGTAACCATCAAACTTTTTATCACCCAATCGTGCATAAACTCCGGCATTTGGAATTCGATAATAATAGGCATCAATTCCGTCCGCAAGTATGAATCTCCCTGAAGTTAGATCTAATTCCGCTGCTAATTCGGACACTGGCACTTTATTATAGTCATAATATACAATTTCTTCACTTGGTTTATCTTGCTTGTCCCCACTAGTATAATTCGTTGGGTTACCGTCTGAATCATGACAATATGTACTTCTTGCTTCGTCAATTTTATCCCGTTTCATATACGAAGTTTGGCGGAGATAGTAGAAGCCTTTATGTACTGGGTAACCGCTATTGAAAATAGGATTAGCTTCCCAATTATGAATATCGGTAGAGTCTTGCAACTTAATTATTTGATCAGTAGTCTTATCAACTCCGCTATTATTGCTTGTATCTTTAGGAATGACCGCATAGCGATCATAGAAACCTGAAAATGTTGCATCATTAACTTTTTGATCACTGTCACAACTCCAGAATACAGAATTTGCGACTTGTGGAACTGCATTTTGATAATCGTTTGCATCAAGAGTTGTAGCTGTGTAGCAGTTGCGGACTGTTGCATTGATTGCAAATGCATCAAGCTGTGTATGTAAGTAACTCTTAACGCTACCCACAGCATAAGAGTTAGCAATAAGAACTTCCTTAACCCCTATCGTAATAGCTGCTGCCATGCCGCCTGGACGCCTATCTTCCTGTGTCTCAGTATCCAAATTCCCAGATCTTGTTTCAATAGTCACATCGGTGTAGCAGTTGTTGATATAACCGCCTGCTGCATAACCGACAAGTCCGCCGATTTTGGCTTGAACAGTTCCACCAACTTCGATTTTGCCAGTTACGCCAACAGCGAATATTTGACCATTGGTCATCTGCTTTGCTAGCCCACCAACATACGAGCTAGTCGACCTTACATGCTCTTCAAGAATATTTGCATCTACTGTTAGTCCAGATACGCTTGAGAAATTTGTCATATTTGAAATTAGATTTATCTCATGATTATCATTCTTATCTTCATTTTTATTTGTATAAGACAAAGTATTGGCATCACCTATAATTGCAACGTTATTGAGATTGCCAAACGACTTATTTTGATCAAGTGTAAAAGTGCCGTTATCAGTCTTTGGAATATAATAGGTAATTCCATTTGTAGAATGTTCTACCTTATCTTCAAATGTGGTAAGTCCACTAGTTGTTATCTTGCTAGGGTTGAGCTTAGTGCCATCACCATTGTCATTTTCGTTAATATTGACAAGGTTTACGCCTTTAAACTTGCTTTGCATAGTAGTGTTAATATAGTAATCGCCATAACCAAAGCGGTCGCTTGTATTATATGCTGTTGCAAAGCCGGTATCGGTTGCGCAGTCGTCTGTAAGAAGGCAAACGCTATGGTTATAATAGTTAGTAGTTGGTATTCCTGTCCTGTTAACGCCAATAACCGCATTCATATTGTCAATGTTTGCCACTAAAGGTTTTTCATCGTGCAAAGTTGTAAGAATATAGTTCGTTGCAATAGATTTATTATTACTGTTGGTACTACTCCCCACCTCATTTGCAACTCCTTGCCCGATAAGACCACCATAGCAGGAACCGTTGGCTAGTTGATTGTAAACAAACACATCACCATAGTTATAGTTCTTGGTAACTTCAGGAGTAATAGTAGAATTTGAAGATGTCCTTCCAATTGTTCCACCTATTGTCGCTTTTGGACTAGAAAGCACTTTAATTGCGCCGCTGAAGGAAGTATTTGAAATTGTAATTGTCTGATTGCTGTTATCACCAATAGAAATATTTCCGACAATACCTGCCCCGTTGAAGTCTTTCGTACTCTGTGTATAAATTTGTCCACCAAAGCCAGACTCTGCCACATTAGACATTCTAATTTCTAATTTTCCATTAATTGTTTCTGGTTGATTAGAGGTGCTTCCATCTTTGTTATAATCTGCGATCTCATAATTCCCTACAAAGCCACCTGCATTGATTACCTTAGTGTCATCTTTAGCCGTCTTAGCTTTTGTTTTTGTAGTGGTTGTTGATGTGTAATCACCAACGCTTATAATTCCTTTGTATTTAATATCGCCATTAATAGTTAAACTATTTGAGGCTCTACCTACAAGACCGCCGACATTAATATCGCCACTTGCCGCAACAACTATATCTCCAGTTGATATAATGTTGTTATTCTCGCCTGAAGTGCTAATAGTTGTATTTGCAGTGGTGTCGCCGAAATAGCTTCCAGCGTAGACCGTTGTTGCTGTGAGTGGGTAGAAAGTATATCCTGCATCCTCTCTTGAGAGTGCACCATTACCTTTCTTGCCTGCTTCAGCAAGTTTGTTTTTGCCGTCGCTTTTTGTCTCCCAGCCACTAGTAGATAGCTCAGCTTGAATATTGTTGAGTGAGAACTCGACTGAGTTCTCTCCTGCAATTCCGCCCAAGCATGCGTCGCCTTTGACGGGATTTTGCACTCGGACATTAGTTGAGAACACATTACCTTTTGCGCCAGAAAGATTTTGCGCACCACCGGCATTGCCTCCTAGTTGACCGAAGAAGCCACCCGCATAAAGCTTCCCATTAATTGTAGAAGAGATTGCGAAGTCAAAGTCAGCATGCGCCTCACTGCTAACAGCAATAGAATCAAGAGCTTTTACATTGCCAACATAACCGCCTATATAGGTATTTGATGATTCACTGCCGTCAATTGAGTATTTTGCCTTAAAGGCTTTTGTTGGATCAGACTGACTTGTTCCATTTTTAAACTCATCTAACTGAAGTCTAATTTCAGCGGTAGCATCATCATCTCTCTGTAATAAACCAAAGTATCCACCTACATATTGAGCTTCTTTATCAGTTGATGTTACTTTAATAAATGCACCATCATCAGCAGCTTCGGTTCTTGTAACATCGATTCCATAAAGAACCATTGTTCCATCGCTTCTTCTTTGAGCTGCAGTTCCGCTTACAAGACCTACATTTGTTGCATTTTGTGCAGTTAAAATAGCATTTGGGGCATCCCCTGTATATTTAATGTGAAGACCTGAAATAGATACGGACTCAATTGTTGGAGCAAGTAATCCCACATTTGCCCCTTTTCCACCGCTGCCTTGAAGCTGAATTCCGTCCGCGATTTCGAAAGTCACTTCTGATACGCGTCCTTGCGAATACGACTCATTGATTAAAGCACCCGCATTGTTTGCTTGCCCAAAGAGGTCTGCCTTAGAACCACTGCCTTGTTTTTCAAATAAGAAAGTCACATTAGAAATATTAACACTATTTGCTTGGCTGATTAGCGGTCTATCGAGGATAACGCGAGGATAACGCTCGCCATTTACTTTATTATCTTCTAATACACCAACAATCTTTCCTGCAAATTTTTCAATTGGGTCGTGACCTTCTTGTGCGAGGTATTTTGCAAGGTTAATATCTGAATAACCGTCAATTACTTCGTCGATCTTACCTCTTACACGAATTTCGATTTTTGGATTCTTCTTAACTGCGCGGAACACCTTTTCAATGCTTGATGAATAAGCATCAAGGTAAATATATGAATTAGCTGCAATTGAGAATCTAATACTTGGATAAAGGTACTCGCTAGGATGATACCAGTCATCTGCAAGCCAGAAGTCTCTTGCGAGGAAGGCTGCGTGGGTCAGTTCACTGTACTCACTAGCCTGTTTGAACTCGGTAATGTCTGGCATATCAAAAGTTTGATGTATACCTTGTTTTTTCACAGTCCCGCTTTCTGCAGGGAACATTAAAATGTTCTCCTCTGTCGATTTATATTTCTTAACAGTACCAACAGTTGATTGCCATGCTTCGTTGTCTGCTGCTCTAGTAGTGGTTTCATCAGAGCTCTTTTCTTTAATTTGAGTAAATACTGCAAGATCTACATCATCAAGTGAGCCGACAACAGAGTAAACTTTTAAATTTGTAAATGTATCTTTAGTAACATTTTCCAGTCTTCCCCCCTTCTCGTAATCAGTGAAGGAGAAGAAGTTTGCTTGGTTTACAGCTTCAAAGGCTGTTCTACTTTCCATTCGCCCTACTATACCGCCTGCGGCGCCTACGGCAGTTTTTGCGCGAACATCACCAGTTGCATAAACCTCATGCAAGCGTAGATAGCTTACAGCGCTTTCGCCCGCGCTATAAGGCACAGCGCCTGATGCGTTAATATGTCCAATAAGCCCGCCAGCATAACCTGCGCTTAAACTTACTACATTGAGTTTAGAGTAGGAAATTGAAATATGACCGCTCCCCACAAAACCAACGAGTCCGCCGATAGCTTCCTGTTTGTCATTTAAGTCGGTGCTTACAAATATGTCAGTATTGCCACGCTTATCAGCACTGCCAGAATAGTAATTTCCGATATTGTTTTCTATATCCTTTTGAGTTGTCGCGTCATATTGACTAAACAGTTGAGTAAGCGCACCAAAAGACTGACCGATTACACCACCAGCATAAAGTCTAGTAGCGGTAATATGTGAAGTTGTAGTACCTAAAAGAATAAGTCCTGCATCCTTAACATCAGTTTGGAAGCCGGTAAGACCAACTACGCCACCAGCCACATGACCGCGAACAGTTGCCGTTCCGCTCACGCGAAGTTTAGTAATGTCATAGTTTGAAACTTTCATTTCGCTAACATAACTGAAGTAATGAATGTCCACTTCCTCAGAGGTAAAGATATCTGCATATCCAATTACGCCGCCTGCGAAAGAGTGGTCTTCCAATTGACCTCTTATGAAGTTTTTGTCGCTAGCAGTAATGATTGAAGATTTTAGTCTTGAATAGAGGCTTTCTCTAAGCTTGCCTACTTGAGCTTCACTTATGAGCTTAGTAGCATCTCCAACAACATATCTTGCGGCTACAACATTAGGGTTTGTAACTTCATCATTTTTGATTTTCACATCGCCAAGCACACCACCCACAAGTCCGCCGACCATGTTAAGACCGACAACACTTGCGTTGTCGTTAAAGGATACATTAATGTTAGCAAGGCTTGCCCTTCTGCCGCCATTTTCGCTATTGCCTTTGACAAAGCCAGCAAGAGCGCCAACGAAGCATGCCTCGTTGTTTACAACTTGCTTAACTGTAAGGTTAAGATTAAGTACGATACCATTTTCGATAGAAGCGAACACGCCATATGCCGCCGCCAAATCTTTATTTATCTCTTCGTCTGGAAGTGAAATAGAAATATCTTTAAAGGTGAAGCCGTTGCCGAAGAGTATACCGCTAAACGCCTTCTTAGAAGAAGGTAGTTGAGCAGTCAAAGTAGTATCAGAGGTAAGCTCAGAGAACTCAAGGTCATTAACTACACGATAAGTGCCTTTGATTTCATCATCGGTAAAGTTACCATCTTTGATTGAGTTAAACTGGCTATTACCTGTTACGTCAGTAAATTCTAACGCAGTTCTTATAAGTATTGGGTTATCTTTCGAGCCATATCTTGCTTCAATCGGTTTCCTATTGCCATATTCAATAATAGAAGGCAGCACAGTATATTTCTCTTCATCATTTGCGTCAGATTTATAGTAACGATTTGCATAAGTTTCATAGTTAGGCTCTACAAGTGTGATTATCTTGTTTCCAAGATCATATCTCCAAACACCATCAAGTCCGCTATCGCCACTGGCAAATGAGAAGCCGTAGAAATAGTTAACATCGTCAAGCTCTTTAAGTTGTATAGCGCCAGTTGAATATTGCTCTTCGGTTGGAAGTGAGTCTGACATATCATCGATACTATAATAATAGCAGTTTGTATATGTACCAATCGTTGAGGTTAAATCACCACGCTCGTTAAGTCCAGAGAAGTTCATCTGTGAATATTTTAAAGCAGCAACTTGTGAAAGAGATAGACAGTTTGTTAGCGCGCCGTCGTTGATGTACACGAAACCAGATGCAAGCTGAGAGCTTTGTCCTATTTCATCATTTGCAATTAAGATATTTGAATAACAATCCTTAATGGTTTTACCTTGTTTGTTTTCGTAGACGAAACCAACTGAAGTTCCCATTTTTGAAATTATTGAAGAGCCAAGTCTGCAATATGCATCCTTAGGATTAAGTTCCTTAGCGCCCTCAACGTAGCTAGCAACTATAGTACCATTGTTGCTGCCTACAAAACCAGCTGCATAGTAAGCAGAGTCGCTCGACACATTGCTTATACCCACATTCTTAACAAAGCTTGACGCAATGTTTTTGCCGTTTGCAAGCGCAAAGCCGGCAATATTGCCTTGTCCATGAATGTTAAAGGTAGGAAGCGAAAGGTCAGAAGCTTTAACTCTTCCTGTTGGATTTCCTTCTTCATCTTTTTCAACTTGACCATAGATTTTGATTGAATCTCCGCCCACACGGCTGTTTGTAACAGAGCCCGAGTTGTCAAGTACAAAACCTGCAATTTCGCTTTGGATAGATGTCCCTATAATCGAAGTTTCGCCACTTGCACCATTGCTATTTACAAATCTTACATTAATGCCTGGCTTTGCAACTGTAATATCATTCTCGTTTGGCTTAAATGCTACAACTTCGCAGTTGGTAATCACACCCTCGTTCGAAATTGCAAAACCAGCAACGCGGATGCTCATAGTAGGGAATTTAGAAGTATTAATAGTTATCTGTCCTGCGTGATAGATGTTTACGCGAACGTTTTTGATTGTAGTATGCTCAAACACTTTGTTAAATAGTGCCAGAGTCACACTGCTTGAATTTGAATAATCTTTGAAAGATTTGATATTGATTGTGTATCCGTTTCCGTCAAAGCTGTCGATATATTGTGTGCTGATTGGGTCGTAATTTTCAAGGTCAATATCATTCATAAGAATGTAGTCTTGTTTTCTAAGGTTAGGCTCTTTCATTGCTTCAAAACGTGCTTGGTCTTGAACAATAAGTGGAGCTTCCTCAGTTGAATATGCCGCAACCTGAACAGAGAAGTAATAGTCACTTTCAAATACCTCTCCGCCAGCATAAACATTGCTTGAAAGTTTAAATCTAAGCGGCTCGGATGTAAGTTTAGTTCCTGAAATAAGAATTGACTTTCCTTCATTGTCTACTGTTATCTTCAAATATCCGCCATAAGTAAAGCTTGAAGTGCCCTTTCCAGTTTCAATAGCTGGAAGACTTCGCCAGTTGTCATCTACTGTAGAGTAGTAAGACAGTCTTGAGTACAATGATCTTGCTGTATACTTTTTATCATCTGGTTCTCTATCATTATAGTTATAGTTAATATAGAACTTATTATCATTATCTATATAACTATCTTTACTGCGGAAGTCTTCAATGGCGTCTTTAATTTCTTTTACCGCATTTAAGCTTTCAGCATCGTTTGCGTCATAAGTATAACTTTCCGGTCTAATCGGTGTATCAAATTGAAGCGGTCTATTTACATCAAGGTATGCAGTAAAGATGTCATCCTCACCATCTCTTACCTTTACGTTTTTAATGTCAGGGTTGAACTTAACTAGACTTACCACCGCTGTTGCCGTTTTGGATTCTGCCGTGCCGTTAAGCACTCTTCTAGTTGTAATTGATAATTCAAACTTACCGCCCGCAGCCTGCGCAAGTACGGTTGCTCTCAATTTAGAAGTGTATGTTTTAAGTCCGTTATTTGGGTTAACTTCTTCAAACCAGGTTGGCTCACCCGCATCGTTTCCGATTGTGATACCTCTAAGCGCACCAGTCTTAGTAACCGTGTTGATATCAACATCATACTCGCTTGGTACGATAACTTGAATTTCGGCCTCTTCTCCATTGGCAAGCATTGCGGTTGAAGAGCCGTTTACAAGTATGCGAGGCTGAGTGAAATAACTTACAAGAAGTGGGAAGCTTGCCTTCTTAACTGCATCAGTTTGACTGCTGTCAAAGAAGGAAAGATTGAACTTAATTAAAAGGTCGGTCGGATTGTTTGGATCACTGGTTATATCCTTATTAATGAATATCTTGAAATAAAGATCTTCACTGTGATTATTGTTGCGAACTCTTATTCCATTCGGCTCTCTGCTTACTGTCGCTTTGCTGTCCGAATAGAAGTATCCTTTCTCTTCATCATATTGCATAAAATCTATAGCCACGGCTGTAGCTACCGTTGTGTTATCAAGGTATGTAAGAGTGAACGAGTCATAGTAAGCATATTTAGGGCTAACATGAACTTTCAATATACTACTGCTGCCCGGTGCAAGCACGCTAATCTTTGAGGTTTGGTCAGCCACATATACTGTGCGATACTTGCCTTCAATAGTAGTGTTTGCGACATAGGAATTTTCAATTTTAAAGTTTTCAAAGTCAACGTCTTTAAAGTCTTGCTTGTTTACGGTAAGGTTAATTGCATTGCTTGATACTTCTGAATCTGAAACAAGCTTAATGCGATATTCTTCCATCTTTGAAACAAGCGCTTTGTGAGCTTCTGCAACTGAAAAGGTGATTGAATATTCTTTTGTATACTTGCCGCCTACTAGCGAGCCTGCTTCGCCGCCGTTTTTGACATACTCTAAAACTGGTTCGTTGTTAAGATATACATATCCGCCTTCCACTTTAAGCTCGTCATAGCTGTCGCCATTTTTAAGCTCAACAACAGGTGTGATTGTATCATCTTTATCAGTTGTCACTAAGGTTGCATTTATAGTAACCGAAGTCATAGGAGTAATAGAAACATTCTCATGAGAAGCACCAACCGTAAGCGCTCCATTGAAAACATTGATATTGTACTTCAACGTAAACTTTTCTGAAATGGCATTTTTGTATTCGCCAACAAGACCTGTAATTTCTACTGTTGCTGTGATTGAGTTATTTTCACTAGTGTCCGCCGAACTTTTAAATGAGTGAATATTGCGAGCAATCTCACTATGAGCAATTGCATTTGTATCTGTATCAGTTTTTACGCCAGTATGCGACAAAGTGTAATCATTTGTAAGAAGAGTATATCTCCCCCCGCGAGTGCCAAGCACAATTGCAGCGTTTTCAAAGCTGTAAGTTACGCTCATGCTTTTGCCGCGTTGAAGCTGCGCAGTTGCACCACCCGCAATATTTACGCTACCACTAGCCACACTGCGAGTTGCAATTAATTTAGATAATGCGTTTACAACTTGCACCTCAATTGTCTTGGTGTTTGTGTAGTCATATTTAGATGAAAGAGTAAAGGTAGCTGAGCCCGTTCTGTTAATTATCACATTGTTACCATTTACGCTCACCGCATTGTTTTTTGAAACTGCGGTAATAACAAGCTTAGCAGCAGCCTTATCATCAATGCCTAACAAGTCTTTAAGGTTGATTATATTCAAGCCGTCAAGCTCTCTTGCCGCCTGCGGATCATTTTGCTGCATAACATACTTATCAAGGTCAGAAACCTGATAGAAGAAGAGAACGCCATTTTCTTCACCCTCTGCCCTAACCGCATGGTAAAGTCCGCGATTATTTACAACCTCGCCTTTGTCGCCGCCAAGCATATATCCGCTAACATCACTTAGAGGTAACTCTTGGTGGAAGTCTTTGAGATAAGGTTTTTTAAAGTTGATTGATTCGTCAAAGTCATCGCCTTTTGAAACCCATGAATTGTCAAAAGCTTCTTCGGAGTCCGTTTGCGTTCCTTCATGATTAAATCTTACGCTTTCAATTGCCCCTGAATTATAGAATGTTAGGTATCCATTTTTCAAAATCACATTTTCATTATGCGCACCAACAACCGTAGGTTTATTTACAACCGCAAAAGAATTTGTAATTACAAGGTTGCCCGTGTCACTATTTTTACCTACAAAACCTATAAGCGCACCTGCATTACTTGAACCTGTAATATGTGATTTGCCTTCCGTCATAGCGTAATCATAAGCGTATATGTTTTTAATTGATACTGGATTAGTTGAATTTACTTGTATCATTCCAACCACGCCGCCAACATAAGTGCCAGTTAATGTGTTTGCTTCATCCTCAAAATTGTAAATCTCAAAGCGAGCACCATCAATTGAGCCACTATCCATTTGACCAACTATACCGCCGACATCACTACTACCATTTATTGTTGCACCAAGCACTGCAACATTTTTAAGTGTGCCGCTGTTCTGCCCAACAATACCACCAGCAACGCCAGTAGCAGTAAGTGTGCTCGAAGAGTATGTGCCATTATTTACATAAACATCAACTGTTACATTTTCAATTGTTCCGCTATTAGTGTTTGCGACAAAGCCTTTGCCTGTTACATTTCCTGCAATAGTTAAGTCTTTGATTTTACCTTTGTTTTCGTTTACAAGTGTTTGTCCAGTCAGCGTAATCGTTACGCTTAGGTCATTTCCAATAATTCCGCCAGTTGCGCCAATTTCTGCAAAACTTGTCCAGTTATTTAGAGTAATATTGTTCATTACTCGGTAGAAATTGTTTGTTCCACGTGTTGCAATTTCTCTAAACTGCTCATCAGTATAAATGCGGTATGCCTGCTCTTCCTTTGCACCGTCAGCAACAACCACCTTGATTTTAACCAAAACATCTTTAAATTCAACCTTGTTTCCAGCACTATAGAAATAGCCTTTATCAACTAAAATATCATAGTAGAGTGCAAGATCGTTTCGGTTAAAGCTATCTGTTTTCTGTTGTTTGTTTTCATCATAGTAGTAATAAATTTTCCCATTATTTACAGCGTCCTTCGGGAAGAGATATAGGTAGCCATTCATACCACTTGTTGCAGCTAAGGTAACCTGCGCTCCGCCTTCAACCTCAGTAGCTGCAAACGGCTCTTTTTCTTGAAGTGCGCCTTTATCGTCTGTTGCGATATAGTCAATATGGGTATTTTTAGCGTCAGCAGGAGATGAGGTAAGAACGATTATTTGATTTTTTGTTTCACTACCTATTTCAAAGTACAAATCTTCATTTGCACCGTGCTCCCAAACAAGCTTTTCAATTCTTTTCGCGCTGATAACTTTTACAGAAAGTATTTCGCTAAGATAAATATTGTCGACCTTGTCAGTATTGTGATAAGCAATAGTTAGATAATTGTCTGTGATGAAAGCTTCACCATAAGTATCAATACCTGTGATAATAAATGAGATTGCTGTATTATTGGCATTTGGCTTAACATCGGTGATTGAGTAGTAAGGTAAATTCACTTCACCACCGTCATTATTTGTCCAAACAACCACATGATTGCTTACCTTTCCTATAACACTTGGTCCTAAACGGTTTGAATAAAATGTAAAGTCCTCAAGCTTAAAATCTGAAATTGGTGTTCTGCCAAGTGTGATAGTCACGACCTGTGAAGTTTGTGAGCTGTCGTCAACAGAACCTCTTGCATAAACCTCCACTCTTGGAGTACTTATTGTGAAACTAGTTGGCGCTTCATAGACTTCTACCAAAATAAATCTAACATAGGTCACTTTTTCCCCGTCAGCACCAAGACCAGTGAATTTAACTATAAGATAGGTCTTTCCAACTTTCCTAGCCGTAAATCCATCAGTGGTAGCAGAAATTATTCCGCTTGCATCCTCTGAGTTTTTATAAATGGTGCGAAGGTCTATAACGTCTAAATTAGCGTCATCTATGTCATAGTACGCAAATGAAAGTTTAGCTTCTGCATGCTTGCCAAATTTCTCATTAGTGATAAAATCTAATGCAACGAATCCGCCATTCCTTACAAGAAGATCTGAAACGCTACTTGTAGCATCACCTTTTTCGATTAATTCTCCATTGCTATCTAAGTAAATTTTATTAGTACTATCTGGAGTATTTGTAACGCTATTATTAAGTACAGTATCCACACCCACCCTTGCGTCTGTAAGAGGAAGGAAGATAGAAACGGCATAAAACTTCTCAAATGTCAGCCCATTCTTATGTCTAATAGTATAAAATCCGTCAATTGTTTCCCCAATCGCACTGTCAAGTAATTTAAACTCAACACTAAATTTAACTGTTGGCAACTGACCATTGTCCCCAGCAGCAAAACTTACAGGAATTATTTCTCCTATTGAGTAACCTTCAGGTTCAACCTCATTCCCATTTTTGTCCACAGCAACAACTTCAAGACCGTTGATAGTAGATTGACCTTTAAGAGTAAAGGTTTTTGTTACGCTGGTTGGAGTTTGATGTGATGCAAGTTTGACATCGCCAGTCTCACCTTGTTCCATCTCAATATCCATACTTGTAGTTGAACGATAAACGTCTACCTTAAAGGTTTCTCTTACATCTTCATTATCATATGAAATAAAGGTAACATCAATTCCCTTAATAAATTGTTGAAGCGCGCTGTCCGCCTTTATATAAATAGTCTGTCCTGAAGGTAGTAAATCTTCACTTGTTGTAGTAAAGATTCCATCTTCTGATTTTGTTAATGAAACTTCAACCGGTTTATTACCTTTGCGGTATTGGAATGAAAGTATGTTATTTTCCGGCTTAGCACTACTAGAAGTGTAGTTCACAATAATTTTATATTTACCTGAAGCGTTCTCAACATTATTCGGTCCGAATTTGACAGTATATTCGGCGCCTAAATTATTCTTGTAGGAAGTATAAATTTCATTATTAGCTACAGAGGCAAGCGCCCCGTTTTCGTTGCGCACTTCAATCTCATCAACCATAAGTCCGCAAATGACATTAAATTCTACCGAGCTTGCCACGTAGTCATAATCTTTATAGCCTAACTGAAATCGCACCTTGTAAGTATCATTGACCTTTTTTAAACCTTTGACCTCGAAAATGTTATAATCCTCGCCTGAAGGGCCACTACTTGAAATTTGCAAAATGGAGAGTTCGTTTGATGGGCTATTTGCGTCTATCACTTGTCCATCGATAACGGGTTTAATATCTAAAGCGTTATTTTTGTTTTTTGGCACAAAGATATAGGCTTTGTTTTTGTCTTCAATGTTAGGCACAAGATTCACCTCTGTAGCTTTACTTACGCCGCCCTCTATTGATGTAATGCCATAGCCATACTGAAGTTTTAAGTTTTTCGAATCAATCGGATCAAGTACTCCAAAGGTGACTTCTTCAGTTTCAAGCCCACGATCGCCCTTAGCTTTTAAAGTGATTTTGCTTCCGTCATAATCCCCAGGAACAGTAATAACATTTCCATTTATTTTTATTCCTTCGGCATTGACATTATCGCCAAGCACCCACTCAATATTTGTTCTTGAATTTTGATTTGGATAGATATTTAAAAGTTCGTTAATTTTAAGTGTATTGTCCTGACCTTTTACGAGGAATCTTTTTCTTAAGTCAGACGCATCACTCTTCCATTCAATCGCTGTCGCATTACTATAAACCGTAACCGGTACAGTAACACTAATGTTGTGGTCATAGTCGGCTGTAATGACAACGTTTGCAGTTCCCTCTTCCTTACCTGCCGCCTTAATGGTAACCAAGTTTCTTCCATTAGCGCGATTATAAGTGTAGTCTTCCACAATGACCATGTTCGTGTTAGAAGAAGTAGCAGTTACTGTTCCGCCCGAGATTCCATTCACAACAACAGAAACAGTCGTGCTTTGTGACGACTCATCGTTTAAACAAATTTCCTTGTAGCTGTCGCCTATAATTTCAAGTGAAACATTAGGCTTGCCGCAAGCGGTAAAAATACCACCTCCAACCAGCAAGATACAACTTAGAATTCCTAGCCAGAACTTTTTCATAATTCCTCCTCGTTTGCACTAAATGCAAAATGAAATTATCCTTGTAAAAATTATAATAACAGCTGCGAAAATTGTCAAATAAATTGCGGCAAAATTATGTATAATTAATAATTATTATTATTTAAAAAATAAAATTTATTTAGTTTATTTTTAATTAATTTTAATTACGAAAAAATGTTTTATTTTGATTTATTTTTTTATTTTTTAATTATTTAATTTTTTCTTGCTTTTTTACCTACTTTTTGGTATATTTTTTGTTAATAAAGAGGCTTATATGCAAAAAATTTTATCACTTATGCGCAAGGCATGCAACGATTACAACCTTATTGAAGATGGCGATAAAATAGCCGTGGGCGTTTCGGGCGGAAAAGATAGCCTGCTTTTGTTGGCTGCGCTCGCTGCTTACAGGCGCTTTTGCCCTCAAAAATATACACTTGTAGCAATTTCAGTTGACCTGTCAAACGGAAAAATGGATTATAGCGAAATTGAAAAATATTGTGAAAAACTAAATGTTCCCTTCAAGCTTGTCCCATCAAATGTCTTTGAAGTGGTGTTTGACACTAGAAAAGAACAAAATCCTTGCAGTTTATGCGCTAATATGCGCCGCGGACTTCTAAATACTGCCGCTAAAGAACTAGGCTGCAATAAAGTAGCCTTAGGGCATCATAAAGACGACCTTGTGGAAACATTTATTATGTCACTTTTCTTTGAAGGCAGACTTTCAACCTTTAAGCCAAAGACCTATCTTTCAAAAACAGACCTTAATGTGATAAGACCACTTATCTATTGCGAAGAAAAAGATATTGTTTCTTTTAGTGAAAAATTGCCAGTTTTGCATAACATTTGCCCTGTCGACCACAAATCACAGCGCGAAAATGCAAAAATATTTTTAAAAGAAATTGATAAAAAATATAATGACGCTAAAAATAAAATATTTAATGCAATAATTCACACGGAAAGATACAATTTATTTGATAAATAAAATAATTAATCAAAAAATAGCAAAAAATAATAAAAAAATCGAAAAATAATTCGATTTTTTTAATTTTTAATTAATTTTAATTATTTTTTAAGCAATTTTTTTGCAGTTTATTTATTGTGTCTTTTTGACTTCTTAGACTGCTTCCAATTATTATAAGTTGACGGTCAATGTTTTGCACATTTACAACTCTTTGAAGCTCGACATTTAACCTTATCATTATATCAAGATAATCTTCGGTCACTTCAAGGCCAGAGCAATAGTTTTGACCAAGCGACGGAGCTGTCATATCCTGCATAGGTGGCAATGCGTTTCCACTTAAAGACAAATATATATTTAGAAGTGCGAATTGAATAAGCAGGTTCTCACGTATTAAGCCATCTACTTCATCAGTTTTATTGATGTCATTCAACCCCTGGTAGAGCCCGTGCAAAATCCGCGTGCTATTATATAAATCACGACTAAGCCTAACAGCCCCAACTGGGTTTGTGGGACTACTGGGAGTTGAGGGGCTACTGGGAGTAGAGGGATTTGGGTTTGTCACTTCATTTTGAGGCGGCCGCACAGTAGGTTGGGTTGGCTGCGGAGCTGGTGACGACGGCGCTGGGGTTGGCTGCTCAACATAAGCACGAGATTGACTTAACGACTCCGCTGTTTCACTGAATTCCTGTTCATCAGTTCGTTTTGCTGGATTTTTTCGTGCAAAAAGTGATAATAACCCCCTATTTTGTCTTCCTTGTTGCTGCGGCGCGCTTTCAACCACAACATAAGTTTCTGTTATGGGGTCAAATTTTAACGAATAACTTTTCGATAGATTGTTCATATTCTCTCCTTACATTGTTATATATGTCGAAGGCGAAAATATGGTTAAAAAAATTACAAAGCTATTAAATATAGATTTGACAAAAGGATAAATATGTAATATACTAATGCTAGTATGTGGCTATGGCGGAATTGGCAGACGCGCTGGATTTAGGTTCCAGTGGGAAACCGTGCAGGTTCAAGTCCTGTTAGCCACACCAACAGGCTTCGCCTGTTTTTTTTAATTACTTATAAAAAAAACGGCAGTCTGCCGTTTTTTATTTATCTATTACATTATTGACAAATTCCAAAATGTCATTATATACGATCTGATTGTTTACCTCATTTAATATTTCATGGCGCATGCCTTCATAAAGCTTTAATTTTGCATTAAGGCCATGCTTTTTATAACACTTATAGAGTTTTGTAGTACTTTTGCCCATTTTGCCAACCGGGTCATCCTTGCCGCTTATAATCAAAATTGGCATAGCCTTATCAATTTTTTCAAGATTTTTCTTTTTATAAAGTTTGTATGTATTTGAAAACATTGAACAATAAAAGTTTGCACAAAGTGGTTGTCCGCAAAGCGGATCGGCTTCATATTTTTCGACAGACTTAGGGTTTGCGCAAATCCAACTGCCACTCCCCACCTGTTTATTATAGCCACCATAAACAATTTTTTCGATAGCTTTTGCCGTTGCTTCCCCACCCTTAAAACTTCGAGTCAGCTTTGCAACTATTCCGCCAAGCAAAACATCAAAACGCTTCATATAAGCGCTTCCGCAAAGGATTGCTCCGCTTTCTTTGTCATAACGCTGCAAATAACCCTGCACAACAAAAGAACCATAAGAATGACCCATTATAATCAGCGGCTTATTAAATTTATCAATAAGCATATCCGAAATCATGCACTGGTCTTGAACCATCACAGGATATATATCACGAATTTTTGTTTTACTTAAATTTTCGCCTGCGGTTTCCCCATGCAATCTTTGGTCACAGGTAAAAACTAAGTAACCGTTTTTGTTTAAAAACTTTGCAAAGTCAGAATATCTTTTTCCATGCTCTTCAAGCCCATGGACAATTTGAACTATTCCCTTAATTTCGCCCTCTGGCGCAAACTCATAACATTTGATAATTTCGCCATCAAAGCTCTGAAAATCCACCTTTTTCATAATCCCTCCACATATATTTTATCACTATTTTGACAAATTTACTAATTAATTGTCCTTTTTGTATAAAATAATCAACATTTCACACATTAACTATGGAGAATAATATGTTTGGAATAGACGGCATTTATTGGGTACTTATAAACTCAGTTGTATCATTTATATATCTTTTTATCATAGCTAAACTACTAGGAAAGAAGCAAATTGCACAACTAGAATTTATCGACTATGCGGTAGGAATTAGTCTTGGCTCAATAGCTGCCGAAATGGCAACTGATGACAATAATCCATTTTACTATTACTTGATAGCCATGACGCTATACTTTTTGTTTGCATTATTCGTTGCATTAATAGGTCGCAAAGGTGCAATATTCAAACGCATATTCAAAGGTCACCCTTCAATGATTATTTACGAGGGAAAACTAGACTATAAACAGATTAAAAAATGCAAAATTGATGTCAACGACGTACTCTCAATGCTACGAGAACAAGGCTACTTTGACATAACCTCAGTCGCCTATGCCGTGCTAGAAACAAGCGGAAAACTTTCAGTACTTCCAGTTTCCGCGCAGCGACCAGTTGTTCTTAGTGACCTTGACAAAAAAGAATCGCCTTCTACTATAACCAACTATCTCATTATTGACGGAAATATTTCAGGGTCAGGACTAAGCCAAGCAGGAAAAGACCAAGAATGGCTTTTCAAAAAACTCAAAATAAAGAGTAAGAAAGAACTTAAAAATATCTTGCTCTGCTCCTACGACAGCCAAAAAGACAGGTTTGATATACACAGAAAAGTTTAGTTAGCTGCGAAAGCAATACAAAAAACTTGGCACAAGCCAAGTTTTATTTATTCTTGAAAGACCTTTACAACAAGGCAGGTCATATCGTCTACTGCGTAGCCGTTATTGCCTGCGAGCGCACGAGAAAGTATTTCCTCTGCAAACTCCTGTGGGTTTGCCGTCTTGATAGTTAGAATAAACTCTTTAAACGCCTCGTCACTACCAAAGCTGTCGCTGATACCATCACTGCAAAGAACTATCATATCTTTCTCGCCTACCACAAGTTTGTTCGTAAGCGCGCTGACGTCATTTAACACCCCTATAGGAAGCGCCCCACCAGTCACTATCTTACACTCATCGGTTGTGCGTACATAGCTTGAAGTAGCCCCCATTTTGACAAAATCTGCAATTCCACTTCTAAGGTCCACTACACAAATATCTATTGTAGAGAACACGTCATTTTTCTCAAGATTTAAAAGTCTATTCACACTAGACAAGATTATCTCATTATCAAAGCCCGCCTTATAGAAGTTTTCAATAAGACTAACTGCTGTATCACTTTTTTGATTTGCCGCTTCGCCCGATCCCATACCGTCGCAAAGTGCGAACATAAATCGGTCACCGTCCAACCTTTGCACGCTATGACAATCGCCGCTGACAGCTGAGCCTGACTTATTATGGCAGGCAAGACCAAACACGCAATCATATCTTGGTGCGGTTTTGAGATTAACAGTTACAAGTCCTGCGCGAGAAGCTGGATAGGTTTCATAAGGCATCATGCGCTGCCCGCAAATCTTGCTTACTACCTGTCTAAGTTTTTCTCTATCCGCATCTTCACTGCGCACGATCAGCGAAGCCATCATTGTACGCGCATCTCGCTCATACACCACAGCATCAGTACAAATGATGTTTGCATAGGCGAGTTCATCAATTATTTTACCCTCTCTTACACTATCAAAAGATACTAGAAGGTCAACTTCCCCCGCAAGACCTTTCAAAATTTGAGATATTCCACTAAGCTGGTCAGCCACGAGCAGCTTACTAGAATCCACACTTTCGACAAGGCTTGAATAGTTTTTATATTGAGCTGTAAGCGTGTTAATGGCGCTTATAAGACTGTTAGTTTTTGCACAGCGAGAAGTTAAGTAACTCGGAATGTCGAGTAGTGTAATTTTACCCTTCTCCATTGCGATTTGAATAAGCTCTTCAAACATTTTCTTACTTTCATTTGAAAAGGTGCGGTGACAATGTTTATATTCAGGACAGCCTTTACAAATTTCGCCACGAATTTCTTCAAACAGCATATCTTTCACCTGCTGACTGTTCATGTTTTGCTTAATTAGTTTTCTAAACACGCTGTCCATTTCGCAAAATACTTCGCTAAGATTGCCAAGCCGCCTGCTTAGCACCTGTCTATTACGGTTAACGATATTTTTCATGCCTAGCCTATCAGCACTTGACGAAAGAAGGGTTGAAATTTGATCTAAAAGCTTTGCAGGAATTACCATAAAAACCGCTCCGCTAAGTAGAACTGGCAAAGCGTCTAGCCAAGTATAACTGTAATACAATGAGAAGTAGAAACCACAAACCGCCTCAGCCGCAAACATTGCAAGTACAGGAAAAATTCTTTGTTTGGTGCGAAAAGCGGTTATCGCAAGCGCCCATAAAATGAAGGGCGCAACATAAAGAGGGTTACCATTGCCGAGCAGCGTTCCAAAGCCCATAATCCCCGCAAGAAGGGGCGCAATAAAGCCTTTACAAGTATGGCTAACACACAACAGAATTAACGGAACAATTAGTTTTAAAAAAGAAAATCCGAAAAAGTCAAATGATGCCAGTCCATCTACAATTGCCATTAAGACGAAAGCCCCGGCAATAAGTTCTCCACTAGTAAGTTTATAGGTAAACCCACGCACAATTATAGCTTCAAAAATTTGCAGGCAGGCGTACATAAAAAGCACCCCAACTCCCACATGTAATATGCACACAAGCCAAGCGCCCGAAAGCGCAGTAAATACTACATACGCCGTCTGACCTATAACTGCATATATTGGAAGTTCCCACCTTCGCATATTCTTTTTAAGCAGGACGTGAACGTAATAAGGAACGGCAATCATTAACACCGCTACAAAGGAAGATAGAATTCCTTCAAAGGTAAAGTTTGTTGCCATGGTAGCAAAAAGATAGGCGGGGCATACAATCCACACTTTCTGATTAGACCAAATAAGCGCAACCATGCAGCCAAAGGCAAAAGGGAAAATGGTAACCTGCAAACTAGCCAAATCTAATAGATAAAAGGTAACAAAAAAGAATACTAAGGTTAAAAAATAGCGAAGATATTTGTTCATAGTTTTCTCCATAAACCAAGTATATCTCCGCTTTAATTATTGACATTTATACAAAGCTAGGCTTTTATAGCCAAAAATTTACTTTTTTGTCAGTTTTTTTAGATAATTATTAATTATCTCAACAGTTTTTGGCATTTCTAGGTTTTCAATCACTAGGTCATATTCGTCAAGGCATGCCCTTTCCATAGGCGCACGCGACATGCGGAAACGAGCATTCTCTTCCGTTTCCCCGCGCCCAATTAACCTGTCATAAATTACCTCATCTGGCGCGTCTAAGAAAATAGATACAACTGGCGACTTCCCCTTAAAATATTCTCGCATTTTACGGTTGCCATAAACATCAATGTCTTTGATGTAAATATGATCCTTATCTTCGACAATAGCATCTATCGTTTCATTAAGCGTGCCAACATGATGACTATGAAGTGCTACCGTTTCAAAAAAGTGTCCCGCCTTTTCCTTTTTAGCGAACTCCTCTTCCGTCAAGTAAATATAATTGCACTCTCCGGGTCTTGCCCCGCGCGTTGTAACAGATTTAAAGAAGCGCATGTTGTCATGCTGCTTAATAAGTTCATTTATAATAGTATTTTTACCTACTCCAGATACTCCTGAAACTATGATTAACATTTTGTTTTTATCCTTTTATATAACATACCAAAAAACAAAATTTTTTCAAAACAAAATTGCTACATTTCAAAAAACTTCAATATGCCGGCAAGCAGGCAATAACAAAAATCTTTCATGTATTTTTCATCAACAAGTCTTGCCTCTTCTTCTGGATTTGATAGATAACCGCATTCCACAAGTACGCTAGGTTTTGTGGTACAGTTGAGCATATAGTAATCACCCACGCTTGAAACCTTTCTCGCATTAGGCACACCTTTGACAATCTCCTCTTGAACGCTATCCGCAAGCGCCTTACCCGCCTCAGCTCCTTTGGCGTAAAAAACCTGCGCGCCACGCGCGGAAGAAAGAGGATAACTATTCATATGAAGACTAATTACAAGGTCTGCATTGCTGCCCTCAATTATCTGCCTCCGCCTTTCCATATCGCTACGCTTTTTGTTTGGCGCAGTAGGAGAATAAAGCCCATTCATGTCCGCCCTTGTCATAGTTACGCCAATACCATAGTCCTCACATAAAGCTTTTAACGCAAAGGCGTACTGCAAATTTAAATGGCTTTCATCCACGCCGGTAATCTTTCCAACCGCGCCACCATCAATTCCACCATGCCCGGCATCAATAACAATAGAATAGGTCGGTTTAGGCGAACTCGCCGCCTTTACCGAAAAATATGTGCCAAAAACACCACCAGCTGCAATAATGCATAACAAAACTGCAATGATTGTCCTTTTTTTGATAGTTAAAAATTTAAGTTTCATTAAGATATTTTATTTAGGGAACAAATATTTTATGATGTATCTATTGAAATTTGTGATTTTATGTGATATATTTAAGTTAATAGGGGGTTTCATGAGAAAGATTATAGTTATTCCTGAATACATGAATGCTGATCGAGAAAGAAGTTGCGTTTTGGATGAAACAATACCTATTGAGATCAGTTTCAAACATGTGTTTCAAGGGGAAAAAGATATTGTATGTGAATACTATGTCTATAATTTTCATATTGATGATTTTAAAAATCTTGATAACTTTATTTTTAAACCTAAAAAAACTCCTTCCTCTACTATTCATAAATTTGTTTTTACAACCGATGGGAAAATTTCTTTTATAGATACGGGTTATCCCGATATTCTCTCCGCAATGGCTGCAATGCCAAAGGATGAAATGAAAGAGTCTATATTCTGTATTGATCTTTGGGCAGATAATGTTCGCTCCGGCTTTGACACTAGAATTCTTAAAGGGGGACTTCCTACTTGTGAGGCTTTAGAAGCATTGATTTCAAAAACAACCAAAAATGTGTTTTTCTACTCACATTGCTGGGGATATGAAGCAGAAAGATTTGTCAACGAAATGAAAAAGAAATACAAAGAGCTTCATCAGGGAAATATGGTTTATCATCAGCTCCAACGATATGAAGGTGATGGTTGTTATGTCCGCCTGTTTGAAAATGCAAAAAATTTTTGTCACAATCAACTAAAATGCGATGACGAAAATACATGAGTGTTTAAATATGTTTCTGTGTATCCGTAAAATTAAAAGTTAAGCATATCTCAAGGGTATGCTTTTTTATAACAAAAATTTTCTTGACAAAAAAGTTTGATTTGGACATAATTAAGTTATGAAATTTCTTTTATGTCTTATCATGCTTTTTAGTGGCGTCAGCAATGCTACCTACGCGGCCGACAATGCCTATGTTATGGTGCCAAGCTGCCCCGTTTATCAAACAGCAGACTTCTCATCTCCTCTCCTTTACAATGATGAGCCTGTTACCCTTGCAAATAATAGCGAGGTTGTCGAGCTGGTGGTAGAGGGCGACTTTGCAAAAATAACTTTTAATTATCTAGACACCGAACTTGAAGGTTATGTCTACAAATACTATCTATCTTTTTCCAAGTCTGAACAAGAAATGTATCCTGTCTTTAATGGCAGTGTCGCTCATGAGGGTGCAGTCATTTATGACTTGCAAGAAACCCCTACCACGCACACAGCAAAGGCAGGACAGGGAATTTATCTTTACAAAGGTTACCAGCACCATGAAAAGTATAACGCGGTAGCAATAGTTCTTGAAGATGGCAGCCTATACTATGGCCTTATGCTGACTAGCGACATTTCACCAAACGGGATTAACGCGGGGCTGATTACTGGTATTATGGTTATTGCGTCCTGCCTTACTATTATCTTCCTTTTAGTGTTTATCAAAAAGAAAAAAGGTGGCAGTAAAGGTTGAAAACTTTAAATTTCTAACCTATACTCCTTATCACAAAGCCATGCGCTTAAAGATAAGGAGTTTTATTATGCAAACAATCAAAGACCTTGAAAGTAGTGTTGCGGCACTTAAACTAGACATTCAACACCTGTCACGAGTAAGTATACCAAAGCTGCAAAAGTTAATAGAAGGTGCAGCCCTGCCAGATATGAGCGGAATTGAAAATAATATCACCTCATTAAAAAATTCCCTTTCTATGCTCACAGGAAAAGTTGATGACAATTCTAAATCAATCACTAACCTTCTGGGTGGAATAAACGCGTTCAATGAACAAATTGCCGAATGCCAAATTCAAATTGCTGAAAACATAAACGATATAAAAGAAAACGCATCCGCCTTATCAGATGTCAACTGCTCGCTTACAGATTTAAATCAAAAAGTTGTAGGCTGCAAAAATAGTGTTTCTTCTCTAAGCGCAACAGTAAGTGCCTGCTTTACAAAAATTCAAAATTGCGAAAGTTCTGTTTCGTCTAATGCAGAAAAAATTACCACACTTCAAAATGATTTATCCACAATACAGAATTCAATTTCAACAGCCGAAAGCAATGTTAACAGTTTGCAAACAAAGGTCAATGAACAGGCTGAAAGCTTAACAACGCTATCTTCTTCCATTTCCGCTTTATCAAATTGGAAAGGTGAAATTTTAGAGACAATAAATGATATGTCAACTAAGATTAATGAGCTTTGGAACAACTGCGGTGAACGAATTGTCACAATCTACGACGCGTCATCTGCCGACCCGAATGTCAACTGGGGCTTTACAGCAGGTATGGTTGGTGGCAATAGTTTAACTTATGATTTCTCTCCTTTCAAAAGGCTACGCATTCATGCGTCAGTTAATAAATATGATGTTACCAGCGTAGTTGATTTGCAGCACCGCAAGTTTAGCGAAATAGCTCTTCACACATGTAGCGTGGGCGTTGACAAACAGTTCTATCTTAAAGTCAACATCCTTGCCAACAAAACAAGACTCATCATCAACCAAGCTGGCGCTTATGCTATCAATATGGTTACCTTCGATATGAGCTTTGAAAGATGTAAAGGCGACGCCAATTATTATGTTTATAGAATTGAAGGTTTATTATAATAAAAACGGGCTTGACTGTCCGTTTTTTAATATGCTCTTATATAACCTGCGAAGAAGGCGTAAATGGCAAGCGCCACCGTGCCAATAAAGAATAATGCCGCAAGAAAATAATTTAATCTTTTTAAAACTTTTCCGCTTTTCACATCCTGATAAGATCCGTTAAAGAAAAAGCAGCAGCCCATACTATAGCACACTACTACCGCTGCAAGCCAGCTGTTTATAATTTTAAAATAATTTAAAAGTATGCAAGCCACTCCGATTGCTGAAACCAAAAGCCCCATAAGTCTTGTGGCGTTCATGCGCTTTTTTAAATATTTTGTATATGCGTCCATAACTATACCTCTAATCTATTGTACCTATATTTCCCCGATAAGTCAAATTAATATCTAAAATTTTGGAATAAAGCAGTCGCTTGCACTTGTTATATCTTGGAAATATCCGTTGTCAAGTCCTATTCTTTCAGCGTGGGCTAAAACTGTTTTTAGTTCAAGCGGTGTTATCTTACGGCTGAACTCGCCTCTGCCAGTAGGTGTAAATTGACTCATTATACTTACGCAAGGCTGCTTAAAATTCTCCTTTATAAAATTTAGCAGCTTGATACTATCTTTTACCTGTCCGGGCAAAATAAGGTGACGTATAAGCACGCCTGATACAAGCTTACCCTCTTCAAATTTGTTTGGCTTAAGTGAGGACATAAGCTTAATTGCTTTTCCTGCCACCTCAAAATAATCTTTTGCGCCCGCTACCCTCAATGACAAATTAGGGTCGTAAAATTTAAGGTCAACTAAAAATATATCAACATGCGGAGCAATTAATTTTATCACCTCTTCGCTTTCATAACCATTACTATTCCAAACTACCTTAACTTTCGGTTTAACAAGTTTCATAGCTTGGATTATTTGCATTGAAAAGTGGGAGGGCGTCACAAGGTCAATGCTCTCGTAGTTATTTAAATTGTAACTTTCTAAAAGCCTCGCAAACTCACTCACCGAATAGGACTGGCCTTTGCCTATATGCGAAATTTCGTAATTTTGGCAAAACTGGCAACGAAGATTGCAGCCCGAAAAAAAGATGGCAAGTGCGCCTTTATCTCCACTCACACAAGGCTCTTCCCATTTAAAGTTTTCAATAATTTTAGCTATGCGAATGTCTTGCCCTTCTCTGCAAAAACCCGTTTGCATAGTTCTATCGACATTACATTTTCGCGGACAACTATTGCATTTCATGCTAGCATTATACCACATCTATAACTATTTTCAAAAATTATCCCAAATTTTTTCATTTTTTCATTGACATAAATATCAAAATTATATATAATTTAAAAGCATGGCAGCATAGCTCAGCTGGCTAGAGCGCATGATTCATACTCATGAGGTCACTGGTTCGATCCCAGTTGCTGCTACCAAACTTCCCAACCCTTGCGGTTGGGCTTTTTATTGCAAAGAGTAAGAAAAGAAGAACTTGTTCGATTTTTATTTGGAAAAATGATGACTTTTGTCTAAAATATAGGAAGGAGTTAAACATGAGTAAAATTATAACTAACAAGTATGCACGCATCGCATTTCAAATTTTGCTATTGGCGGTAGGATCAGCTATCATTTGTCTTGGCTATAACTGCTTCTATACACCGCATGATTTTACACCAAGCGGGTTCTCTGGACTTGCAACTATATTTTCGGTTCTTTTGTCGCGCGTTGGAATTAATATAGGATCGTCCATTATTTACCTTGGTCTTAACGTGATTCTTGTAATACTAGCCTTTATCTTCTTTGGTTGGAAGTTTGCGATTATGACACTTATGGGTATCGGTATCTTCACGTTATGCCTTGAATATGTGTATATCCCAGCTCTTGTACCAGCAGATCCGACAATTTCAGCCTTGGTTGGAGGCGCTATTGTAGGCGTCGGCGGAGGAATTATTTTTAGAAGCGGCGGCTGCACTGGTGGTAGTGATGTAGTAGTTTTGCTTTTAAATAAGTATTTCCCAAATATTAAAACAGGTCAGTGTTCCATGATAATCAACCTTGTTGTAATTGTGCTTAGCGTAATTACTTTCGGTATCAACTGCGCCTTCTACACAATTGTAGCAATCTTCATTGCGGGCAAAATGATGGACACAATACTTAACGGTTCAAAAGGTGTACGTGCCTTCTATATCATCTGCGACAAAGAAGAAGCTGTTGCCGAAAAGATTTTACAGACCTTTAACCGCGGCGTAACAAAACTCAATGCGGAAGGAGCTTTTTCACATAAGCAAAAAACTATGCTCCTCTGCCTTGTAACTAATGAACAAGCAAGAAGAATGAAATTGATAGTTCATGAAGCCGACCCAAATAGTTTTATGTTCTCTACTAGCGTGAGAGAGGCTATGGGCGAAACAATGTTTATCCGCGAAGTTTCTCAGCGTAAACACCAGCTACTCAACGCACAAATCGATCTTAAAACCGAAAACAAATTTGCTCATGCAAAGCAAACTAGACTTTCCAAAAGAAACAAACTCAAATATGTAAAACCGCATAAAAAGCACCTTTCTAAAGCTTAATAAAAAAAGCACACTTCAAGTGTGTTTTTTAATTCCCATATTTCCTAAGCTCGCGTAGAAGCAAGATTTTTAAGGCTCGTCGAATGCGACTAGGCAGGAGTTTAGTAAAAGCTAAATGACTGTTTTGAGCCGCCCGCCAGTGAACGCAGAAATGCGCCGCTTATATGTGGAAATTAGCCTTCCATTAGCATTTTGTCAGCTATTAGCGCTATCAACTCGCCATTAGTAGGCTTTTCATTTGAATTGTAAATTTTAAGTCCGAAAAGAGAATTAATGTTTTCAATCTTACCTCTATTCCATGCTACTTCAATGGCATGACGCATGCCACGCTCAACCTTGCTTGAAGAAGTATCAAAGCGCTCTGCTATGGTTGGATAAAGTTTTTTGGTAATAGAGCCGATGATTTCGGGTTCTTCTACCGCAAGCTTAACAGCCTCTCTTAGAAACTGATAACCTTTAATATGAGCAGGAATTCCGATAGAAATGAAAATATTTGAAATTTTTTCTTCCAACTGCTTTTCGCCTTTATCTAAGGCTTTGTCAGTTTGGGTGAGAAGGTCACGCATACGCTGGTCAAGATTTTCAGGTATAATAGGTTTAACCATAAAATAGCTAGCCCCTTCCTTGATTGCTTTTGAAACAAAACCACTATGAGATAGGTGTGAAACGAAGATAACCTTAGGCATAGAAGCTTTCATCTCTTTTTTGAGAGTTTCTAAAACCATAAAGCCGTCCATACCTGAAAGCATAACTTCCATCACAAGAAAATCAGGCTTTAACATTTTTACGTCTTTGATGACGCCAGCGCCGTCTGTCGAGCGCCCTACCAGACTATATTTCTCACTTGCGGTGAAATAGCTTGCAAGCGTTTCATCTTCTGCGTCCGCCAAATAAACCTTTTGTTTTTCCATATTTTCTCTCCTTTTATTTTTTTCAACGAACAATCTAACTATATCACAAATTTCAACCAAAAAAAATCATAATAGCGGTGTCGTAACCGAATATTATGATTTTATTTGTCGAGTATTGTCATGTCAATTTTACTTGCTTAACTCACCCCTTCAAAGCCCATTTCCACGAGGTAATTATAAACATTTTCGCTGCCACTTTGACCGCCAACTGCAAATAATCCGCTAGGCATTGGCATGCCGTCATTTAGGTATTGATCATAAGTAAAATCGCCAAAACTTTGGGCGTTGCCTAACATCTTCTTTCCTTCTAATTCAGTCTCTGAATAAACTCCTGTCATAGATTCTACTAAGCCTCCACTTCCATTGACCGATTTACAGTTCGCACCACTTATGCCATAGGCTGCACAAGCAGTTAAACGCCCCGTAGTCAAAGTATCTCCAATGAAGGCACCACAATAGTCCCCGTCTAAAGCGCTGTTTTTAACTAAACATCCGCTGATAATCACATTAGGCGCAGCAGCTCGACCTACCAAACCACCAACAAATCTTCCATTTAAATTTGCATATGACACGATACAATTTTTAATTTCACTGTTAGTTGTAGTTCCGCCCATTATTGCTCCTACATTTGTATACATATCAATAGTAACATGTTCAAGAATTATATTTGAAACATACAACGCCTGTCCGAACAGGCCGGCACAATTATAGTTCCCCTCAGTGATCCTGAGATTTGAAATCTTATAATAGCTGCCATCAAAATTTCCCATAAATGTGCTTCGAATATTTAGAATATTTATCGGAACCCATTGGTGAGCGTTTAAATCTATGTTTGCTCCAAGTTTAAAATATACACCTTCAAAAGCGCTAGTCTGACTATCAAGAGATAACTTTCCAAGCTGCCCTGCTGTTTTAATAATATATGGGTCTTGCTGCGTTCCTGTGCCGCTTGCGTAACTTGACGCGACATATTCAGAATCTGTCCATGCTTTTTCCTGCCAGTTGGCAGTAAGTGTCACTGAGTCATTATTCGTCGGCGTAATGCTTTTAAAATATACTAGACCAATTCCGTTCACACATTTTGTTGTAGACGATGAAATTGAGGTTGTAGGAGCGTTTGTTGTCCCCCACAGCGCTGTAGCAGGATTAAGCCCTTCTGTCACAGTCCAACCTGTAAAGTTATAACCTGTCCTTGTTGGTGACGAAACTGAAATAACGGTGGTGTAATTTTTACTTCCCAAACTTGTAGAACTTGTGCTACCGTTGTATGTCCCGCCATTTGGATTTACTGTAACTGTATATTTGTTTTCAGTCCAACGAGCGTAAAGAGTTGTAAAATTAGAGCCCGCAATGGCCTTATGCCATACTCTTGCACTCGCACCCGTTGAGGTATAATACTGCGTTCCGCCACTTGTGGCACTTGTATCGAAATAACCTTGGAAGGTGTAGCCTGTCCGCGAAGGTTTTGTTATGGCTGGCATTTCACTATCGTAGGTTGCGTCTATACGGGTTGTTCCGCCGCTGCCACCGTTTTGCTCTAACTTGACAATTGTAGTTTTCGCAGTCCAGTTGGCAGTAAGCGTTGAATTGTTAACTACTGAAACGGTATTATATGTTTTGTTATATGTCGATGAACCACTTGTCACGCTGTAACCACTGAAATTATAGCCCGTTTTGGATGGATACAATAAAGGCACACTAGATCCAATAGAGTAAGTATATGTAATACTTGAAGTTGTCCAACTATTTGCTGGCACAACCCAAAAATCACTTGAAAACTCCCCCGAAACACTTTCTAATGAGTAAATACCAAAATAATATGTGCCAGTTGCGTAGGCTGTAAATGGTAACCACTCACCATAATCCTCAAATTCCAAACTGCCTTCATCATCTGCCTGACCAAAATCTGGATCGGTACTATATAGTACGCCAATATTGTATGCTCCTCCAATAGCATGAAGTAAATACTCCTCGCCAGCAGTTAAGTCTGCTGAAAACTGCGTTGGCGCAAAGCTACCTTCATCAGCTTGAACATACATATTCCCTTCACTTGCCACATAACTGATCGTCATGCCCGCGCCACTATCGCCTACCCAGTCTTTATCAATCCCTTGAAGCACATTTCTATAATGCCTTCCCCCATTTGGATTTACTGTAATGTCGCTAGTTAAAGCATCCAAAACTAGATACACATTGACTTTCACATTGCCCATATATGAAATTGCGCTATCAATAACCCCAATTGAAAATGAGGGTAATGTTCTCTTACTAGATACCGTGCCCTCACTTCCTAGGCTAATAATTGAATATGTTGCATAAGACTCGTTAAGGTTTATAGCATAACCTTCTGGCGCTACTCCGTCCAAATTCACAGTTATCGTACATCTATGCAAGTATCCATCAATTGTCTGCTGATGTGTTCCGCCGCAAACATCACTTCGAGTTAATGTAGGATTAGTAGCCACGGTCGCACTTCCTCCCGATGAATAAGTTGCACTGACCGTTCCCAAAGTAGACATCCATTTGCAACCAATCGCACCGTTCACATCTTCTGAAATTTCATCTTTTTGTTGTGTGTTAAATATTTCACTTGACGACAAAAAATATGCGCCACCCGCCATTATGCTTAAACAAAAAATCAGCGCTAATGTTTTTAAAACTTTTTTCATTACGCCTCCTTAATTTAACTCTAATTTCTTACTTTCAATTTTTATTTTAGCAAATCCCTCC
>CAJULT010000005.1 GCA_910587225.1 uncultured Christensenellaceae bacterium
AAGCGAAATATACACTCTATCCAAAAGAGCAGCTTTTAAATTTTGTTTCAGGTACTACTACTTCGGTGTTCGGAACTGCCTTTGTGACCTATTCCTGCCAAACCTATGTAGAATTTTCAAAAAATTATAGCACTTCAAACATATATCATTTTGGGGTGCATGAGAGCCGTGAAATAGGGTATAACAGTTTATTGTTATCACCAAAAGGGTTAGATTGGGCTAAAAATTATAATAAAATTGTATTTTTGTCACCAGTTTTGGATTCTGGTTTTATTGCAGCGCTCAACAAAGTGACAAATGCAGAAATATATCTTCCTCTTGAAGCAAACGAGGATACCAAGATTTTCTCCAACCTTGACCTTAGCCGAGAAACATTTGGCAGGGTATTTAATGCGCTAAAAAGTAGAAGCGGAAAACCATATTTGACTATATTTGATTTATATGACAGCATCAATTTTGCAAATATAAGCTTTGCAACTTTCTATGTGGCGTTTCTTGTATTTAATCAACTTGAACTTATTCAGACGGTAGAAAATGAAAGATTAACAGTTTATGTTAATAAAGATAAGAAATGTCAACTTTCATCTTCAAGTTTGTATGGAAGTTTATGTCTACTTAAAAATACTTTTGGGAGGAAGAATGGATAACGCCGATAGAGTTAAAAAGTTGCAAGAGAGGGTTTGCAAAGATTTCTCATTGACGGATGGGGAACGGGACGCCTTAACGCTTCTTTTAACAGACGAGTTAAATCTTGACAGATGTGAGTTCGTATACAAAACCATTGTTGATACAAGACTAGACAAAAGTTCAGCTCTTGCCTTTTTTGCATACCAAAATTATAAAAAGACGGGAAGTGAAGAGTATTTAACGCACCTTTCAGCAGAGGAAAATGAACTTGTGGAAAGTTTTAAGTCTATTAAAGATATTTCCGAGCTTACAGCAAGTGAAGAAGCCGATGATATTAAAAGAATGTTTTTAGGGCTTAGCAAGGATGTGCGAATTATCATAATTAAACTTGCTGGTATCGCGTTTGATATTGCCGAGATAGAACTTCCATTAGATGACCGAACACGAGAATTTGTAAAGCTTGTAAAAGAAATTCATATTCCGCTTGCTGAGAGGTTGGGGCTTGATAAAATCAAGCTTTTAATGGATGATAATGTTATAAGACTAGAACATCCGCAGGAGTATGCTTTTCTTAAAGAGCAGCTTGAAGCCAAGAGTAAGGAAAATGGGGAACAATTTGAAATCACCAAAACCAAACTTGAGTCGATTCTTTCTGAACTTGGAATAAAAGGGCAGATAACATATCGCCAAAAACACATTTCGAGTATTTACAAAAAAATGAAAGCGACGCTTGACCTTGATAAAATTTATGACCTTCTTGCAATGAGGGTTATAGTTGATAATGTTGAAGAGTGTTATAGCGTGCTAGGGCGCATTCACCTCATATACAAACCTATGCCGGGGCGAGTTAAAGACTATATCGCAAACCCTAAGCCGAATGGCTATCAAAGTTTACACACTACAATTATCGTTGAAAATCAGCATCCGCTTGAAATTCAGATAAGAACTTTTGAAATGCATCGTGCAAACGAATTTGGAAATGCTGCACACTGGTTATACAAAGAGAACGCGTCTAAAAAGGATGAACTTGATAAGAGAGTTACATGGCTTCGTGAGGCGATTGACAATGCAAAAAATTTACCGCCCGAAGAATTTGTGCAAACTCTTAAAGCGGATCTTTATGGCGGGGTTATTTTCTGTCAAACACCAAAAGGGCGGGTACTTGAATTCCCAGAAGGTGCTACTGCAATTGACTTCGCATACGCTGTTCACAGCGGTGTTGGTAACAGCTGCGTAGGTGTTAAAATAAACGGGGTAATCAAACCTATAAGCACTCGGCTTCAAAATGGTGACATTGTTGAAGTGCTTACCAATCCAAATAGCAAAGGTCCATCGCGTGACTGGTTGAATATTGCTAAGACCAACTCGGCGCGTTCAAAGATGAAAGCCTTTTTCAAGAATGAACTAAAAGAAGAAAACATTAAGACAGGCAGGTTTATCTTTGAGCAGGCGGTTAAGGACAGAGGATTTTTGCTTTCTCAACTTTTAAAAGATAAGTACATGGATGAGGTGCTATCCAAACAAACCATGAAAACCATAGACGAGCTTTATGCTGCCATTGGAAGTGGTTCGCTTGCGCCTCAACAGACGGTAGGTAAATTTGTATCTCTTTACAATCGTGACCATGTAGTATTGCCTAAACCTACAAGCGTAGTCACGGTTAAGAAAAATAAAGACGGAGTACTTATAGACGGTGACAGCGGAATGCTTGTTAGATACGCTGGCTGCTGCAATCCTATTGAGGGGGATAAGATAGTTGGTTATGTATCGCGCGGCAAGGGTGTAACCATTCACAGAGAGGGCTGCCCTAATATTAAGTACTTAGAGCCTGAGAGACTTATTAACGCTGACTGGTCTACCAAGGAAGGCAACTCCTTTGTGGCAACTATTCATGTTGTGGCAGATAAGTCTAATAACAACATTGCAAAGCTTACCACGCTTATTACTAATATGAAAGTAACCATTACTGCCTTTGATGCGAAAGACGTGGGAGATAACTTTATTTGTGATATAGCAGTTCTTGTTAAAAATAAGGCTGAGCTTGAAAAGGTGATGTCATCTTGTAGAACATTGCGTAATGTTACGCAGGTACAAAGGAGTGATAGATGGAACTAAAAACTAATAAAGAAGAACTTTATCAAGATATATTTGACCTTGTAAATCTTTTTGAGGTAGACATTGCAATAACTCATGAAGAAAGGATAAATGAGGGCGAGATTAATAACAGTTTTGATATCAACTTTAATGACAAAAGTTACCATTTTGCTTTTACAGCAAAATATGATAAGAAGCTAGGCGAGAGGGAGCTTTTTAGCCTGAGGCGAAAGAACTTAAAAGTAAACTTATATGATCTGCTTTCTAAGTTAACAAAAAAGACGCTTCCATGGGGAAGTCTTACTGGAATTAGACCGACTAAGCTTGCCCGCAATTTAATTGAAAGCGGTCAGATCAAAGAATATATGGCTGCCGAAACGCTAGAAAGAGAATATAGAGTTAGAAAAGATAAGGCAAAGCTGGTTGCAAACATTCTTAAAAATCAAAAGTGTATAATAAGAAATGACAATCTTGTTGACTATTATGTAAATATTCCAGTCTGCCCATCAAGATGCCTATACTGCTCATTTATATCAAGCGAACTTGAAAGGGTAAAAAATAGGCTGGATGAGTATTTAGATGCGGTTATAAAAGAGATTGATGCGACCAAAGAGATAATTGCAAAAAAATCTCTTATTGTACGAAATATCTATATAGGCGGCGGCACGCCAACCGTGCTTAACGCTCAGCAACTCGATAAACTATTGTCAGCACTTACCTTTCCGGTAGGTGAGTTTACGGTGGAGTGTGGTAGACCTGACACTATTACGGCTGAGAAGCTTAAAGTGCTTAAAAAACATAATGTCACTCGAATATCCATTAATCCTCAAACTTTCTGCGAGGCAACCCTAAAACGCATAGGTCGCAAACATAAAAATAAAGAAGTGCTTGAAGCTTACAGCCTAGCACTTGAAGAGGGATTTAAAGTTAATATGGATGTGATTGCAGGGCTTCCGGGGGAGAAACTCGGTATCTTTAAACGTACTATGCAAACACTTTTAGACCTTGCACCTGAAAATATCACTGTGCATGCTTTATCTGTAAAAAATGGTTCGCTCCTCCGCGATAGCGGAACAAGCTTATCAAATAGCGAAGCTTGTAAAATGATGGATTATGCTGAGAAACTTTTGAGCGAAAATGGCTACAAGCCATATTACATGTATCGTCAAAAACATCAACTTGGGGGGCTGGAAAATGTAGGCTACTTCCGAGATGACAATGTTTGCGTTTTTAATGTAGACAGCATGGAAGAGACAAGCAGCGTTATCGCGGTAGGGGCGAATGCTATGTCAAAGAGGGTGTTCAGCCTTGAAAACCGAATTGAGCGCGAGGCAAATGTGAAGTTTATTGAAGATTATATCTCTCGCCTTGACGAAATGATTGCAAGAAAACAAGAGTTTTTTAAATAGATTTATTTAAACTTATTTGGTCATAAATGATATGTTCAAAATCAAAGTTTTTGGTTTCTAATTTCTTTTTAAGAATTTCTGGTTTAAAGTTGATATCGGAAAGCTTGTCAAGCGCAACCCATCTATATTCCATATCCAATAGGTTTCCTTCATCATTTTCAATAAGAGAGAAATCTGTTGTTGAAAATTCGCCAGTAGGTGTTAAAAGATAATAGAAACTGATTTCATGGAATTTTCCTAACTTTCCTAAAAAGAAATTTTCCATTACAGACAAGAGTTTTTCTGCTTTTACTTTTATTTTTGTTTCTTCATAAAATTCTCGTTCTATAGCGTCAGTGGATTTTTCGCCTAGATGAACATGTCCGCCCGGACAACAGTAAAATCCATTGTGACACATTTGAAGAACTAAAATTCTTCCTTCATGCAAAAGCACTCCATTTACGCGACATTTAAATGAATTGCTAGTATCCTTTATTTTTAAATCCATGCTTTTCTCCTTTTCTTCATTATACATAACCTTGAAAATTTTTCAAAGTATTTTGGAAAATAAACTTTAAAAAATGCAAGTTTCGCTTGACTAAGTGTGATTTTTATGTTATACTGCAAAAGTCGATTAAACCTTACAGCAAAGCTTGTGCGACACCTCTTGACGCCTCGCTATGTTTAAGGGGATTAAATTAAATGGGAGGAAAACTATGGATAAGGCTAGAAAACAAGAAATCATTAAAAAGTATCAAAAAAGCGAAGGTGATACTGGTTCTGTTGAAGTTCAAATTGCACTACTCACTGAGAGAATTAATCACCTCAATGAAAATCACTTGAATGTTAACCCTAAAGACAAACATTCTCGCCGTGGCTTGCTTCAAATGGTTGGTAAAAGAAAAGGCTTTTTACTTTACCTTAAAGAGAAAGATATCGAAGCTTACAGAAATCTTATCAAAGAGCTTGGCATTCGTGATGTCATTGCAAAATAACTTAATAATAAAAGAGGGATGATGTTTTTATTGTCCCTTTTTTGTTTTTGTTTTAATTTTGAAAATGACACTCATTTAGTTGTTAAATTTACAAAAAAGTGATAATATTTATTTGTGAAAAAATATAGGAGAATTAATTATGAAAGATGACGCTAAAATTTTTAAGATTAAGATTGGAGGAAAGGAAGTAAGTTTTGAAACTGGTCGCCTTTGTGAACAGGCAAACGGCAGCTGCCTTGTACGTTGCGGTGAAACTGTTATTATGGTTAACGTAACTATGTCTGACGCTCCAAGACCGGGAATTGACTTTTTCCCACTTGCTGTTGACTATGAAGAAAAAATGTATTCAGTCGGCAAAATTCCGGGTGGATTTAAAAAGAGAGAGGGTAGACCTAGTGATAAGGCAATTCTCACAAGCCGCCTTATTGACAGACCTCTTCGTCCACTTTTCCCAAAAGGATTTTATAACGATGTTTGCGTAGTTGCAACTGCACTTTCTGTCGACCCTGATTGCGCACCAGAACCACTTGCAATGCTTGGTTCAAGTTTTGCACTTACAATTTCTGATATTCCATTTATGGGACCTACTGGTTCAGTTCAGGTAGGACTTGTTGATGGCAAGTTTATCATCAACCCAGACGCTGCTCAACGCGAGCAAAGCCTTATGCACCTTACCGTGAGCGGAATTGAAGAAGCTGTTCTTATGGTTGAAGCTGGCGCAAAAGAAGTGCCAGAGGAAACTATGCTTGATGCAATTATGTTTGCTCATGAAGAGATTAAGAAGATTGTTAAGTTCTTCAAAAAGGTTAAAAAAGAAATTGGCAAACCAGTAAATGACAAGATTGAATATTATGTTGTTCCTGAAGAGATTGACAAAGCTGTTCGCCAGTTTGCAGACGAGAAGCTTGACTACGCACTTGATACTTTTGACCGTCAAGAGCGCTCTGCAAGACAGGACGCTGTTGACAGCGAAACTAAGGAACATTTTGCAGAAATTTTCCCTGACTGCGAGCGTCAAATCGGGGATGTACTGTACAAGATGACAAAAGAAAAGGTGCGTGCTAAGATTATTAACAAAGGTGTTCGTCCTGATGGGCGTGCATTGACTGAAATTCGTCCTATCTGGTGTGAAACTGGCATCCTGCCACGCGTACACGGTAGCGCAATTTTCACTCGTGGACAAACACAAGCGCTTACTTCTCTTACTTTGGGAACTTTCAGCGATATGCAAAAACTTGAAGGTCTTGATGATGAAGAAGTAAATCGTTATGTTCACCATTACAATATGCCTCCTTATGCAACAGGTGAGGCTCGCAATTTAAAGAGCCCGGGTCGTCGTGAAATTGGACATGGCGCACTTGCTGAAAGAGCGCTTGAGCCAGTTATACCTAGTGAAGAAGAGTTCCCTTATGCACTCAGACTTGTTAGTGAAATTCTTTCATCAAATGGTTCATCTTCAATGGCATCTGTATGCGGTTCAACACTTGCACTTATGGATGGTGGCGTTCCTATTACTAGACCAGTTGCGGGAATTGCTATGGGACTTATTAAAGATGAAAAGAGCGGCAAGGTTGCAGTACTTTCTGATATTCAAGGACTTGAAGACTTCCTTGGTGACATGGACTTTAAGGTTACTGGTACTGAGGTTGGTGTAACCGCAATTCAAATGGATATCAAAATTCATGGTATTGATAAGGCTATTCTTACTACTGCACTTAAACAGGCAAGAGAAGGGCGTATGTATATCATGAACAAACTTTTGGAGTGCATTCCTGAGCCTAAGAAACAGCTTTCTAAGTACGCTCCTAAAATTATCACTATGCAAATTAACCCTGACTTTATCAAAGATGTTATCGGTTCTGGCGGAAAGACAATTAATAAGATTATCGAGCAGACTGGCGTTAAGATTGACATTGAAGATGATGGTCGTGTTTGCATCGCAGGTCAAGATATTGATATGTGCGAGAAAGCAAGAACTATCATTATGGGCATTGTAGAAGTGCCAGAAGTTGGCGATGTTTATGACGGAACAGTTGTTCGCATTATGAACTTTGGTGCTTTCGTTGATATTGGTGGCGGAAGAGAAGGAATGGTTCATATTTCAAAACTTTCAAATAAACGCGTTGAGAAGGTTGAAGATGAGGTTAAGATTGGTGACAAAGTTGAAGTTGAAGTTATCAAGATTGACGAAAAGGGGAGAATTGACCTTAAACGCCTTCTTCCAAAGACCGAAAAGGAAGACAAATAAGCATTTTATATGTAAAAATGAAAAAGTGGCAGCTGCCACTTTTTTTGTTGTCATAAATGGTGAAAGGTGGACATACATTTGTACTATGAAAAAGATACATTTTGGAGTTTTTAAATTACGTACGGCGGTTATTAATGCCTGCATAGCACTTATTGTAGGGATTGTAGCAGTGGCTACTATCATAGGTAGCGGCAGCGGGGTGGCAGCGAGTGTTGTCAGCGGCGTTTATTATAGTGGAAACACAAATTCAAAATATATTTCCCTTATGATAAATGTTTACTGGGGTACTGAGTATATTGACGATATGCTGAAAACTTTGAAAGAGAAGGATGTAAAAACAACCTTTTTTGTGGGCGGCACATGGGCGGCTCTTGAAACTGACACGCTTAAAAAGATTGACGAGGCTGGACATGAACTTGCCAACCATGGTTACTATCATAAAGACCATAACAAACTTAGTGAGCAGGACAACTTAAACGAAATTTCTTCCACTCATAAGATAGTAAAAGAACTTGTTGGCAAGGAAATGACCCTCTTCGCTCCTCCTAGCGGGGCTTACAACAAGGTGACGGTAGGGGCAGCAAGTTCACTTGGCTACAAAACTATTATGTGGACTCGCGATACAATCGACTGGCGTGATAAAAATGCGGAGCTTATATACAGCCGTGCAATTAAGAACGCTAAGGGTGGCGACCTCATCTTAATGCATCCAACCAAAGATACCGCAGCTGCGCTTCCTAAAATTATTGATAAATTGCAGGGGGATGGGTTCAAGCTTGTGCCTGTGTCCACAAATATCGCAGAGGTTATCGCTTAGAGTGCAATATTCGCAAAAAAATATCTCAACTTAGTTTGAGATATTTTTGTTTTATGTTATACTTAGTCTATTAAAAGGGATTATTATGGCAATTTTTCATCTATCTAAGAAAAACAATAGTAAAAATCGCAATATTAAAAAAATAGTTGGTTGGGTAATGCTTGCCGTGGCGTCTATATTTTTCCTTTTTTCCGTTACTAGTATTTGGCCAGCATTTCAGTATTTCCTTCGTGGCGTTTTTGGTTTATTTATCTATCCACTCACAATTCTTATGATGATTGTGGCGCTTGCGCTTCTTAACAATAAAAAATATGTTATGTCAAAGCGCTATGCTATCTTTTTGAGCCTTAGTATCATTATGCTTTTATCTATAATTCAGCTGATTATAGTTGGAAATAACGTTAGGGCGGATGGCAGCGTTATGTCTTATGGTGAATATCTGCTTCTTTCATATAATAAACAGCTCACGGCAGGTGGAATTTTAATCGGGTTTATTACTTCAAGCCTAGTTTCTGTTGTGGGACTTGCTGCCACTTACATTATTTTGTCTTTGCTACTCATCGTTTTTGCAGCTTTCTTTGTAGAGGAATTTATCTCTTCTCGCAAGAATGCAAAAGAGGCATCTCCTGTTAAAATTCAGCTTAAAGAAAAGAAATCTCGTGAAAGCAAGCAGGAAGTTGTGAAACGTCAAGAAGTGAATGTGGTATTGAACGCACACATTGAAGAAGACAAAACTAGAGAGCAACTTGCAAAGGAAAAACTTGGACTGCTTTCACGCACGCAGGTAGCACCAAAGTTCAAGGAAGAGCCAAAGCAGCCCGAGCCTGCAAAACCAGCAAATCTAAAAGAATATCTTCTCACTCCACCAAAGGTGGACATGGATAAATTTATGGCATCTCAAAGACGAGTGCCAGAGGTTAAACCGCAAGAAATTCAAACCACTTTTAACGAAATGAAAAGTGAGTCGATTAAACCTTCTCAATATTTATTTGAGGAGCAATACAATGCGTATAGTGAACCTCAAAAGAGGGGAAACATTCCAGAAATTAAGCCAGAACAGCTTGTAAGCGAAGCGGACGATATCATTAGAAGTGTGGTCGAAGAAGAGCTTAACCAAATGGAAGAGCCTATTGCGCCTAGCCCTACCATCCCAGAACGTTCATTTAATCGTGACACAAATAACAGTTTTGAACGTAGAGATAGCGGCAGAGAACCTCTAATTCGTGATAGCCTTGCAAACCGTGACACGCTAGGTCGTGATAATATGGTTAGAAACTCTTTTGAACGTGATAACATTGAAAGGGCGCAAACAGCTGCAAGAGAGGCAAATCACATAGAAGAACGTGGCAAGCGCTTTGTTTCGCTTGATAGTGATGAAGGGGAAACTTCGTTTAAACCATACAAGTATAACAAACCTTCAATCGATCTTATTAAAACTCAATCTGATGACCTTTCAACTCTTAACGATGAAGTGCCTGCAAAGAGGGTTGCACTCGAAAACGCACTTGAAAGTTTTGGCGTGCCAGCTAAGGTGCAAAGTGTAGTTATTGGACCAACAGTAACCCGCTATGAAATTGCAATGCCTGACGGAATAAGCGTTAAAAAGATACTGTCTTTGGATGCTGACATCGCTTATGCACTTTCAGCAAAAGGGGAAATTCGTATTGAAGCACCTGTGCCGGGACGCAGTATTGTTGGTATAGAAGTACCTAATAACAAGGTTGCAAAAGTCAGCATAAAAGACGTGCTTCAATCCAAAGAATTTACAATGAGTCCTTCTCCACTTTTGTTTACACTTGGTAAGGATATTACAGGCACTGTAAGAATATGTAATCTTCAAAAGATGCCACACCTTTTAGTTGCAGGTACAACCGGTAGTGGTAAGTCTGTTTGCCTTAACTCTATAATTGTAAGTATGCTTTATCGTGCTTCACCGGATGATGTTAAATTTATCATGATTGACCCTAAGCAAGTTGAACTTAGTATGTATGAAGGACTTCCTCATATGGTTATTCCTAAGGTTATTACTGACCCAGTCAAAGCAGTTAATGCTCTTCAGTGGGCGGTAGATGAAATGGAAAAACGCTTCAACCTTATTAGTGATGCAAGGGTGAGAAACATTGACGAGTACAATAAGACAGATGAAGTTGTTAAGGGGAAAAAGAAGAAAATTCCTTTCCTTGTTATCATCTTCGACGAGTTCGCCGACTTTATGCTTGTTGCTAAAAATGAAATTGAAGATAAAATTCGCAGACTTGCTCAAAAGGCCAGAGCTGCGGGCATTCACCTTATACTTGCCACTCAGCGTCCTTCAACTGATGTCGTTACCGGTACTATTAAAGCTAACTTCCCAGCTCGAATCGCATTTAAAGTTGCGGGGAGGGTAGATAGTGAAGTTATCATGGGCGCAACGGGCGCAGAAAAACTGCTTGGTTATGGTGATATGCTGTATAAGCCTACAGACTCAGCGCCAGCACGTATACAGGGCTGCTTTATAGATACTCCTGAAACTAAGGATATTGTAAATTACATTATCGAAAATAACGAAGAGGTTATCGACCAAGCAGCGCAAGATGCAATCAATGGCAAGAGTAATAACTCGGGTGGTGGCTCGGGAGATGATAGCGGAATGGATCCACTTCTTCCTCAAGCACTCAAAATTTGTATCGATGTTGGGGTTGCGTCTACTACAATGGTACAACGCAAACTTTCAATAGGTTATCCTCGTGCGGCAAGAATTATTGACCAAATGGAAGAGAGGGGATATATTTCTACTGCTGAAGGTTCAAAACAGCGTACGGTTTACACCTCAATAGAAGAATTCTATGAAATTTTCGGAGATACCTATGACTAAAAATGAACTAATGACGAAAAAAATTTCAGCCATAAGTCTTGGATGTGATAAAAACAAGGTTGACCTTGAAAAAATGCTTGGCAAGGCTGAAGAATATGGAATTGAAGTTGTTGCAGATGTTACGGAGGCAGATATTGTAATTGTCAATACCTGCTCCTTCATTTTGCAGGCGGAAGAAGAAGCCATTTCTACCATTATAGAAATGGAACAACTGAAAAGGGAAGGCGTGATTGAAAAGTTAATTGTGAGCGGTTGCTTTGTTGAGCGTCATCCAAACGAAATGAAAGAAAACTTCCCTGATGTAGATAAATTTATGCTACTTCGAGAGAACGAAAACATTGTTACAATAATTGAAAGTCTTTATGACCTTCCAGCATCAAAAACTAAAAAAACGCTCCATAGAGTTTTGACAAGCCCTAAGTCTTACGCGTATTTGAAGATTGCTGACGGGTGCAATAATGTTTGTTCTTTCTGTACTATACCAAGAATTCGTGGTAGGTATAAATCTACGCCTATGGATGAACTTGTGGCGGAAGCGAAAGCGCTTGCTGAGTTTGGCGTTAAAGAACTTATACTTGTAGCGCAAGATACAACTCGTTATGGCGAAGATTTGTACGGGAAAAACTCTTTAATTGAACTTTGTGAAAAGCTTTCACGCATTAAGGGCATTGAATGGATTAGAATTCATTATTTGTATCCTGAAAAAGTTGATAAAACTCTTTTAGACTATATAAGTAATAACCCTAAAATGTGTAAATACTTAGATATCCCTCTTCAACACATTGACGATGAAATTCTCAGATCAATGCGTCGTAAGGTTGGGGAAAGTGAAACAAGAGAACTTGTTAAACTTATAAAAGATGAATATCCTGAGATAAAAATTCGTTCAACTTTCATTGTTGGCTATCCGGGGGAAACAAAATCTCAGTTTGCAAGTCTATGTAAGTTTTTAAAAGAGGCAGAGCTTGATTATGTTGGCTTTTTCACATATTCAAGAGAACCTAATACTGCTGCTTATTATCTTAAAAAGCAGTTATCTCAGTTTACAAAAAAACGTCGTCTTAAAAAGGTAGAAGCTCTTCAAAGTAAAATCTTTTTGAAGAAGGCAAATGAAGAGATTGGCAAAACTTATAGAGTTCTTGTTGATCAATTTGACGAAACAAGAGGGGAGTTTATTGGACATAGCAACCTTTTGTCGCCAAATGTGGATTTTGCAGTTCGTTTTGTTGACGGAGGAAATGCAAAGATAGGTAGCTTTACAACTGTTAGGATTGTCGATTTTGACGGAAGTGATTATATAGGAGAGAATGTATGAACACACCAAATAAAATAACTTTATCGCGAATTCTTTTAATTCCGATAATTGTATTTTTCTACCTTGCCGAGTTTGTTCCTTATGGCAAGCTTATCGCAGCGCTAATTTTTACCATTGCATGTGCCACCGATTTTGTTGATGGCATGATTGCAAGAAAGACGGGACAGGTGACTGACCTTGGTAAATTCTTTGACGCAATAGCAGATAAGGTGCTTATTATGGCGGGCATGATACTTGTGATTGCTTTTCCAGTTGCTAGTGGAGCGGCGATTGTAAAACCGCTTTGGCTTGGAATAGTCTTTATTGTTTTGATGCTTGCGCGGGAGTTTATAATTTCTGCTCTTAGACAGATTGCGGCAGCGAAAGGGTTTGTTCTCGCAGCTGAAAAGAGCGGTAAAATTAAAGCAACGCTACAAGATATTGCAATAGCTTTATATATGTTTTACGCATTTTATGTTGCCGAGTTTTTCCAATTAGATAGCGGTCTTCACAAAACTTTAAATACTGTTTTCGGGCTTTTGACCATTACTCTTTTAGGCATAGCAACTGCACTTACTATCTATTCAGGATGCAGTTACATTTATAAGAACCGAAAGGTGTTCAGTGAAAATAAGGTGGCAAAAGTAGTAGCAGAGCTTGAAGTTGAAGAAACAACACTGGCAGCCACTGAAAATGAACAAAAAATCGAAGATGTGGCTAAGGTTGAAACTTTGGCAGCGGAAGAGATAGTAGAGCCTATCGAAGAAGTAAAAACTAAACAAAAATATGCACTGACAGATGTTAGTCGTAGAAACATAGTTATGAGAAAAGGTAATAAAAAATTGAGGAACCGCAGATGAAAATTTCAGTTTTTTCACAAAAAGTTTTGAAAGGACAGATAAAATTTGACTTAAAGAAATTGACACATCTTTTAGCAAGATATAACTTACCTAGCGAGAGTTGTCAGTTTTTGCCTTTTGATAAAGAGAAAATTGTTGCCGCATTAAAAGAGGATGGGGACAAGCTTGTTTTTCTTGAAAATGAGCAGATGGACGATGTGATTGTCGACAATATAAATTTGCTTGGCAATGATAAGGTTGTGTATGAAGAACTTGGCGTTCGTTTCAAGCGGGAAAATGGAAGTATAACCTTTCTTCCCTTAGATCTTGATTGGGAAAAACTTGCGGTTAAAGTTTTTGAGCAAACCAAAAAGGATGATATGAAATATTGTAAATTTCATTTGTTTGGGAAAAGTACAACCGAAGTTGAAAACACTCTTTTAGCTGAAACGAAAGACCTTAATTATAGCGTTCTTGGCGATAATCTTTTAGTTGATGTTTATGCCGCGTACAAGGGGGAGGATAACCTTATAGACAATCAACAGGTTAAGATTGCAGGGCTATTTAGAGATAATTTGTATAGTGAAAATGACTTGTCACTCAAAGATATTGCTATTCAGCTTTTGAGATTAAAAGGTCTCAAAATAGCTATTAAAGAAAATATCACTGGTGGGAAAATATTATCACTTTTAAGTGAGAATGAGAGTTTTAAAGAAGTTTTAAAGGTGGGGAGCGTTGAATTTAACAAACTGCCACTCACAGCTGAACGGGTGTACAATGATGCACTTGGTGTGCTGTCATCTTCGCTTAGTGACGTTGTACTTACGATTGACGGAGCATTCGATGAAAAAGGGCTTGGATGTATGATTGCGATAGGGGATAAACATAGCGTTCATGTTTACAATAATCGTTTTAACGCTGAGAGGGAGCGTGCAATAGAAATGGCATCAGCTTGCGCACTTTTTCATTTAGTGAAAAAATTAAGTCAAAATGATTTTGCGTTTTAGACAATTTTTGATAAAATAGGTGTAAGAGGAAAAAAGATATGGAAAAGAAAGATACGAAAAAAGAAGCATTAGAGCAGGCACTCCTTCAAATTGAAAAACAATATGGCAAGGGTGCAATTATGAAACTTGGCGAACAGGCTCGTCAAAAGGTGGATGTTATTCCTACTGGTTGCCTAACACTCGATATGGCACTGGGAATTGGTGGCATTCCACGCGGAAGGGTTATAGAAATCTATGGCCCAGAATCTTCTGGTAAAACCACAGTTTCCCTTCATATTATTGCAGAAGCACAAAAAATGGGCGGAACAGCTGCTTTTATCGATGCTGAGCATGCACTCGATCCTGATTACGCTGAAAAATTGGGCGTGAATATTAGCGAACTTTATCTTTCACAGCCAGACAATGGTGAGCAAGCACTTAATATTTGTGAAACTCTTGTTAAATCAGCATCAGTTGATATTGTAGTTGTTGACTCAGTTGCAGCGCTCACTCCTAAAGCCGAAATAGACGGTGAAATGGGGGATAGCCATGTTGGTTTGCAGGCAAGAATGATGAGTCAGGCACTTAGAAAACTCACTGGCGTTATTAACAAAAGTAACACTACTGTTATTTTCATCAATCAGCTTCGTGAGAAGGTTGGTGTTATGTTTGGTTCACCTGAAACCACAACCGGTGGTAAGGCGCTTAAGTTCTACGCAAGTATCCGACTTGATGTAAGAAAGGTAGATACTATTAAGGACGGCACTAACTTTGTTGGCAATCGAACAAGAGTAAAAGTAGTGAAAAACAAACTTGCGCCCCCATTTAGAGTTGCTGAATTTGATATTGTGTATGGAAAAGGTATTTCACAGGTGGGCTGCCTTGTAGACCTAGCACTTGACGCTGGAATTATTAAAAAGTCAGGTTCATGGTTCTCATACAACGATGAAAAGATTGCTCAAGGAAAAGAGAATGTAAAAGATTTCCTTGAGAAAAATACAGAGCTTTATAACGAAATTATGGATAAAGTAAAAGCTGTTGCCTCTCCAACAGTTGATGACACTACAGATGAAGAATAAAAAAAGTAAAATACAAAAAGAAAAAATCGTGTAAAATTAAACACGATTTTTATTTTTAATAATATCTTTCAATTTTTTAAATAACTTTTTATATTCTTTACTCCACTTGTATGCGATTTCTCCAGTATTATTGAGCATTTGCTTAATAACCCAATCAAGTGGTTTGTATATAACTTCAGTTAACTCTTCTAATTGTATCTTAAATTCCTCTGTTGCTATGTCTGCTATTATGTAAAAATGATGTGAAAAGCAATAATTGTTTAATTCTTTTCTTTTCAGAATCATGAGAGGGGAAACTATGTAATTAGTTAAATCTATACCCAGTTCTTCTTTAGCTTCCTTAATTAACGCTTCCTCAATAGTTTCATGTTCAACTACATGTCCAGCACATAAAGCTAATTTATTGGGATTGAGTTTTTTGTTAGGGCTTCTTCTTTCCAATAATACATCATTTCCATTTATTATCCATAATGCAACTTCGTTATGGAATATTTGTTTGTTATGAACAATACTTCTTTTTTCTAGTTTTCCAGTAGAATTACCATTTTTATCTAAACAGAGTAATAATTCTTCTTTATCAGCAAGTTGCTTCATTTTAGCTCCTTTTCTTTAGTATAACATAAAGCAATTTTTTTGTATAACATTTAGGCCAAGATTTTTAGTTATTGGAATTACACATACCACTTTGATTTGGCAGTTTTTTGCGTTTTTATTAATGTGGAGTTTTCTGTTTTTGAAATATTAGGTTGATTTGTAAAGTAGTACTCTAAGAGTATGTTCTGCTTTTCATTTTTCATGTCGCAGGTTAATACTTGCTTGCCTTCCCTGCCTTCAATAGTTTTTAATAGTTTGCCGTCGCAGTAAAGTTTGTAAGTTATGTATTCTTTAGCATCAAAGTTCACTGCAATCTGCGAGCCTGAAAGTCTACATTTAAAGTTTGGGTTTTCAAGCTCAACAAATTTTTTGGAAATCTCATTTGGTAGGTTAAAGCGGGAGAATAGCTCTTCATGACAATAGCGCTCAGGCGTGAAAGTATTAGCAAGTACTACTCTATGATTTGAGGCAAGCTCGTTGTCATCTACCATTTGTTCGGTGATTGAAGACGGCTTTTCAAACTTATCTTCATCAGGCCAGGCAAGGTAATAATTCTTCACTATTTGAGTAGGCGCGCCGCCTCCTGCGATTGATATTGGTCTGTTGTCAAGATTTCCAATCCAAACTCCTACTGTCGCGTTTTTGCTGTATGTCATATTCCATGCGTCTAGGTTTTGCTTGCTGTTCGGCTTTCCGACCGTTCCTGTTTTAGATGCGACTTCGCTTGTTATGTCCGCCAGTTTTTTAGCTGTTCCGCTCTGCGCGCATGTTTTGAGCATGTCAGTAAGAAGGTAACTTGCGTCTTCGCGAAGAACTCTTTTATTTTCTTTTTTGTGAATGTACACTAGGCGATTATTTGCATCAGTAATATATGAAACAAAGCGTGGACTTGAATATATTCCACCATTTGCAATTGTCTGATACGCACCAGCAAGCGAAGCTATATTTACTCCATAGTTCATACCGCCAAGCGCTAGAGCGTAACTATCATCTTTTTCATCAAACTCAATTCCCATTTCATTTGAGTAAGCCTTTGCTTTATCAATGCCGACATAGCTAAGCACCTTAATAGCGGGAATATTAATAGAGCGAGATAACGCCTCTCTTGCGCTTACATAGCCTTTATAGGTATCATTTACATTTTTCGGGCTATAACCTGCAATGGTAGTTTTCTCATCTAAAAGTTGACTACAAGGGTAGATTAAGTCTTCATTAAGGGCAGGGGCATAAACTAGAATTGGCTTAATGCAAGAGCCGGGTTGCCTTTTTGCTTCTAGTATCTTATAAGCACTCTTTCCGGTGTATGCTACTACTGCGGATTTGTTATTATCCAGCACAATTCCGGCATAGTCATTTCCGCCCGTATCGCTATCATTAAAAGCCTTTTCAAGTGCGTTTTGTTTTTCTTGGTCGTAGTAAGTATAGATTTTATAGCCGCGCAATGCAATTTGTTTTGCGGGTAGTCCTAAAATTTTGCTTGCCTCATCTATTGCAGCCTCGCTGTAACAGTTAAGTTTGTTTTGGGTGTGACTAGTAAGTTTTAAATCAATAGGTTTGTCTTTTGCCTGTAAGAGCTCTTGCAAGGTAATATGTCCGTCGTTTGTCATTTGGTCTAAAACTAAATTTCTTCTTTCAAGACTGCGCTGCGGGTTTTTAATAGGTGAGTAGCGGTTTGGTGATTTTATCATTCCAGCAAGCAGTGCACTTTCATCAATAGTTAAATCTTTGGTGGATTTAGAAAAGTAATAATTAGCTGCATCCTCAATGCCATAGCAGTTATTACCGAAGTAAATTACATTGAGGTAATGTTCCAAAATTTCATCCTTAGAAAACTTTTTTTCAAGTTTTTTTGCAAGAGCAATTTCTTTTAATTTTCTATCAATAGTTTTTTCATTCGTTAGGTGAGTGTTTTTAATAAGCTGCTGAGTAATAGTAGATGCACCTTCTTTAAAACTTTTGGATTTGACGTTATTTAGCGCAGCTTTTGCCATTCTTTTATAGTTGACTCCATGATGGGTATAAAAGTCCTTATCTTCAATTGCGACAAAAGCGGCTTGAGTATGTTTTGGAATAGACGATATTTTTACATAATTGCTATTGGTTGTATTTTCCTCTTTGATAGGTTTATTATCTGTGTCGAAGATAGATATGCTTTGGGAGTGACTTAATAGTTTTTCTTCGTTAAGGGGAGTTGAACTAAATTTGTTATACTGGCATGCAAAATATACGCCAAGCGCGATAGCACCGAGTGAAATCGTCAAAAAACAAATAAAGAGTGAGATCTTGACAAATTTTTTCATTAGGTTTATTATGCTTAATATCAAATAAATTATTTGCTTTATATGATAAATTTTTGTTTGCTAAATTTAATCGAATTTTGTATAATTTATTTGAGAGAATATTTGCTTTTTATGCTAAGGAGAAAAATGAAGTACTTTATTGTTACTTACGGCTGCCAAATGAACGTTCACGAAAGTGAAAAGATAGCCGGCATTTTAGAAGGAATGGGTTACGAGTGTGGGCAAAGCCGAGAGGACGCCGACATTATCGTTTTTAATACCTGTGCAATTCGTGAAGGGGCAGAAGATAGAGTATTTGGCAATGTTGGAAATCTCAAAAAACAGAAAAAGCAGAATCCCAACCTTATAATAGTAGTTTGTGGTTGTATGACGCAAAAGGAGCAAACTGCAAGTTACCTTTTGAAAACTTTTCCGTTTGTAGATATAGTTATAGGAACGTTTAACCTTCCAAACCTTGCTTATTATATCAATGCAGTAAAGAGCGGTAGACAAAAAGACATTTGGCAGGAGGGGGACATTGATGAAACGCAGCCTTATTCACGCTCTTCTGGTGATAACGCATGGGTGAACATCATGCAAGGCTGCAATAATTTTTGCACCTATTGCATTGTGCCTTATGTACGCGGAAGGGAGAAAAGCCGTAAGGAAGAAAGTATACTTAATGAAATAAAAGCGCTTATTGCCGAAGGGAATTACAAAAAGTTTACGCTGCTCGGTCAAAATGTAAACTCGTATGGCAATGACCTTTCGGATGGCGTTAACTTTGCAAAGCTTCTTCGGGATATATGCCGTCTTGATGGTGATTTTACTGTGAGCTTTATGACTTCTCATCCGAAAGACCTAAGCGATGAGCTTATTGATACTATTGCGACTGAACCTAAGGTTGAAAAGTACATACACCTTCCAGCACAAAGCGGAGATAACCGCATTTTAAAACTAATGAACAGAAAATATACTCATGAGAAATATGAAGAAATAATAGACAAAATCAGAGCGAAAATTCCTAATTGTCGTATTACCAGTGATTTCATTGTCGGTTTTCCTACCGAAACAGAGGAAGAATTTATGCGAACAATGGAATTGGTAGAAAAGGTGCGATATGACAGCATATTTGCTTTTATGTACTCGCCGCGCGAGGGAACTGTGGCAAGTCAGATGGAAGGGCAGATTGACGAAAAAGTAAAGCACGAGAGAGTAAATAAACTTCTCGCTCTCAGCAAAAAAATACAAAAGGAGGATAACAAATCGTGATTGAGAAAAAAGCATCACCAATGATGCAACACTACTTGCAAATGAAAGAGCAATATAAAGATTGTATCCTCTTTTATCGTCTTGGTGACTTTTATGAAATGTTCTATGAGGATGCGATAGAGGTTTCGCGCGCGCTTGATTTAACGCTTACCGAAAAGGCATGCGGGCTTGAACAAAAAGCACCTATGTGCGGCGTTCCTCATCACAGCGCAGATACATATATATCTCGCCTCATCGACATGGGGTATAAGGTGGCAATCTGTGAACAGCTTACCGAACCTAAGCCAGGCGTAAAGGTGATTGAACGCGATGTCCTGCGTGTTATTACTCCGGGAACAGTAATTGAAGAGAATATGCTTGAAGACAAGCGTAATAACTATCTTCTTTCTATATACAAATCTGGTGACAAGCTAGGTGCAGCCTATGTTGACATATCAACCGGGGAATTTGAAGTTGTTCCATTTACAAAAAATTATGAAAATGAATTTTGCGACCTTTTTACTCGCATTATGCCAGCTGAGATAATAGGAAATGAGGAAGCAAAAACTTTCTATAATAATTTAATTATTCAAAAAACGGCATCGCTGCCAAAGCTTTATGAATATTACAATTGGGCATATTCTACTGCAAGAGCAAATGAAAATCTTGCCCGCCAATTTGGTGAAAACTATGCCAAAATATATGAGCTTGCTGGCAAAAATGAACTTATTTTAGCAGCCGGCGCATGTCTTGAATATTTGAATGAAACTCAAAAAAGACTGATGGGCAATATAAACAAGATTAAACTCGTCAAAAACAGTCAGTTTATGACACTTGATATGAACTCGCGCCGCAACCTTGAACTTGTTGAAAATGCGAGAGATAGAAAACGTTATGGCTCACTTTTGTGGCTGATGGACAAGACTAAAACCAGCATGGGTGGCAGACGCCTTCGTAAATACTTTGATCAGCCGCTTCAAGATAGTCGCGTTATAAATGCTAGACTTGACGCAGTTGAAGAGTTGGTGAAAAAGATTGTAATTCGTGACCAATTATCAGAGGTACTTTCAAATGTGAGAGATATTGAGCGCATTGCTGGTAAACTTGCTTTTGGGAGCGTCAATCCAAGAGATTTGCTTGCTCTCAAACAATCACTTTTTGCAGTTCCTCAAATTAAAGAAACAATTAAAGATTGTAAGAGTACAATGTTATGTTCTTGCAGGGACAGATTGTGCGATTTTAGCCAAGTGGCAACCTTGCTTGAAAATGCTATTTCCGAAAGTGCACCTTCTGTTTTAAAAGAGGGTAATTATATTAAAGATGGCTTTAATAAAGACCTTGACGATTACCGCTCTGCAAAATCAGATGGGAAAAAGTGGATTCAAGAACTCGAAGAAAAAGAGCGTGAGCTTACTGGCATTAAAAACCTTGTCATAGGTAGTAATAAGGTATTTGGTTATTATATTGAAGTCAATAGAAGCCTTTCTGATAGAGTTCCGCTTAGGTATGAGCGTAAACAGACTATTGCGAATAATGAGCGTTATATTACCGAAGACCTGAAAATTATCGAAGATAAGATTTTTGGGGCAGAGGAGAAGGCGATTAAGCTTGAAAGCGTACTTTTGGCAGAAATTAAAAAGTACCTTATGGGCTTTGTAAAATCCTTCCAAGATGTAGCGGCAAGCATAGCTGAAATTGACTGTCTGCTTTCGCTTGCTGTTAGCGCGGCTAAGTATAACTTTAATAAGCCTACAATCAATAATCATATCAAACATATTAAAATCACCGAAGGTCGTCATCCAGTCGTTGAAGCGTTTGTAAATAAGGGTTCATTCATCGCAAATGACACCTTCTTAGATGAAGAAAATGATCGCACTATGATTATTACTGGTCCAAATATGGCAGGTAAAAGTACATATATGAGACAGGTGGCTATAATTACCTTCCTTGCACATATAGGTTCATTTGTGCCAGCCAAAGAGGCAGAGATAGCAATTACCGATCGTATCTTTACCCGAGTAGGTGCAAGTGATGACCTTGCAAGTGGTCAAAGTACGTTCATGGTTGAAATGAGCGAAGTTGCAACCATCCTGGCTAACGCTACAAACAGAAGTTTAATCCTGCTTGACGAGATAGGTAGGGGAACTTCCACTTTTGATGGACTAAGTATAGCTTGGGCTGTTGTGGAGTTTGTCACAACTCAGTTCCACTCAAAAACACTGTTTGCAACTCACTATCATGAACTGACTGAACTTGAAGGCATTTTAGAAGGAGTTAAAAATTACAAGATTGCCGTAAAAGAAATTGATGACAATGTAGTATTTCTTCGTAAGATTGTAAGAGGCGGGGCAAATAAGAGTTTCGGTATTGAGGTGGCTCGCCTTGCAGGTGTACCTAAGCAGGTGTTAGACCGCGCCCATCAGATTAGCCGAAGTCTAGAAAAAGTAAATACAAAACTTGACTTAAATCTGTATAGTGAGGAAAGGGAAAATGCTGAAAAGAATTCAGTAAAAGCAAATCAATTACTTCTTGTACTTAAAGATATTGATATGAACAAGGTTTCTCCGCTTCACGCTTTTGAACTTTTAAATGACCTTGTTTCAAGGGCTAAAGAGGGGGAATAAATGAAGATTAATTTATTAGAGCCAAAGGTTTTTAATCGTATATCAGCAGGCGAGGTGGTAGAGCGCCCTGCGTCTATCGTGAAAGAGCTTATTGAAAACTCCATTGATGCTGGTGCAACTATAATTACAGTTAGCATAGTTGATGGCGGGATAAGAAGTATTGAGATAGCTGACAACGGCTCAGGTATAGAAAAAGAGGATATGTTTCTTGCCTTTACTCCGCATGCTACAAGTAAAATTAAAGACATTGATGACCTTGACAACATTGCTTCGCTAGGCTTTCGTGGCGAGGCACTTGCAAGTATAAGCTCGGTATGTCATGTGCATATGACCACTAAGACCGCTACTAGCGAGATAGGTTATTCCATTAAAGTTGATGGGGGAGTGATGAGTGAAATCACCGAGGTGGCAAGAACCAAAGGTACAACCCTTACCTGCAATGACCTATTCTTTAATACTCCTGCACGTGCTAAATTCCTGCGAAAACCTAAAACTGAGGAAAGTGAAGTAACACACCTTATCGAGAAGTTCATGCTATCAAATCCACATATTGCTTTCTGTTACAATGTTGACGGGAAACAAGTATATAATACAACCCCTAGTGTTATGCAAGACATAATATATACGATATACGGTAAAGACGTATATAATAACTTAATACCAGTAGATTTGGAAGAAAATGGAATTAGAGTAACGGGATTTGTTACTAAACCAAAACTTAGCAAGTCAAATCGAACTTGGCAAACTCTTTTTGTCAATGGTAGATATGTTGAAAATTATCTTGTGTCACAAGCAGTGCAAGGAGTGTATGAGAGCTTTCTTATGAAAGGAAGATTTCCAATTTATGTACTATCGCTTACTACGCCATTTGATAGTGTGGACGTAAATGTTCACCCAAGTAAGAGGGAAGTTAAGTTTGAAAATAACAATGCTATTTTCGGGCTTGTGCGTAGGGCGGTAGAAAAGGCATTACTATCTGTAGATCAAATTGCAACATTTGTGTCTACCACAAGTGATGATGAAGAGTTTGATACAAAGGCTGCTTCAAGTCCATACAATGAAAAAGGTTTTAACCCTGTTATTAAACCAAAAGATAAGGTTTCTGATTTCGGTGGGCGCAGCTTTGGGCATGTAGATGTAGAGTATCGAAAGTTTTCTCCAAACGATTTTAAGTTGCCAGTGCAGGAGACAACCATACAAGTCAATGACGATATGCCTGATTTTGCCAATGTCAAACTTGACAAATCTAGACAGGAAAATAAACTAGGGGGGCCGTTCTTCTTTGATCAGCAAAAATCAAATACAATGGCTGATATTATTGAGGAAAAGGGTAATAGTTTTTTAAAAGCTGATATTAAAGAGGAAATGAACATCTTAGGTACTATCTTTAAAACCTATATTGTCGCTGAATATGATGATAAGCTATATTTCCTCGATCAGCATGCGGCACATGAAAGACTTTTATATGATAAGCTTCTTGCAAGCGTTAATGATAATAAACTTACAAAGCAGCCACTGCTTGCGCCTTACACCTTTACGCTTGGACTGAAGGAGCAGCAAAGCTTAGAAGATAGTTTGGCTCAGCTTTCGCAGCTCGGCTTTGAGATTAGCCAAAAGGGTGGTAAGTATGAAGTAACAGCAGTTCCGCTTGTATTGTCAGGGATTAATCTTGCTGGCTTTGTGGATGAACTTATAAAAGAAGGCATCCACTTAGAACACCAAAAGAGCAGTTTCATTCATGATAAACTTTGCCAAAGTGCCTGCAAGCATGCAATCAAAGGCGGAGATACTATTTCAAAAGCTGACTGCGCTTACATTATCGAGCAGGTGAGAAAAGGCGTTATGCTTTGCCCACATGGTAGACCAATCGCGATCGAAATGTCCCGCCGCGAGTTTGAAAAATTGTTTAAAAGAATCGTGTAAGTAAAAGCAAGGATACCCCTTGCTTTTTCATGTTATTTATGCTATAATTTGATTATGGAAATAAAAACGATTGATTTATGGACGGAACAGCACGCAAACCATCAAAATTGCTTTAATGGTGCTTTTATTGATGGGGTTAATGAACAAAGCTTGCCTTATGATAAGATTAAAATTGTGCGTAATTGTAATTGTATAATCACTAATAATGAAAATTTACCTATTGCAAATAAACATAATGCAATAGTATTTTATACAGAAGGACGCCCAGTTCGTTTAGTTGTGTTAGAGCATGACACTGATGTTGACAATTGCATAAAAATTGCTTTAAGGCAACATATAAGCGGGGGGGGGACTTTAAAAGAAAGACTTATTAAAGAAAATGTGATGCTTGAAGAAATAGATTTAAAACAAGAAAAAGTCTTTAACATTTATGAGGGGCACGAACAAATTGATGTTGGGTCTTGCGACAGACCTTCACTTCTTAACGCTATGCTAAAAGGTTCTTATACTGAAGATGACACGGATTATGGTGTTATCATGCCAGCCAATTTCTATGAGTATGATTCAAATTTACAAATAACTTATTCGCTTGAAACTGGAAGCGAGCAATTCACAATTGAGCATTGTGGTGGTTTTAAAAATGAGGATGGCGGTCAAATTATACCTATCCAAAAAGATGGAAGCATTACATCAGTTGATATTAAAAAGGCGCTTAAAGAGGGAGAAGATGAATAAAGCACTGATTTAGTGCTTTTTTCATTTGCGATTAAAACAAGATGTGTTATAATAGCCCTAATGAAAGTTGTCTTTATTTTAGGACCAACTGGGGTTGGTAAAAGCAGATTGGCGGTAAAGCTTGCGCATGAAAATAATGGGCAGATTATTTCTAGTGATAGCGTTCAAATTTATAAAGGGTTTGACATAGGCTCGGCTAAGGTTACCAAAGAGGAAATGGAGGGTGTGCCTCACCATTTAATCGACATTTGCCAGCCGCAAGATTACTTTTCGGTGAGCGATTTTGTGGACGCAACCCGCGCCAAGATTAAAGAGATTTCAAAGGCGGGCGACCTGCCAATAGTCGTTGGTGGCACAGGTTTATATATAAATAGTCTGCTTGGCGGATATAATTTCGGCGGGACTGCCAAGGATGATAACTTGCGGGCAGAACTTGAACTTTTGGTAGACCGAGGGGGAGTCGAACCCTTAGTTAAAATGCTTGAAGATTTAAGTCCTGAGCTTGCTAAAAAGGTAGATACTCAAAACAAAGTTCGTCTAATTCGCGCAATAGAGATTGCCAAAAATGGTACAACTCAAATGGCTGAGGGAAGTGAATATGATTATAAAATCTTCGCGCTTACTAGGCAGCGAGAGGCTTTATATGAAACCATAAATGCTCGCGCTAGTAAAATGATAGACGAAGGGCTTATAGAGGAGGTTAAGGGGCTTTTAGAAACTGGTGTAAGCCGTGATGCTCAACCTATGCGGGCGATAGGGTACAAAGAAGTGATAAGTTATTTAGAAGGTGAAATTGACAAAGCTCAAATGCAGCAGCTTATCGCACAGCATAGCAGAAATTATGCAAAAAGACAGATGACATATTTAAGAGGATTAGCCAAAAATTATCCAGTAGATTTTGTAGATATGGATAGTTATAATCAAGGTGAAAAATACATTTTAGAAGAGGTGAAAAAATGGCTTTGTTAAAACAGATAGAAAAGAAACTTGCTCCGCAATTTGATAAGCTTGATGAGATTGCTTTTCAAAATCAAAAGAAGGTGCTTGCCGCGTTTGCTAGTTGCAATGTTAGTGCGCAGTGCTTTGCGGGAACAACTGGCTATGGCTATGATGACAAGGGGAGAGATACTCTTGCCAAGGTTTATGCTCAGGTTTTTGGGACTGAAACCGCCATCGTTAGTCCGCTGATTACTTGCGGCTCGCACGCTATTGCCACAGTGCTTTATGGCATTTTAAGACCGGGCGATAATATGCTAAGTGCAACTGGTGACCTTTATGACACCTTGCATGACACTCTTTTTGGAAAAGATAATGGCTCGCTAGAAGAGTTTAAGATTTCCTATTCCCAAGTGGAACTTAAAGATGACAGGATAGATGAAGAGCTGCTTATTAAACGAATTAAGAAGCTGAAACCAAAGATGGTGTTTTTCCAGCGTTCAAGAGGGTATAGCAGTAGAAAGGCTTTTTCAGTTGATTATTTAGGGGAAGTATTCACGAAAATCAGACCATATATGCCAAAAGATAGTTTCATAGCCGTTGATAATTGCTACGGCGAATTTGTGCAGCTTAACGAGCCTACAAATGTAGGAGCTGATGTTGCTGTTGGCTCGCTTATTAAAAACCCGGGTGGCGGACTTGCTCCAACAGGTGGTTACATTGTTGGTAGTGAAAAAGCGATTGAAAGAATCGCGACAAGATTTACTTCGCCTTCACTAAAAACCGAAGTTGGCTCATACGAGGCAGGATATAGACTTTTCTATCAAGGTCTTTTCCTTGCTCCGCATACAACTATTCAGGCTATTAAGGGAGCAATGCTTGTTGGCGAGGTTATGAAAAGTAAGGGATATAAAATCATACCTGAAAATGATGAACCTGCAAGTGATATTATTAAATCAGTTGTATTTAACACGGAAGAGGAGCTTATAAAGTTTGTTCAGCTTGTTCAAACCATTTCGCCGGTGGATAGCAATGTTACTCCTATGCCATGGGATATGGCTGGGTATGCTGATAAAGTAATTATGGCTGCTGGAACATTTGTTGGGGGAGCAAGTATAGAACTTTCCTGCGATAGCCCGATTAAAAAGCCATACATTGCCTATTTCCAAGGCGGCTTAACTTACGAGCATGTAAAAATCTTCGCTGAAAGACTTAATGAAATTTATTAAAATATAAGATATTAAAAAACAGGCGTTGCCTGTTCTTTTTTATGTAAGCAGAGAATATGATAAAATATGTCAAAATCTTACAAAAAAAGTGCGCTTATAGGGCAGGTTAAATTTTATCTGCAAGATGCTTTCGCGTGTAGTAAATATAAAATACTGATATTTGCACTAATCATGCTTGTATTTTTGATTATGGGAATAGTGCTAGGTGTCAGTTATAATAGTGAGACTGTTATTTTGCAGGATTATGGTATTGTAAGTTTCATTGAAACGGGAAAAACCACCTCTTTCTTTATGCGGATATTATCAGTCCTTCTTATAATGCTTATGTTGTTTGGCTTTTCTTTTAAAGGTTTTTTGATGCCTTTTGCACTTTTAATTCTTTCATATAGAGCGTATCTTCTTGGCTTTAACCTATGTCTGTTATTTTTAGGTTTTGGGCTAGGGGGAATAATACTTGCCTTGCTTGTAATCCTGCCTTGTCAGCTTGCTATTTTAGCAATTCTTATTTTCTATTATTGTATGTGTAATAATGTACATTGTAAAAATCAATACTGCGGAAAGGGTGGCATGTGGAAGATATTCTTCATTGTGTTACTCGTTGCAGCTGTTATCTGCCTTGTAGAAGCGCTATTACTACTCATTTTTAATGCTAATATAATTATCGTTATTTAAGTCTGTATAAATTCATAAATTTTGAAAAGACTATTTGCAAAAGGAGATTTCAAAATGAAACGATTTTTTGCATTTAGTATTATGTGCTGCATACTAGCCACAATGTGTTGTGTTAGTATGCTTAATTTTGTTGTTCCTACCTCTGCGGATGGAATTGACATTACTTCAAAATCTGCATGTCTTGTAGACTATGCTAGTGGGCAGATTTTATTTGAAAAAGATAGCAAGCAGCATCTTCCAGTAGCCAGTATGGTAAAAATGATGACCATACTTTTAACCTTAGAAGAGCTTGATGCAGGCAATCTAACCCTTGATACAATGGTTACAACAAGCGAAAATGCGTCGGGTATGGGTGGGAGTCAGGTGTTCATTGACCCGTATGTAGAATATAGCGTTGATGATCTTCTTAAAAGCGTGGTTATGGCTTCGGCAAATGACGCATCGGTAGCACTTGCTGAGCATATCAGCGGAAGCGAAAAAGCTTTTGTAGGCAAGATGAATGCTCGTGCGGCTGAACTTGGAATGGAAGATACCAACTATTCAAACTGCACAGGTCTTCCTGCGCCAGAGCAATATTCATGTGCTTATGATAGTGCGTTACTATTAAAAGAGGTGGTTGGACACGAGGTTTATCACAAGTATAGCACAATTTGGATGGACGAACTTGTACACCCATCAGGACGCAAGACTGGGCTTGTAAATACAAATAGACTTATTCGTTATTACGACGGCTGTGACGGTGGTAAGACTGGTTCTACAAATGAGGCTGGTTGCTGCCTTAGTGCCAGTGCAAAGAGAAAAGATATGCGACTTATTTCAGTAATCGTGGGTGCAAAGAATAGCCAAACAAGATTTAATGAATGTTCAGGACTATTTAATTACGGTTTTGCTAACTTTGAAAATAGACACCTTGTCGATTGCACGCAAAAATATGCAAACCTTCTTGTAAGCAAAGGTAAACTAGAAACTGTTCCAGTTTTCCCAAAAGAGTGTTTTAGCGTAGTTGTGAGAAAGGGAGATGCGTCAGAGTATAAGGTATGCGACGAACTTCCTGAAAAGCTTAAAGCGCCAATCAAGGCAGGGGAAGAAGTTGGTAAAATTATCATCAGCAAAGATGGAAATGTTGTAAAAGAAATTTCACTTGCAACTCAAATTGACCTTGAAAAGCTCTCCTTCAAGGACTGCATTGACCGAATAGCAGCAAATTGGTAATCGCGAGCGGCAACAAAAAATAAAAATAAAAACAGGCAGAGCCTGTTTTTTTGTAATGCCTGTAAATTACTTGCCATTATTTGTGAAATTTGGTAAAATAGCACAAAGGAGTGAAAATGGCAACAGAAGATACCGGCGAGCAGCTTAGCTTTATTGATGATCGTTACCGTTTTAAACTGGATAATTTCGAGGGACCTCTCGATCTTTTGTTGCACCTTATAAAAGACTCCAAGCTTGACATTATGACAGTTAAGCTGGCGGACATTACCGAACAGTATCTTGAATATATGCAAGACCTTTCAAGTGTTGACATGGATAGGGCGAGTGAGTTTATTACTGTGGCTGCAACCTTGCTTGAAATTAAGTCTAAGCACCTGCTTCCAGTTGACGCGCCAGAAGAAGATGAGGAAGAGGACAGTGAAACTCTTCTTCTTCGCAGGCTTAAAGAGTATGAGCTATTTAAACAGACTGGTCAGCGTCTTCGTGAAATAGAAGATATAAATAAACTTTACAGAGCGCCGGGCAAGGAAACCGAAAAAGTTAAGATTGTCATTAAAGATATGGTGCTTGACAAACTGCTTGACGCGTTTGCTGCATTACTTACAAAGCAGGAGGCGCGCGGCAAGGAAAAAGAAGAGCCTAAGAAGGTTGCTCGTGATCGTTTTACTGTGGCTGAAAAGGTGGTTTCTATTCGCAGTTATGCGCGTGACCATAAACGCTTTCCATTTGAAGAGTTGTTTGCGCCTGATATGACTAAGAGTGAAATGATAAATGTTTTTCTTGCGCTTTTAGAGCTTTTGAAATTGCAGACAATACGAGCAGAGCAAAGCGGAATATTTTCTCAAATTAACATTATTTCCAATGAGGTGGATGCATGAGTACTATTGATACAACTATAAACCTTGACCAAGTGATTTTATCGGTTCTTTTCGTTGCTGGTGACGGCATTGAAAAGAAATTTATTGCTGAAAAATTACAGGTTAGTGAAAAAGAAATAGACAAAGCAGTTGAGCGTCTTCAAAAGACCTATGACGGCGACAATGGCATACATGTTATAACCTACAAAAACAAAGTTCAGCTTGCTTCAAATCCAAATTATGCTAACTATATCGGGGATGTACTTAATCCTATTCGTGAAAAATCGCTTACTCGTGCTGCACTTGAAACGCTTGCAATCATTGCTTACAAGCAGCCTATTACAAAGCTTGAAATAGAAGATGTGCGCCGAGTTAATAGCGACTATGCGGTACAAGTACTTATTGACCAAGACATGATTGAAGTTGTTGGCCGCAAGGATGCGGTTGGTAAGCCGCTTATGTTTGGAACGACCGAAAACTTTTTAAAGAGATTTAATCTACATGATCTTGCTGACCTTCCTGACTATGAAGAGCTTGTTGAGCGAATTAAACTCATCCGAGAGGAAGAGGGCGAGCAGGGTGATACACTTTTTAGAAATGTTGATGATCTTGAATTTAACGAAGAGCTTCCCGACTTTTTAAAGGGAGAAGATACCGAAACTATCGAAGTGCCAATGGCAGAATAAGTGCCGTCGGCACTTTTTTATTTAGTTATTCTTTTAAAAACAAATTTCGCATATATTAGGGTATGCAAAAAAGTGATGGACAAAGCTATAAATATGTAAATAGAAAAGTAAGAAAAGTTAATTTAGTTAAACTTCTTTTTGTGTGTCTAATTGTAGCATGGGCTATATGCGGGGTGCTGTGGCTATGCGGCTATTAAAAAAAATTCACCCTTCCTTTTATCTGCTTTTAGGGTGGTTTATTTTATCTAGAAATCTTTTAGGTTTTGTCACTTTTGCGGCGGTAGTTTTTACGCACGAACTTGGACATTATTTTGTAGCAAAGCGACTCGGCTACAAGCTTGCAAGTTTTGCTGTCGCACCGTATGGGGTAAGTTTAAATTACAAAGAGCGGACATTTGAGGGGAGCGATGAAGTTAAAATTGCGATTGCTGGACCGGCTGTTAATCTTATCATTGCGGTATTTTTGGTTTCACTATGGTGGCTGCTTCCTGCAAGTTATTACTATACCCAAGAAATTGTATTGCAGTCCATATTTTTAGCGCTATTTAATTTACTTCCTGCCTATCCTATGGATGGTGGACGCATATTTGCGGGGCTTATATCTAGTCGCATGCCGCGCAAAAAGGTAATGAAAATTTTAAGTATTTCAAATATAGTATTTTCTATAATTTTCTTTGCTTTATTTATTTTATCATGCTTTATAAGTTTCAATCCAACCTTTGCACTTGCAGGAATTTTTATGATACTCGGACTTATAGAATCTAAAAATGAATGCAGGTATGAGGCGATGAACATATTTAAAAAGAAGATTAAAAACTTTTCTCGACCACTTATATTTACCTGTGATGACTCTGTGACGCTAGGGGCATTAGTTCGTCATATTTCAATTAACAGATATACCATTTTTTATATTCAAACTAAAAATAAAACAAGGATAGTAGACGAGGCGCTCTTGCAGCGCTGGTCGCTTATCTATCCTTATGATACTACCTTGGCGGAAATATTTAGTTCTCTTTCAAGAAAGGTATAAGCCTTTCAATATTTTTGCGCTCAAACTCTTTAAGGCGGTCTAAAATTTCATCAAGTTCCTTAACTCCGCCATGGTCATCTTGATCCTTATAGCAGGTGAGTATACCCATGAAAGTGCCGAGTAGCATAAGCTCGGCGATATGGCGGGTAGATTTGTCCATCATAGTCGACATATTAATAGATGTCCAAAGGCGAGCTTTTTCCATGAAGTTGTTGTCTTTGATATCTATTTTTTCGCTCTTAGCGTAAACTTCGCACTCCTTTTGAAATGCGAGGTAGGTATCTTCCTCCATAGCTAGTTCTTGTTTGAGTTCGCTATTGTCAACCTTTGTGATAATGTCCTCGATTGATTGAACGGCCGTTCTAATATTTTGATATATCGCATTTAAATATTCTTCCATTTATTCCTCCTTTATTTAGCGTGCTTAACTTTTGGCAAAATATGCATACTCTTGCAAAGTTTGCAAAAGATAAAAGTATGAAATTGTCTACAAAAATTTTGATAGGTTTATTTGTTGCGACGTTAATTCCTAGTATATATTTAGGGCAGTTTGTTTTGGCTGGAATAAAACCAACCGCAAATGGCTTTACCTTTAACTTTGATGTTTGGGGCTGGGTAGGTATTGGCGTTATGGTAGTAAACCTAATAATTGGCAATATTCTCTTCTTCCGCTTTTTGAGAACGCAATCTCTTGCAAAGGTACTTTTCTTTTCCACAGCTCCTCTTTCGGTTTTCTATGGCGTTGGACTATATCTATTAGCAGATGTTTCAAGGTACAATAATGCAACAGCGGTAAGCGTAAGAAAGGTGCTTAATATCTCTACCACTAATACATACAACACGGTACTATGGGCGGTAATTCTATCGCTAGGGTATATTGTGTTAGTATTTATCCTTTACTATTTTATCTGTCGTCCAATGACACGCATTGAAAAGATATTAAATAGGCTTGGGGACGGAAGAGTTAACCAAGAGCATTTTACTATTGGTAAAAGCAAGCAATTTAAAAATGTGGAACATTCTCTTAACAAAATCAATTACAACTATATGGAAAAAGAGAACAAAATTAAAGAGACCAATTTGGAAGCGCAAAAATTCATTCCAAAACAATTTTTCAAGTTTTTAGGGAAAAGCAATATTGCCGATTTGGAACTTGGTAATCAAGTCAAGAAAATGGCTACAACGCTATTTTGTGACCTAACAAGTACTGCTGAGATAAGCCAAAGCCTTAGCCTTGAAGAAAACTTTAATTTTATAAATTCCTATCTCAATGTAGTGTCGCCAATAATCCGTCGCTATGGCGGCTTTGTCGATAAGTATTTAGGGGACGGGATACTCGCCGTGTTCGCGCGTCCAGAAAATGCTATTGACTGCGCACATAACATAATTCGTTCTATAGAAGTGAAGAATAAGTCACAACGCGACCTTCCGCCAGTGGATGCTAAAATAAGTATTCATACAGGTGAAGTAATTTTCGGTATTGTGGGGGATGAGGAGCGCAAAAGCCCAACTATCGTCAGCGATGTTGTAAACCTTGCCTCTAAAATGGAAGACCTTAACAAATATCTTCATACTAAAATGATTTTTTCTAAGTCGGTGCTAAGCGAAGTGCCTTCACGATTTAAATTCGCTTACCGCTATTTAGGTTCTTTAAAACTTGACGAGGGGAATAACCTCGCCCTATTTGAAAGCTTAGAAGTGTATCCGCGTGATAGACGCGAAAAGCTTGCGAACCTCAAAGGCAAGTTTGAAAATGCTGTTAGGTATTATAACGATGCGCGTTACGACGAGGCCGCTCGCGATTTTGAGGAGATATTAAAACTTTTACCAGAAGATAAGCCGTCCTATATCTATTACAACAAAGCAAAAGAAAAGGCAGAGCAATAATTAATATTGATTTGACTTTATTTTGTTTTAATGTTACAATACGCGTATGAGAAGACAGAGGGTTAAAAGAATCAAATGCCCACGCTGCGGACTATCCATGCCAGAGGGAACTCCCGCATGTGAAGATTGTGGTTTGAAATTTGATAGACTTGCATTGGCAACTAACGGTGACGCCAAACGCAAAAAATTGCGTGGTGACCGTAGTTTTATCGTGAGTACTACTAAGTTGCCGAGTGATGTTAGTTATATCAAGCTCCTTTTGTTTACAATTTTTTTAGGAGTTTTTGGTGGGCATTGTTATTATACGGGAAGATATTTGCGCGGGGCGATTCTTACAACCAATTTTGTGGTAATGATGAGTTTTGTGATTTTTAATGGTTTCTTTGTCAGCATACCTCACTTTTTAGATATCACTATGCCTATATGTGGACTTATTCTATTTGTTTGGGTTTTTGATTTGATAAAAGTTTGTTGCAAGAAGTTTAAAGTTCCAGTTGCGATAGATCTTGACACGAGAGGTGAACAATGAGAATTGTAGTTGGAATAAGTGGTGGGGTGGATTCGTCTGTTGCTGCATATTTATTAAAACAGCAGGGGCATGATGTCATCGGGCTTTTTATGGTTAACTGGGAGGAGCGGGACGGCACATGCACAGCTGAAGAAGATTTTGAAGATGTAAAGAGGGTATGCAACAAAATCGGCATTCCATATTTCAGCGTAAACTATTCAAAGGAATATTACGATAGGGTGTTTAGCTACTTTTTGGAAGAATATAAGAAAGGGCGAACGCCAAACCCTGATGTGCTTTGCAATCGCGAAGTTAAATTCGGCCCATTTTTAGAGCAGGCAAAACGGCTTGGTGCAGATATGATTGCAACAGGTCACTATTGTAAGAAAATTACTAAGGACGGAAAGCATTATCTTGCCAAAGCGAGCGATCTTAATAAGGATCAATCCTACTTTTTAAATCAACTTTCGCAGGAGCAACTGGCAAGCGTTATTTTTCCGCTTGAAGATATTGACAAGCCACGAGTACGCGAGATAGCGACCGAGCTTGGTTTATCTACTGCTAATAAAAAGGACTCGACTGGTATTTGCTTTATCGGGGAGCGTAACTTTAAAAATTTCTTAAAAGACTTTTTGCCAGCAAAGCCTGGCAAGATAATGGATTTGAGTGGCAAAGTGGTAGGCGAGCATGATGGACTTATGTATTACACGTTAGGTCAGCGTCGCGGACTTAATATTGGTGGTCGTGCGGATGGTAATGGACAGCGCTGGTTCGTTATAAAAAAAGATCTTGAAAATAACATTTTGTATGTTAGTCAAGGGGAGGATGACGAGCTTTTTAGCGAGGGACTTTATGCAAGCGGTATGAATTGGATACCCGAAAAACCGAAAGATACTGAGTTTGACTGCCTTGCTAAATTCCGCTATCGCCAACCAGACCAAAAAGTTCGTGTTCAGGTTTTAAGCGACAAAGAAATAAAAGTTGACTTTGTAGAGCCTCAACGAGCGATTACTCCGGGGCAATATGTAGTGCTTTATGATGAGAATGGGCTTTGCCTAGGCGGTGGAACGATTGACAAATATTATAAAAAAGAAAAAGCTTCCAAATAGGAGACTTTTTACTTATTTTGCGGCTAGTATGCTTTGCATAATACTATATATAGCGCTTTAAATCAGGTGATTTTTAAGTAGCGCTTATGATATAATTCAATTGGACGAACGAAGCAAGTCATTTTCGGGGTGTCCCATGTTGCCTTAAACCGCTCGAGTTTAGGGTGATTACATTCTTTATGCAGAGATGGCCGAGCGGTTTAAGGCGCACGCTTGGAAAGCGTGTGAGGTCACAAGCCTCCGCAGGTTCGAATCCTGTTCTCTGCGCCATTTTAGGTTTGACTTTTGTATTTCGGAGGAGAGGATGTCGCTTTTTGAAATAGCGCAGATAGTTTCTATTGTGACAGTGCTAGCATCAGTTGTTGGTGTTTTACAAAAAGAAAAATACAAGTCCATGATTTGGTTTACGGTTGTAAATCTTGCTATGATTGCAACTTATATTTTGCTGGGTAGAACTTTAGGTGCTATCTTGGTAGTTGGTGCTACTGTCAGGACTTTTGTATACTTTTTGTATGCGAAGTTCAATAAGCCAGTCCCAGCCTTAATATTTGCTTTCTTTGAAGTTTATTTTGCTATCGTTTCAATAATAATGTTCAAAGATTATGTTGACCTATTTATGATTGCAAACCTTGCATTAGTCACTTACACTACATGGCAAGACAATATGAGGGTTTTTAGAGTAGGGTATATCTTATCTTCAGTTTTCCTTATTACTTACGATGTTTTATCGGGAGCGTATGTGAGTATAATAAGTGAAGTTATCATGCTTGTTTCGACTGCAATTTCGATTTACAAGTATGACATTAAAAGTAATATAAAAGACATCATAACTGATTTTTACGGGACCATTGCTTTTTCTTACGACATGACTTTAACAGATAAAGATAAGTACACTCTTATTTATAGCGGGCAGGTTCACGACGTCTATAACAATTTTGCATATTTCCCAAGCCCAATTGGATTTGAGGAAAAGATAGAGGAAATTCAATCTTCAATGAAAGATATCAAGAGAAAACCTTGTGCTTATTTCCAGTCTGTAAATAATGAAAACATTCACTATATCATTAATCAAACAAAAACTCACAAATTGTTATTTCATGATGTGTGGATGAAGTTAATATCAGGTTATAACACTAAGTCGAAAAAATGTCTGCTTGAAAATGTGACTTTTAGGCGTTGCAACGAAAAAGACAAAGATGAAATTGTAGATGTATTTACGCGAGGTTTTATAAATTCAACCGGGGAGTATGCCGATATATACAAATATGAAGAAGCTTACGCCGAAAAATATAGAAAATATCTTGATGATAAATATATAAATGAACATAAGCTTTATCCATACATGGCTTTTCTAGACGGGAAAGCAGTAGCTCTCTTATTTGTTTACAGGCATAATTACTTAGGCTATATATGTCAAATTACAACCCTTACGGAGTATCGCAGAAAAGGAATTGCTTCTGCGCTTATGCAATTTGCAATTAACCAAGAAAGGCGAAGTGGTGTTGAGGACTTTTACTTGGTTACAGAAAAATATACTTGGCTTGAAAACTTTTATATGAAAAATAATTTTAGGGAGGTTTCGCAGGGGTTCTGTATTGACCTTTCAACCTCAAAAGGCAAAGAGAAAAAGAAAAAAGATTAGGTTATGTCAAAGCATTGTGCTTTGGCATAATTTATTTATATGAAAGAGTATAATCGTAAAGCTGCAGTAGAGTATGCCCAGAAGTGGGCGCTGTCGGCCAATCCTAAATATTATCATTATGGTAAAGATGGTGGTGATTGCACCAACTTTGTTTCGCAATGTTTGCTTGCAGGTGGGGCAGTGATGAACTACGACAAGTATTATGGCTGGTTCTACATAGACGCAAACAATCACTCGCCAAGCTGGACAGATGTGAAATACATTGAGCGGTTTTTACTTAGAGAAAACGGGAAGGGTATAAAGGCAAAACTTGCAAGTCTTGACCAGCTTGAAGAGGGGGATTTAATTCAACTTAGGCAAAATCCGACTAGGTTTAATCACACATTGATTATAAGCAAAATAGAAAGGGGTAGAATTTTTGTATGTGCGCATACAAATGATGCTCTTGATAGACCGCTTGATGATTATAAATTTTTAGAATATAAATGTTTAAAGATACTAGGAATTGAAGAATAAAAAACCGCAAACCTAAGCTTGCGGTTCATCTAATGTTTTGTTTATATGCCTATCAACTGTATAACCATTTTTTATATAAAACCTTTTAGCTGAAATTACGTCATCAGGGGAAAATATACCAGTAATTTGGCGAGCATTCATAAGTCGGCAACTATCTTCAAACTTTTTGAGTAGCATAGTTCCATAGCCTTGATGTTGAAACATTGGGTTAACATGAATGTGTTGCAAAACAGCTTTATCATTATTAATAGAATAATAAACACTTCCAATTGTAGTTGTATTAAGTTTACCTGGCAGATTAATCAAAGCAACAATATGATAACGGTCTTCGCCAGATTTTGTTTCGATAAAAAAAGCATCTTCCTTATTATGTTCCATATTTCCCTCGTACATTTTTAGTATAACATAAATTAAATAGTTCGTCAATAGAAATAAAAAAACAAGACTTTTGTCTTGCTTTTTTAAAGACTTAAATGTTGAGTAAGCGCCAAATTCTTCCACGAAGAATCATCAATACAAGGTCAACAAGCCATACAAGCCAGCCTATGAAGATAATACGGATGATTCCAGCAACAATCTTGCCTTCAGAGAAGCGAGTGCATATTCCTAAAATCCAAGCTGTAAATGGAATGATAGCTAAGATTATGCTAATAACTCTACCAAGTCCGAAATAATCTTTATTTGATTTTGCCATTTGTCTTTTCCTCCTTAATTCTATAATACACCAAAACTATAAATTTAGCAAATAATTTTTTAAAGTTTTTTAGCGTTTTTCAAAGGTTTGCATCACTTTCAAAAGTTCATCCGCGTATTTTCTGCATTCCTTCTCATCAGCGCATTCTACCATAATACGTATTTTGGGTTCAGTGCCGCTGGCTCTGACCATTACTCTGCCGCCGAGTGATATATTTTTAAGCACGCTGTCAACCGCGCTGCTTACAATTTCGCTATTTATTATTCTCATGCGGTCGCCGGTTACGTAGGTGCGATTTTCTTGAGGGTAGAGCTTTGCGTCAAAGAGTTCGGTTAAACTCTTTCCAGTTTCTTTTATGATTTCGGTAAGCTTGATAGCCGTTAGAACTCCATCGCCAGTAGTTGCATATTGCGACAAGATGATATGCCCTGACTGCTCGCCGCCAAGGGAGAGGTTCATATTCTCCATAGCTTCAATAACATATTTATCACCAATGTCTGTCCTTATCATATTTATCTTATGCTTTTCAAGAGCGCGGCATATTCCACTGTTAGTGTGGCTAGTGCCTACCACCGTATTGTTTTTAAGTTGTTTCTTTGCTTTAAGATATTTGGCTAAGATATATATAAGTTTATCGCCGTCAAAAACGGTTAGATTTTTATCTACTGCTATAATTCGGTCTGCATCTCCGTCAAAGGCAAAACCGACATCAGCGCCGCAAGTTTTCATTTCACAAATTAAGTTTTCAATATGGAGTGAGCCGCAACCGTCATTTATTTTTTCACCTGTGCCTGCGCAGGCGGTAGTATATACCTCGGCTCCTAACTTTTTAAATATAGTAGGGGAAACCTTGTACGCTGCACCGTTAGATGCGTCTAGGCATACCTTTAATCCATCAAAGGTAATTTGGGTAACTTCTGATAAATGCTTTATGTATAATTTGGATAGGGTATTATCATATTTATAACTTCCAAATTTTTTAGTTAGAACGCCGCTTGCGAAACTTGCTTCAACCGCCGCCTCTTCCTCTTCGCTAAGTTTATGTCCATTGCGGTCAAACACTTTAAGTCCGTTATACTCGGGAGGGTTGTGCGAAGCTGATATCATAACACCATAGTCAGCTCCCTTATCGCAGGTAAGCAAGGCGACCGCCGCCGTTGGCAGCACTCCTGCATCTATTACGTTTGCACCCGCGCTCATTGCTCCTACGCTAAATGCGCAGGCAAGTAGGTCGCCTGAGGTGCGTGTGTCTCTACCTATAACAATAAGTTTAGCTTTTCTGCCTAGTGCATTACCAAGTTTCTCGGCGGTGGCGGTTGTAAGTTCGCTTCCTGCTATGCCGCGTATGCCGTCAGTTCCAAAATACATTATTTTTCCTCCTTTCTGTACTTAATAGCTCTGCCGCTTTTAATAGTGGGTTTTACGCGTCCTATCACAAAGTCGTCTTTTTCGGTATCATCTGTCACAGTTGTTCCTGCACAAATATAGCTTCCTTCTGCAATATTACATGGGGCAATCACATTAACATTGCTGCCTATAAAGCTATCTTTTCCGACGCTTGAACGCTGTTTAATTTTTCCATTATAGTTGACGAAGATAGCTCCGCATCCGATATTGGTATTTTCACCTATATCAGCATCGCCAATATAAGCAAGATGACCTGCTTTAACGCCGCTATAAAGATGACTATTTTTTACCTCAACAAAGTTGCCAAGTTTAACTTTCGACTCTGTCACTGCACCTTTTCTTAGGCGGGTAAATGGGCCTATCTCATTTTCTTTTCCTATATGCGCACCTTCAATGTAGCTATGGGTTATCTTTGTGCCTTCCTCAACTACGCTATCGCGCATCTCGCAGAAACTAAAAATCTCTACATTATCACCGAACTGACAGTTTGTTAGTTTTACGCAGGGGTGAATGATAACGTTCTGACCAAAGGTGCAATTATATATGTAACTTGTTCTTTTATCTAATATTATTGGTTTATTTTTCATTTTAACCTCACATTGTGATATATGAAGAAATTAAAATTGTTGTGAAAATGCAAATTTGTTTGCCTATTTGAGGGTGATATAGTATACTTAATCTGAGGTTTATATGAAACATATTGAAGTTTATACAGACGGTGCTTGTTCTGGCAATCCCGGCATGGGAGGCTGGGGAGCTATTATGCACTATGGCGACGTTGAAAAGGTTATAAGTGGCGGGGAGATGCAAACTACAAATAACCGCATGGAACTTATAGCGGTTATAGTTGCGCTTGAAAAAATAAAAGAGCCGTGTCAGGTTGATCTGTACAGCGACTCTGCCTATGTAGTAAATGCATTTTTGCAGGACTGGATAGGTGGTTGGGTTAAAAATGGTTGGCGCACTAGTGGTAAAAAAGAAGTACTCAATATTGATTTGTGGAAGCGGCTTTTAGTGCAAACCGAAAGGCATAATGTGACTTGGCATAAAGTCAAGGGGCATGCCGACAACGAACTTAACAATCGCTGCGATGCACTTGCACGGGGTGAGATAGAGAAATTAAAAAACGGCCGTTAGCCGTTTTTATTTTTAATTTTCTTGCCGACCGCATTTAGTCTATATTGATTAAGTTTTCATAAATGCTTTCGTAAATAACAGGTGCTTTTGATTTCCATTTATGTATTGCCTCATTAGCGGCTTGGCGTGATGGGGCTTTTATTTTAAGTTCAAACATAGGTGCAGTGATAAGCGGCTCATAAATGCGGAGGGTGACATTATAGCTTCCGTCCTCGTTTTTATTATAAGTTGCAGTATACTCTTGCGCTGACTTAACATTAAGTTTGTTTACTTGAAGATATTGTGAAATACTTTCACGCAAAGTAAATGGTAGTCTTAAATATAGATATGAAAGGCATTCTCTGCCTTCATAGGTGAGGGCAAAAAGTTCCTTATCTTCTTCCGCGCCCGAAAGTTTATATAAAAGTTTGGTTTCGGTAAGCTCATGAATTATGGCTTTACAATCCATATAGTTTTTAATCCAATCATTTTTGACAGAACAAATGTCAAGAATAGAATCCTCAGTAAGAGGAATTTCCATCTTGTCAAGCACGAAAAGCATTGTAAGTTTGTCGAGAACGGTCTGTTCTTTATCGCTAATTACTTTATCCATCGCCTTATAATAACATGAATTTGCAAAAGTTGCAAATTATTTTGTTACAAAATTGCTTTGTTTATTGAATTGTTTATGGTAATATAGATATATAAGGAGTATTAAATGAAAAATAACGGATCGCTAGAAAACTTTATTTCAGCATGTGATGAACTTATTACTTGCAAGTTTTTGATTGCGGAAACAAAGATACAGAAATTGTTAGGCGCGCTTGCATCTACGCCGCAGGTATATGAACTTGTTAGCGAATGTATGGAGCAGTTTAACCGTGATAGAGAAATGGGTAAGGCGTTTGTTCAGGAAGCGAGAGGAAACTTTGTATGCGTGATGCCTACAGAAGAGTTTAAAGTTATCGCTTTGGTATTTTGCACTTTGGCAGATATTAATGCAGGCAAGATTAACTTTAATGACTTTATAAAAAGATTTTTTGAAAACGATGAGGGCGTTCCACGTTTCAATCACTTTATTGAAGTAATGATTATACCTTTCAGAAACCTTATCGCTGAAGCTTTTGGATATCCAAAAATCAATCTTGGTGGTAAGAAAGAAGAGCCAGTAGCAGAAGAAAAAACAGAGCCAAAGATTATCGACTTTGAACTTGAAAAACGTCTTCTTATCATTCCTTCCATTAAAAATACTGTTAGGGAGGAGCTTAGCGCTCGCATTACCTTGTCGCAAACCTGCCAAGTTGCACAAAGAATAGGTGGGCAACTGCTTGAAATTTTGGACACTCTTCGTTCAAATGAACAAGTGGAAGATTTGAAATTTCTTTGCTATAGCCTAATTATGGCGGCAAGTGATGATGACTTTGATATGGTTAGAGGAGCATATCTTGGACTGAAATATGCATGCAAAGGTGTAAAACCTATCAAATATCTCATGAGAGAACTTGAAGAAGCTGTGGAAGGCTTTTATAGAGAAACATTAGATAATAACGACTAATATCGCAGCGATAGCAGTTGCCAGTAGGGCATGTGTTACCTTTTCGAGAAGGAACAGCCTTACTGGCATTTTTAATTTACCAAGCATTGTGAGAGATTGCAAAAGCGTTGACAAGCCGCCAAAGCTTATCACAAAACTTGAAGCAATGATTGCAGTTCTTAGCGGAACAGCGGCGCTAATATCTATACATCCCTTTGTTATTTCAACAAGTCCGCCTAAAATCGCTGCAAGCGGCGCAGGCAAGAGATTTAGAATTGGAGAAATGGAAGTTATGACCACGAAAAAGATAGCAATAATTCCGCCTACACTTAATATGCTTAGTACGCTGTCCAAAATAATATTTCCTATGTCAGCGGACTGCGCTTTTGCTTCGGCAGCAGATTTGGGCAGTTCTTCTGCTTTAACCTTGCGATATAAAAAGCCATTCAAAAAAGCAGCAAGTGCGTGCGCGATAAAAATGATATAACCGGCCGTAGCACTTTTCAGCATTCCCACGCCAACTGCGCCGATAATAAACATAGGACCAGAAGTAGAACAAAAAGAGGTCATCCTAAAAGCCTCAGCTCTTGTTATTTGCCCTGAAAGGTATAGGTCGGCTGTCATTTTCGCACCGACTGGATAACCTGAAATTAAACTCATTAAAAATACATAAAAGCTTACCTTTGGCGCTCCAAACATTTTGTTTGTTGGAACTGGCAGACGGGCAGTAGCCCTTTCAATAGTGCCAAGCGAAGAAAGAACTTTTGTGAAGAAAATAAAGGGAAGTATGCTAGGAAGCACGTTAAAAGCCCATGCTGAAATACCGTCGAGTGTACGAGAAATATAAAGGCTTGGCGCTATAACCATGCAGGAGATAATATATAAAATAAAAATGGTAAGAAAGGTGGAAGATTTTTTGATTTTTGTCCTCATAATGTTTGACAGCCTGTTCCTTTTTTAGATATAATTATTCGGTAAGCATAACTATTGCTTGTCCTTATAAATTATGTTAATAAATCCTATTTAAGAAGGAGTTTAAATTGAAAATTAAGAAGTTATATAAGTTGGCTCGCCTTTCTAAAAAGACCATAGTTTTCCCCGAAGCAGCTTTTAGTGACAGAACGGTTGAAGCTATTAAATATTTAAAAAAGAAAAAGATAGTTACACCGCTTCTAATCGGCGATGAAAGCGCGCTTGCGCTTCGCGATCAGGAACTTATAAATTACGATATTATAAATCCAAAAACTTTTACAGAGCTTGATAGACTTGCCTCCCGCCTTGCAGCTAAGCGTAAGGATAAGGGGATGACACTTGATGAGGCAAAGAACCTGCTTTTAGACCCATACTACTTTGCTACAATGCTGGTTGAAGAGGGCTATGCAGACGGAATGGTGGCAGGTGCTGAGGCTACAACAGCGAGAACGGTTTTGCCAGCTCTTCAAATTATCAAAGCTAAAAAGAAGGGAGCTAAGGTTTCATCCAGCGTGTTGCTATTTGGTAAAAATAAATTCTTAGCAGATAAATGCATTTTAATTTCTGATGCTGGTGTAATTCCAAATCCTACCGCTGATGATATTGTGCAAATAGCTTATGATAGCGTGGACACCTTTCAAACATTAGGCTTGAAAGATCCTAAGGTAGCATTCCTTTCCTATTCATCTCAAGGCTCGGCCGCGGGGGAAAGTGCGGAAAAAATGAGAGTTGCTTATTCTAAGTTTAGAAAGAGCGGTGTTATGTGTGATGGCGAGCTACAACTTGACAGCGCGCTCGTGCCAGACGTCGCAAAGCTCAAATGCCCGGAAAGTCCACTTGAAGGGGATGCTAATATCTTGATTGTACCAAATCTTGATACTGGAAATATACTTTATAAAGCTATGCAGTATGTGGGTGGGCTTAACGCTGTCGGACCAATACTTCAAGGCTTGAAAAAGCCAGTAAATGACCTTTCAAGGGGTTGCAGCACGCAAGATATAATTACACTTACAGCAATAACAGCATTACAATGCGAAAAGGAGGAAAAATGAAAATATTAGTTATTAACGCGGGGTCAAGTTCCCTCAAATATCAACTTATTGATATGAAAAATGAAGAAGTAGTTGCAAAAGGAGTTGTTGAGAAGATAGGCATGGAAGGTTCTTTCCTTACTCATAAGGTAAATGGACAAGCTTATACTTTTGAACAAAACCTTGACAATCACGACCAAAGCTTAAAACTTGTTATGAAAGTTTTGCTTGATAAAAAGGTAGGGGCAATTAAATCACTTGATGAAATTGGCGCTATTGGACACAGAGTCCTCCATGGCGGAACAATCTACTCAAAGCCAACGCTTGTTGACGGGAAAGTGCTTAAAGACCTTGAAAAACTTATTCCACTTGGACAACTTCATATGCCAGCAAACATTCAGGGTATTAAAGCTTGCCAAAAAGTAATGAAAGGCAAACCAAATGTTGCACTTTTTGATACTGGCTTCCATGCTTCTATGCCTGACTATGCTTACACATATGCACTTCCATATGAGTGGCAGGAGAAATATGGCGTTCGTAAATATGGTTTCCATGGTATGAGCCACGAATTTATTGCAAGCGAAGTTGCAAGAATAACTGGTAAGAAAAATCTTAAAGTGATCAACTGTCATATTGGTAACGGTGCAAGTGTATGCGCAATCAAAAATGGTAAATGCGTTGATACATCAATGGGGCTTACTCCACTTGAAGGGCTTATAATGGGAACTCGCTGCGGGGATGTTGACCTTGCTGTTGCTGAGTATGTAATGGACAAGACGGGGATGAACATTCAAGAGTTCACAACCATTGCCAACAAGAAGAGTGGAACTTATGGCATTTGTGGTTATAGTGATAACCGTGATATGCTCAAAGCTAAAGCTAAGGGCGACAAAAAAGCTAAGCTTGCAAACGATATGTATAATTACCGCATTAAAAAGTATATCGGTTCTTATGCTGCTGCTATGGGCGGAGTAGACGTAATTGTTTTCACTGCTGGAATTGGCGAAAATAGTGATCAGACAAGAGCTGGAGTTATGAAAGATATGGAATATCTTGGTGTTGACTTCGACTTTGACGCTAACAAGAATTTCAAACGCGGTGAAGTAAATCTTCTTTCTAAGCCAAATTCAAAGGTTGCTGTTTATATGATACCAACCAATGAAGAGCTTTTGATTGCAAGAGAAACCAATAAAATTGTCAAAAAAATGAAGTAATCATAGTAAAACACTTGACAAAGCGGGTGGTTATAAATATAATTAAGAAGAAAAATATCGCCAAAAGGTAACTTTTGGGTTTCGATAGAATATTAAAGGAGGAGAGAAATGGCTGTTCCAAAGGGTAAGGTATCAAAACAAAGAAGAAATACAAGAAACAGCGCAAACTTTAAAGCAACTGCACCAACACTTGTTGAGTGCCCAAAGTGCCATGAGATGAAACCAGCACACAAGGTTTGCCCAAAATGCGGTACATATAAGAATGAAACCGTAGTAGATACCGAAAAGAAAAAGAAATAAAGAATTTGTCCCTGCCATATAGGCAGGGCATTTTTATTTAAAAGCTGAAAAGGTTTATCAGCTTTTTTTATTTAATTTACAATATGTCGTAAGTAGTATGTGCATAATAGACACAACATATAGTACTTGGAAGGAATTTGCATTACAACTCAATTTTTCTTTACAAAAAAAATTCTTTTTGTTATTATTATAAATATTAGAGGTGATATATGAAAATCGTAGTTGATGCATTTGGTGGAGATAATGCACCACTTGAAATAATAGAGGGCGCAGTTATAGCTCTCGAACGTAATCCGAGCTTAGAAATTATTCTTTGCGGCGATGAAAAAAAGATAAATGAAATCTTAGCGGGCAGAGGAGCGGGAAGAGTAGAAATTTCACATGCTCCTGATGTGATTTTAAATACTGAACATCCAACAGAGGCTATTCGTAAAAAGAAAGATAGTTCTATGGTACGTGCTTTTGATATTTTGAAAGAGCGTGATGATGTAATTGGGCTTGTTAGTGCAGGCAGCACGGGAGCGGTGCTTACTGGTGCGATTATGAAAATTGGTCGCATTAAAGGTATTTCAAGACCCGCACTTGCACCAATCTTGCCAACCAAGCTTGACAGCGACGTTATTATTATTGATAGCGGTGCAAATGTGGACTGCAAACCAGTCAATCTATTGCACTTTGCGCTTATGGGGTCGGCATATTATTCCATTCGTTACAATGTAGAAGCTCCTAGAGTTGCTCTTCTTAACAACGGCGTTGAAGAGGGCAAGGGTAACGAACTTGTCAAAGAAGTATTTCCACTTCTCAAGAGCGCACCTATCAACTTTATTGGAAATCGCGAAGGTAGCGATTTTATGAGTGGACAAGTTGATGTTATGGTAGCGGACGGCTTTGCGGGGAACGCACTGCTTAAAGGTACAGAAGGTGCTGCTGCCACAATACTAAGCCTACTTAAAAAGAGCATTAAATCTCATTTTTCAAGTAAGATTGGTTATCTCTTTATGAGAAAGACTTTTAAAGAACTTCGCAGCAGAATTGATGTACAATCAAAACATGCAGGTAGCCCACTTCTTGGGTGCAAAAAGCTTGTAGTTAAAAATCATGGAAACTGCAAGAGAATGAATATTGCAGCCTCCATTCAGCAGACAATTCAGCTTCATGAAAATAAATTAAATGAGCGTATTGAACAGGCGATTTCTAAGCTCACAAGCGAGGGACAAGGTGAGTAAACTAAGTTACAAATTTAAAAACAATGCGCTTTTTAAAAGAGCGCTTACTCATAGCAGTCTTACAGACGAAAACTATGAAAGACTTGAATTTCTCGGTGACGGCATTTTAGATTTTGTAGTAGGCGAGTACCTTTTTCATCACTGCGGCGATGACGAGGGGAGATTGACAGTTTTAAGATCTCACTATGTTGCTGAAAACTACCTTTCAAAAGTATTTGACAGCCTCGAACTTGAAAAAGAAGTGAGGGTTGGAAAAAGTTATCAAGGGGCGATTTCAAAAGCAATCAAGTGCGATATAATGGAAGCTTTGATTGCGGCTATATACCTAGATAGTGACATGGCGACGGTGACAAAGTTTATAGAGGAAAATTTAAAACTGGCAGACTTTAAAAATGTCAAAAATGACAACTATAAATCACAATTGCAGGAATACATACAATCATCTTTCAAGTGCAAAATGCAATATGTAACTGAAAGAGATAAGGACGGTTTCAAGTCAGCGTTCTATATGGACGAAGACAAAATATCAACCGGCAAAGGCGGGAGCAAGATTGAGGCAGAGCAGAAAGCTGCGCACAAAGCCTTAAAGAAACTTTTTAAAAATGAAGAGTAATACAAAGAGGAAATTATGATTTTTAAGAAAATTGAAATGATAGGATTTAAGTCGTTTGCGGATAGAACTGTTATCGAATTTGATGACAACTTTACTGCTATTGTTGGTCCAAACGGCTGTGGTAAAAGTAACGTTTCGGATGCTATACGTTGGGTGCTTGGTGAGCAAAGCCCTAAGTCACTTCGCGGTGACAGCATGCAAGACGTTATCTTTAACGGAACAGAAAAAAGAAAGAGTCTTTCTTATTGTGAAGTGACTCTTACTTTTGATAACACTACAAGATTTTTTGATTTCGATTATGACGAGCTTGCTATCACTCGTAAACTTTATCGTTCGGGCGAGAGTGAGTACCTTATAAATCGTAATACCTGCCACCTACGCGACATTGTAAATCTTCTGTACAACAGCGGACTTGGTAAAAATGGTTACTCGGTAATCGGGCAGGGCAAAGTCACCGAAATTGTGGACTCTAAACCTGAGAACAGACGTGCTATGTTTGAGGACGCAGCTGGCATTTCTAAATACAAAAATGACAAACGCGATGCAGAGCGCAAGCTTGAGAGAACTCGTGATAATCTTACCCGCGTTAACGATATTTTAGCGGAAATTGAGCGCCAGCTTGGACCTATGAAAAAGCAGGCAGAAAATGCCAAGAAATACCTTGCGTTTAAGGATGAACTTAAAGACCTTGAAGTCAACGCTTATGTTTATCAATACGAGAACGCAACCGATATTAAGGAAAAGATAAACCAAAAACTTTCTGGTATTTTGCAACAGCTCGCTGTTAGACAAGATGAACTTGACACTGCTTCAAATAACTACAATAAATCAATGAATGACCTTACAAACTTTGATAAAATGCTTGCCGCGCTTAACGAAAGCATTTTGGAGATGACAGTTGCACTTGAAAAGCAGGAAGGGGAAACAAAGATTGCTCGCGAGCGAATCAATTATACAAACAAGGAAAATGATAGACTTCATCTTGACCGTACAAACAGCCTTACAGCAATGGAAATCGCGACCGAGCAAAGAGAGGCTAAACTTTTACAGCAAGAAAAACTGACTGATGACTTGTCTGCACTTGAAAAGTCATGCGATGAGTTATCCGAAAGTTATAGCGCTCTTGCAAATAAGCTTACAGTAAGCGAAACAGAAGCAGGGCAATCTCAACAGAAGTTTATTGAAACTCTTGGCTCACTTAGTGACGTTAAGAGTAATGCATCTCGTCTTGCTGCTGAAAAGGAAATTTTATCTACAAACCTCGCTTCTTTAAAAGAGGATATTTCAGCTCTTACTGCTAAAAGAACAGGACTTGAAGATGAAGTAAATACTCTCAGTAACAATGTTAAAAACCTTACTGCTAAACTTGAAGGCGTTAAACAGAATTTGGGAACGCTTACAACCGAAGCTTTCCTTCAAGAAAAAGCGCTTAAAGAATTTGAGATTGATAAAGCAAATAAAGTTACACAGCTGAAAGTTTATGAAAACCGTAAAAAGTTATTGCATGATTTGCAAACCGAATATGAGGGTTATTCACATGCTGTTAAGAAACTTTTAAAGGAAAGTGAGCATAACATGGCACTTAAAAATAAGATTGTAGGCGTTGTAGCCTCTCTTATTAAAGTGCCTGAGAAATTTGAAACGGCTATTGAAGTTGCACTCGGGGGTGCAGTTCAAAATATTGTAACCTTTGATGAAGAAGGGGCGAAGAGTCTAATCAGCTTCCTCAAAGAAAACCAATATGGTAGGGCAACTTTCCTTCCAATCTCGTCCATGAAGCGTCGTGACATTGATGGCAAAGTGTATGCCGGCAAAGCTGGCTTTATGGGAGTGGCAAGTGAGATTGTAAGTTATGACCACTCAATTGACAACGTAGTATCTAACCTTCTTGGCGCAACCGTGATTGCTGACAACCTTTATCATGCTGTCGAAATGGCAAAAGCAACAGGATATAGTTGCAGGATTGTTACACTCGACGGAGATGTTGTAAACCCTGCCGGCTCACTTACCGGTGGTAGTAAGAAAATGGAAGCTGCCAACCTCATGGGTAGGGCAAGAGAGATTGAAACTCTTGGCAAAGAAATTGTTGCGCTTCAATCAGCTTTGACTAGTCTTGAAGAGCAAATTCGCACCTCTCAAAAGGGACTTGCTGATAAAAAGAGCCAAATTGAAAGTTTAAACCGCGAAAAGAACGCTTTTGAAGTTGAACTTGCAACCGAAACTGAAAAATCAAATAGAAGTGCAAGCGCACTTTGCGAACTTGATGACAATATTAAAGTTAGCAAAATGGAAGCCGAGTCGGTTGAAAATAAGCTTGCGCTTGTTGAAGATGACCTTTCAAAAACTCAAAAAATGGAGTCTGCTTTAAGCGGGAACAGTGTAGATGCGGACGAGCTTATTCGCCAGAAGAGAGAATCCAACGCGCAGCTTAGAAAAGAACGAGATGATATTGCTGACAAGCTTTCACTTGTTCGCATGGAGATGGTGTCTAAAAGAGCGCAACTTGCCGCTGTGCAAAGTGAAAACGAGCGCCTGACAAACGAAATTGAAAAACAGAAAGTTAACCTTGTCAATATCGATAGTGAAATCGAGAGAAATACCCAGTTCGTTGAGCAAGCGGAACAGATGATTAAGGCTAAACTTGCATCTGCTCCATCATCTAAGCAGAAAGAGCAGCTTACAAACGCACTTGCACAAAGAGCCAATATAGAAAATGACAAACTCGCACTTTCTCAAAATATCAAAAAGTTAGATGAAGAAAAAACTTCTATAATGGAAGAAATTGCAAGAGTGAATGATAAGAAATTTAGAGAGGAAATGAACCTTGCAAAAGTAGATACCGAACTTGAAACCATGCAAGAGCGTATTTATGAAGAATATTCTATGGTTTATAACGACTGTCTTGAATGCCGTCGTCCTGACTTTGATATTAATGAAGCTATGCCACATATTAACAAGCTGAAAAAAGACATATCTGCGCTTGGCTATGTAAATGTTAACGCTATCGAAGACTCTAAGGTGCTTCTTGGTAGATATGAAGAATTATCAACACAATGTGAAGACCTGCATAAAGCCGAAGATGACCTTAACAAGATTATCAAAGACCTTTCATCTATTATGATTGAAAAGTTCATGAATGAACTTGACAAAATCAATGAAAGCTTTAAACTCACATTTAGAGAGTTGTTTGGGGGCGGAACTGCTAAACTTGCACTCAGTGATGAAAATGATCCACTTGAATCCGGAGTTGAAATCTTTGCTCAGCCACCGGGAAAGAAGATCCAAAACATGACACTTTTGTCAGGTGGAGAGAAGTCACTTACCGCTATGGCTGTTATCTTCGCGATTCTGCGTATCAAACCACTTCCATTCTGTCTATTTGACGAGGTTGAAGCTGCGCTTGACGATAGTAACGTAGAAATTGTTGATAAGTACCTCAAAAAACTATCTTCAATTACTCAATTTATCCTTATTACCCACAAAAAGCCAACTATGGAGTATGCAAACTCACTCTTTGGTGTAACAATGGAAGAGAAGGGTGTTTCAAAGATTGTTTCTGTTAAGCTTGCGGACGCAATTAAAAATGCTCAGGAGGGCTAAATGGGACTTTTTAAAAAGATTGGACAGGCACTTAAAAAGACAAGAGAGGCGTTTGCACGTCGAATGGACGCACTTTTAAGCCATGGAGAGCTTGATGACGACTTTTATGATGAACTAACAGATATTCTTATTTCTTGCGACATAGGCGTGCGGACAAGCATGGACTTAGTGGAAAGTTTACGCCAACATGCTCGCAAGGAAAAATTGCGCACGGCTGAGGATGTAAAAGCCGCTCTTCGCGAGATTTTAACAGAGGAATTTGAAAACCTTGTTAAAATTGAACTGAAATATCCTTGCATTATCACCATTATTGGCGTAAACGGGGTTGGTAAGACTACCACTATCGGCAAAATGGCAAATTACTTTAAAAATCAGAAAAAAGAGGTTACTCTTGTTGCAGGCGATACATTTAGGGCAGCTGCAAGTGACCAGTTAACTCAGTGGGCAGAGCGCACAAAAACTCGTATCATTAAACATGCAGAGGGCGCTGACGCTGCCGCTGTCGTTTATGACGGAATAACAAGCGCGAAAGCAAAAAATACCGATGTGCTACTTGTTGACACAGCTGGTAGACTTCATACTAAAACCAACCTTATGGAAGAGTTAAAGAAGATTGATAAAGTCATCAATCGTGAATATCCTGATGCGAATAAGTATACCTTTATCGTACTTGACGCAACCACAGGGCAGAACGCGCTTAGCCAAATCAAAGCTTTTGACGAGTTTGTTCATATAGACGGAATAGTCCTTACAAAACTTGACGGAACTGCAAAAGGGGGCGTCATCGTATCTATTGAAAAAGATTACGGACTTCCAGTTGTCTTTATAGGGACAGGTGAGGGCAAGGACGACCTAGAACTTTTTGATAGTAAGGAATTTATAGAAAATCTGTTTTAAATAACGAAAACAATAAACGGGCAGTTGCCCGTTTTTTATTTATGTTTTTTAAATTTTTGGTTCCTCCCAAGCAGGACAAGCAAAATTCCCTAAATTTCGACATATATATTTCTTATAGCGCAAGCTTTAAGGAGTGTGTATGATTTTTGAAAGCCTTAGTGCATTTTCAAGCAAACTTTATTTTTTTACATCATTTGTAAATAGCGCGCAGGGGTTTCCTAAACCTCTTAGCAAAGAAGATGAACAAAAGTACCTGCAGCTTAATGCAAAAGGAGATAAAGAGGCAAGAGATATTCTAATAAACCACAACTTACGATTAGTGGCGCATATTGTAAAAAAATATACTAACTCACTTGAAGCAGATGACCTTATATCAGTCGGCGCGATTGGGCTTATAAAGGCAGTTGACAGTTTTGACGCAAGCAAAGGTGCGCTTTTGTCAACCTATGCCTCCCGCTGCATTGAAAACGAAATTTTAATGTTAATCCGCTCCAATAAAAGACACAAGGATGTTATCTCTTTAAATTCAGGTTGTAGATGCAAAAATGACGAAGAGGAGCTTGAACTTGAAGATATAATTTCGGTAGACGGCGATGAGATTGTAGACGCGGTTGAAACTAACTTTATGATGGATAAAGTTCTCGCTCTTATGAAGGAGCATCTTACAGATATAGAACAAAAAGTGCTTATTATGCGCTTTGGACTTCTTGGGCATGACCAGCTTCCACAAAGAGAGGTTGCAAAGAAATTTGGGTTCTCGCGTTCATATATTTCACGCATTGAGAATAAAGCAATTGCGACTTTGCAAAAATATATAGCAACGCAGGAGAGTGAAAAAAAATAAAATGTCAAATAAAATTTAATATATTTTAAATATTTTTAAAGTTTTTTTGATTTTTGCTTGCATTTTTAAACTCTTCTTTTTATACTAAAATTCTAGAAGGGGGACTGGGTTGAACAAAGAAGAGTTTTACAAGATTTGCCAGAAGTTAATTTTACCGCTTTTTACAGGTTCTTACATTGATGGAGAAGAACCTTCTTCTTTGCGTGATAATGAAATTGCGTACGGCAAGCAAAACTCACTTTTAATCAAACCTGACAAGTCAGATGAATATCGTCTAGTATTGAAACGCGGACAACCTTTCCAAGCCTTTGAAGTTAACCTTTTAAAGTCAATCATAACAGAAATCAATATTATCTCTGGCCTTGATTTGAATGACGAAAACTATACCATGACGCTGCAAACGCACGCTATTGAAAAGGCTATTTGTTCCTCAATTACAACCGAGGAAGGTGCGTCAACGCTTGTAGGTCTTGTAAACGAAATGTCCTCTTGGGCAAACAGAACTTATGAGGGAAGTAAGGTTGATATAGGTATAATTGTTAATCAATCAGTTGAAGCGGAAGAGGACTCTCTTCATTTTTCTAACCTACTTGATAAAGACTTTTTCTGTCTGCTTTCGGATGGACGAAATTCCTTTGTAGAGTTTGATATTAATGGCTATCTTATTGGTCATGTGCAAATAAATAAAATTAAGATGATGCCTACAATCGCGCCGAGAGAGTATGAACAGGTTGCCCGTTACTGCAATGACAGACGGATTGGGCTTGTACTTACTCATTCAGGTGATATTCTTATTTTCAAAAATAGACAGCTACTTTTCTCGAAGCGAAGGGGAGTTTGGAATGTTTATTCTCATGACGAGATAATTCAGCTGCTTTCCTATCGTGGAAACTATTCTTCAAAAGAAATAAGAAAGGCAATTTATTATACCGCACTTGACTGCGCTTTTGCGTATAGCGGTGGCATTATCGTTTATCTTAACAAAGATATGGAAGAAGCTGCCCTGACCTATATCAACGCAAATGATATTTTGGATGAACGATACTATTTAATCAAGAAAAAAATGGAACTTGAAAATGCAAATAAACTTTATAATCTTCCTAGCCTTAAAGCGACAGAAGAGCAGTTTCAGTATGGTTATGAACAGTTTTTGAAAGAGCATCACTGCTACAAATCGCAAGCGCTAAGCAAAATTATTGCCGGCAAAAACTTTGCCGAACTTAATCGCAAACTTCGTCAAGAACTTGTCGCAATGGATGGAGCTACAATTGTAGACTTTGATGGAACAATCATTGCAGTTGGCGCAATTTTGAAGATTGAAGCTGGCAGCGAGGGTGGTGGTCGTCTTGCAGCCACAACTACGCTAGCTAGATGTGGCAATGCACTTAAAATCTCCCAAGATGGCATCATTCAAGCTTTTACAAGCGATAAACGCTCATCAAAACCAAAGAACATATTCAATGTAGGGTAACGCGGGCGGCAACTAGAATTTTTTAACGCGGATACGACCATAGGTCTAGCCGCTAAAATTCGTTTCCCCCACGTGCCCCTTTTAGCGACCTTGAAAATTTCGTACCGACAATTTTCGGCGGTCAGTGGTGTCCTTACATTTTTCTCGCCGGGCAGAGCCCTTCCACTCGAAAAATTTTAGTCCAATATAAAAAATAGAAAAGCGCGGGCGGCAACTAGGATTTTACGCAAAACCTTAATTTATTCATTTTTTCATTTATTCATTATTTCATTAAAAAAGACGGCATTGCCGTCTTTTTCAGTTATGTTATAAGCCGAGTTCTGTATTTGACAGTCATCTATCTACGCCGGCAGTTGCCTGCAAGCTCTAGCGGTACGTTCAAGGCGGGAGAGAACAAGCCCTATTGCCTTTTTGACCTTGCTTCAGGTGGAGTTTACATAGCAAAGACTGTCTCCAGTCTTCCGGTAGGCTCTTACTCTACCTTTCCATCCTTACCCGCATAGGCGGGCGGTTTATTTCTGTTGCACTAGTCTTGGAGTCGCCTCCACTGGCCGTTAGCCAGCACCCAGTTCTCTTGAAGCTCGGACTTTCCTCATCTTTCGATGCGACTGTCTGCATAACTGATATGTTAAGTTTACCATATTCGGCGTTTTAAGTCAAGATAATGTTTGAGAAAACCTAATTTGGTCTATAAATAAGGTATGCAAAAAAAAGAATATATCGAAAAAATGACAAACTTAATTTTAACAAGGCTTCGCTTTCATGCGCCAATAATATTTGACGGGGAGGTGGATTACCCTCTACTTGAAGTTATAGGGGTTGATGCAGCCCTACCTATATTTAAATTTGACAAACCATTAACTCCTTTAATGGCTGATTGTTTTTTGGCTGCACAAAAACAGTTTGACTTCAATCTTATTACTACCAAAATGCCACTTTGCTCCAAACGCAAGTTAGCATCCTTAAAACATTTTACTTTCATCAAAGAAGAAGAGCTAGGCCCATCCCTTATTGAAACTTTGAATAAATTAAATATAAATTATAAGTCTAACTTTACTCTTTCAAAAGAGGTGGAAAAGGACTTTATAAGATTTGACGGGGCTATGATAGAGCCTGAAACCCGTGATTTTTACCTTTACAAAAAGCTTGCATCGAGTGGAATAATCTATGAAATGCGGGAGTTTCTTTTAAACGGAAGAAATTATATTGTAAGTTTTACAAACCCATCCAGCGAAAAAAAGAGGGCAAGTTTTGAAATTAATATCGTCCTGCCAAGAGGGTATTATGCTTTCCAAAGAGAGCGAAATGCAATTCAAATTCAATCTTTAACTTCTCAAAACGCGGCTTACTTTAACTACCATTTCCCATCAGCAGATTTCCGCTTTTCGCTTATTGATGGTCTTATTTCATCCACTCATGCTTGTATAAATATGAGGCTTGATTTTATCATGCAACCCAAAAGCCAAAGACGGCTTTATTTCAACTATGGGGAGAATAAATATTGTCTTACAAACCCTCGTGACCAGGAAAGTTTTTTTAATTTATCGCAACAAAAAATGTTTGACATGTTTAACATAAAGGTGGTATCACGTGACAAAGCGTTTGAAGAAAACTTTAATCGCTCTTTGCCCCGAAATATATGGCTAAACTGGTTAAATTTCTCTCAAAATGAGGAAAGTGAAAATTCTTATTTAAAATTGAAAAATTCTATTGCGTTGAAAACTGAAAAAGGGTGGGTTATTAACGAAGAAAATAAAGCGCTTAAACAGGTCTGTTTCTTTGAAAATTCGGGCTATAGACGGGTTTTTATAGTGCCGAGTGAACAGCGCTATTTATTTGCCGGCAAGACCAAATATTTTAACTTCACCACCATTACAAACGATATTTTTAAAAAAAATAACGAAATATATTTGTCTTTTGGCTCTTAGCATGTTATAATGAGCCATCATGAATAGCAGAATACCTCTTGCTGAGCGCATGCGTCCAACCTCATTTGAAGAGTTCGTAGGACAGGAGCATGTAGTAGGCAAAAATTGTCTTTTATATCGTGCGATTAAGTATGGAACACTTGGCAGTTGCATCTTTTTTGGTCCTCCGGGAACTGGAAAAACAACTCTTGCCAATATCATTGCCTCCAACCTTAAAGCAAACTTTATCAGGCTTAATGCGGTTACTAGCGGGGTGGCTGACGCAAAGGTTGTAATTGAACAGGCTAAGCGTGAGAAACAAATGTTTGGCACTACAACCTTTCTACTACTTGACGAATGTCACAGGTGGAGCAAAGCGCAAAGCGACTGCGTACTGCAAGCCATTGAAGAGGGGAGCATAATATTTATAGGCTCAACTACCGAAAATCCTTATACATCAATGACAAGAGCGATAGTGTCAAGATGCCGTGTATTTGAATTCAAGCCGCTTACAACAAAAGATATCTTAAAAGCTATGAGAAGAGCGCTTGATGATAAAGATAAGGGACTTGCGGGTATGCCAGTTGATATTGATGATGAGGCATTGAATTATTTAGCTTTTGCATCTGGCGGTGACCTAAGAAATGCGCTTAATAGTCTTGAACTAGCGGTTATGACTACTCCGATTAGCAAGGACAAGAGGATACATATTACAAAAGAAATCGCTGCTCAGTCTACCGACAGGAAAGCTCTTTCAATGGATGAGGGCATGTATTATGACAATCTTTCAGCTTTCTGCAAAAGTCTTAGGGGAAGTGATGCCGATGCTGCACTTTATTATGCAATGCGACTTATTAAAGCGGGTATAGATCCGCTTATAATAGCAAGACGCATGGTTGCACATGCTAGTGAAGATATAGGAATGGCGGACAGTAATGCGCTACTTATTGCTATTTGCGCTTTGCAGTCTTGTGAGCGGCTCGGGCAACCTGAATGTCTTCTTACTATAAGTCATGCAATCATATACCTTTGCGAAGCGGAGAAATCAAATTCGGTATACAAAGCAATGCATGCGGCAATGGACGATGTTGATAACAATATTGACAACCACGTGCCAAATCATCTTAAAAATCATCCGTCAACAAACCGCGACGGACATGGCAAATATTTGTATCCGCATGATTATGGTGGGTATGTAAAGCAGCAATACCTGCCAGATAGTTTAAAAGATAGAATTTACTATACGCCAAGTGGAAATGGGCGTGAAAAGAACTTAGTACGAAAAAAGGGGAAAAATTAAAATGTTTGGACACAGATGTGACGGAAAAAAGGTAAAAATTGATAATATTATAGATAAAGCAGGGCCATTTTTTATGCCTATGCGTATTGATGCTGTTAACTATGTTACTGTAAAAGTTCCTTGCAGTGGACTCGATGAATTTATAGTT
>CAJULT010000006.1:0-30023 GCA_910587225.1 uncultured Christensenellaceae bacterium
GCACAACCCTCACTGCACTTATGACAACCATGCCACGGACTCCACATTAACCTTTTCATAATTAAAGTATATCATAAAAATATCTCTATTCAAATAAATTTATAATTTTCTTTTTCTTTTGTTTTGCGTAAGCAAATGCTATACCCGTACCACTTTTTGGCTGATAGCTTGTATAGTCTTTTTTGGAATTTTTTCTCAAAGGCGGCTGGTAACTTTCATTATAATAAAAAATACAAATGTCACTAGCATCAATCATTTCTTGATTGCGAATTACATATGCCTTTTTATTTGCATGATAAGCCCTGTCACTGTCAATAACTTTTTCAAAATATTGAAATTCGGCTTGTTCGTGCATTACATTCATATATGTATCCGCAAACTTTAAAGCATCTTCTTTGGAAGTAAACGCACACTCATGAGGAGCATTGTATTTTACCCTTTTAATATAAGGGTATTTTTCTTTTAATTTTAAAACAATATCATAGCATAAATCATTAAACTCGCTACGACTGCCGAAAATAAAGGTATCAACTCCCGCCAAGATAAGTTCTTCCAAAACAACATATAACCTTTCCTCTAACTGCACCGTAATAACTATTTTCCTATGTCCAAAGAAACAACAAATTTTATACATTTTAACCCCCACGAATAATACTATTGGTAAATCAGCATTATATATTTAACATTATAACATATTTATGATAAATATCAATACATTTTTACCAATGTCAGTTATCAGTGTTGATAAATTTGTATTTTAGACTGTGTGTAATGGAGGATTTTAAATGAAAAACATTACACCGAAAAGACAATATTTAATTAATAGATTGGGCTATTTAAGAAATAGAGCAAAACTATCTGCTCGTGACCTTTTAGGTCAAGTTGACAAATCTTTTGCGTATTTTGCAAAATTTGATAATGGAGATTTTAGTATACCAGCAGAAATTTTGTTAGATGCGATTGAATGTTGTGGTAGCACCCCAGAAGAATTCTTTTGGGAAGACATTACAAAATATAAAGAGCAAAAAGATTTAATCAATTCTTTTAGCAAACTTTCTGATGAAAGTAAACAAACAATTTTAAACTTAATAAAAAACATGAAATAAAAAAGGAATTTTTATGAAACTAAGCTCCGCTGTTGCGTTCAGGATTAGCAATATTCTAAGAGAAAGAAATATGAGTCAGTATCGTTTAGAAAAAATTATTGCAATGCCGCATAACACGATGAAAACTTTGATGACTGAAAGAAATAAAAGCGTTAATCTTAGGACTGTCATGCAAATTATTCGTGGTCTAGATATGACACCTGCCGAATTTTTCGATGACCCAATATTTGTTAGAGAAGACTTAGATATAGATTAGGAGAAATTTATGGACATAAAAGAAATTTTAACTAGATTGGGTTATGTAAGAGGTCAAGCAAATTTATCTGCTAGAAAACTAAGTGAAAGAATAGATAAAAGTCCTCAATATATTGCGCAAGTTGAAAGCGGCAGAATTGTCTTGACTGTCGAAAAACTTTTGCAAATACTTGAAGTTTGTAATTTCCCTATTGAAAGATTTTTTAGTGCGAATATTCAAGATTACAACATAGACAAAGAATTGGAAACCTTAATTCAAAACTTACCAGCTGATAAAAAGAAAAACATGATTGAATTTTTGAAAAAATAAAAAACAGGCGAATGCCTGTTATTTTATTTCTAGAAGATCAAGTACTTCTTTAATTGCTTTCATTGCCTTATCCATTTGCTGGCGGGTATGGGTTGCTGTATAGCTTGTTCTTAAAAGCGCCTTTCCCGGAGGTGTTGCAGGTGTGATAACTGGATTTACATATACGCCACGATCAAGCAGCATTTTGCAAGCTATAAACGCCTTTTCATCATCGTAGGTATAGATAGGTATAATTGGGGTTTCGCTATCAATGATATTAACACCCAGTTTTTTAAGTCCCGCCCTCATATAGTTTGAAATATCGCGAAGGTTTTGTACTCTCTGTGGCTCGTTTTTCAAAATTCTCAAAGAGGCAAGAGCACAAGCTACTGATGCAGGGGTGATACTTGCACTGAAAATGTATGGGCGAGAAGTGTGCTTGACATACTCAACCACTCGTTTTGTTGATGCCATGTAGCCACCAAGTGAGGCAAGCGATTTTGAGAAAGTCCCCATAATAATGTCGACTTCGTCTTCAAGTCCGAAATGTTCGGCTGTTCCTCTTCCGTGAGCGCCGAGTACGCCAAGTCCATGCGCGTCATCAACCATAACGCGTGCGCCATACTTCTTTGCCAAAGCACAAATTTCAGGCAGTTTGCAAATATCACCACCCATGCTAAAAACACCGTCAGTAACAATAAGTATTCCTTTATCTTGTGGAACTTCTTTAAGTTTGCGTTCAAGGTCAGCCATATCACTATGTTCAAAGCGCACCATTTTGCCGAAACTAAGGCGGCAAGCGTCATAAATGCTTGCATGGTTTTCTTTATCACACATTATATAGTCATTACGGCCTACAATAGCACTGATGATACCAAGGTTACTTTGGAAGCCAGTACTAAAAGTAACACAAGCTTCTTTATGCAAGAACTCGGCAAGTTCGGTTTCAAGCTGAACATGCATATCAAGCGTTCCGTTTAAAAACCTTGACCCAGAGCAGCCAGAGCCATATTTTTCAAGTGCTTCAACGCCGGCTTTGATTACTTCCGGATGTGAGGTAAGCCCAAGATAGTTGTTTGAGCCTATCATAATAGTTTCATGCCCTTCCATTTCAACCATTGTATCCTGCCCTGAGGTCAACTGGTGAAAATATGGGTAAATCCCTGCGTCTTTTACTTCGTCATAGATTTGTCTGTCATTTGCTTTTTTAAATAAATCCATTTCTATCTCCTTAACAATATATCTTTTTAATAAGCCAATCAAGTGTGCTTGTTGGCAACAGCTTTTGTAGGAATATCAAAAGTTTAAGCGACCCAACGCAAACCCTCGGTCTTGGCTTTTTTCTTTTAGCAAGTTTATAGAAAACTTTGGCAACTTTTTCGGGAGTCATGCCGCCTCTTTCATACTTTTCAAATTTGGTAATTGATTTAGACACCTTTTTATTTTCGCCTTCGGTTTTTACTCTTGCATCAGTAAAGCCAGTTGATACGTCCCCCGGCAGCACTTCACTAACATAGACATTGTATGGGCGAAGCTCGGTGCGAACCGTCCTTGTAAGGACATCTATTCCAACCTTAGTCGCGCTATATGCTGCCTGATATGGAAGAGGAAAAATAGCAGAAAGCGAACTTGTGTTAAATATTTTCCCATAGCCCTGCTCTTTCATAATCTTTCCAACAAGTGCGGTATTAACAGCAACCGAGGTTAGATTTGTAGAAAACAGCTTTTGAATATGAGCTGGATTTGTATTAACAAGCTCACCCGCTGCACCAAAACCAGCGTTATTGATAAACACATCGATGTGTCCTTCCTTCTCTTTAACGCTGTCTATTATTTCTTTCATTCTTTTATCATCATTGACATCCGCTTGAAAGCATTCAAAGTCGCCGTCTTGATAATCATTGAGTGCCACACCATAGACAGTGTAACCCTTTTGTTTAAACAGTTTCGCGGTGGCAAGTCCAATTCCACTACTTGCACCAGTTATGATTGCTACTTTCATATTTTCACCTCACTAAACAATTGCATTATACACAAAAAGCAAAAATTGTCAAAATATTTTTAAATATTAAAAAATTAACTTTTTAATCGCTATTCGCCTTAAATATAAAGGGAAAGCGGCTTTTTTTAGCATAAAAAAATAAAAAAAAGAAATCAGCATATTTTTATGCTGATTGCCTTAATTTTAGCGGTTAAACGCTTTTTTAGTGTGCAACTACCATTTTACGATTTTCTCTTGCTTGGGCTTTTGATAATCTATGTTCAACTTTAAGTCTTGCTCTAATTTCCTTTCTTACCTTTTTATAGTTCACAGGTTTAACATTGGTATAATCTGCGTTAGGTGATGAAAGAATAAAGTTTGCGGTATCCTCAGTCGCGTTCTTCTTCATAGGAATCATTTTCTCAATCATGCTTTGACGCAAACTTTCATCGTCCATGAGTTTGTACAGATTTTCACGCATTTGACGAGCATTCTTAAACGAAAGCGCAACGCCCTTCTTTTTCATATAAATAAGGTTATATTTTTCCTGCGCTGGAATCTTTTCGGTGATAAGCATTGGTATCTCTTTATTAATCATGTCCGTAACGCTTGTCCCACCAAACTTGTTAAGCATAATATCCGCAGCTGAGATATATAGAGGAACGTCATGAGTAAAGCCAACATTGAGAACTTTAATGTTTTCATCAAATTTCATTTTTTGGATTTTCTCATAGCCTGCTTTATCGCGACCGTTAATCATGATGACTTGTGCTTTTCGTCCTTTTAGCGCTTTTATAAGGTCTTTAAAAATTTTAAAGCCACCCTTCCAAGCTCCGCCGCCGAAAAGAACCATAATTGTGAATGTATCTTCGTCAAGTCCGAGTTGTCTTCTTGCCTGCACTTTATCAATCTTTTCAAGAGTTCTCCCGTCGTTTGGAATACCTAATGGAAGAAGCTGAGATGGTTTAAAGCCTTCATATACACATTCTTCTATAAAGTCCTCATTTGGAATTACGAAATAGTCAACCCCGTTGCAGCATTCCCAGAATGGACTGTTTACATAGTCGAGGTTAGCAACTATTGTTCTACATGGAATATCATAAAGCATTTTAAGATCGGTAATTGCTACTGCGCCAAGATAGTGTGCGCTGTAAATTACATCTGGTTGCCACTCGTAGATTTCCTTCAAAAGTCCGCTTACAACGTTAAGTGCCCAATTTTGAGCTAAACCCTTATTGCGATCTTCTGGCTTTTTGCGTTTGTTTTTATTAAAGAAATAGTTATAAGCAAACAGCAGGTGTGCTGCTACAAGGTTATATCCCTTGTCGTTTACCCAATAATCCCACTTTGTTGAAAATTCTTTAAGAAGGTCAACTATTCTTACCTCGCAGTCACCCTTCTGTTCAAGCTTATTTTTCATACCGCGAGAGCATGCGTTATGCCCGTTGCCTGCGGTAACTGTTAAAATCATTATTTTTTTCATACTTTCTCCCCAGTTTTACTAGTGTATCACAATCATAAAAATTTACAAAACGAAAATAAAAGAAAAAACAGCTGTCCGCTGTTTATTCTCTTGTAAATCTAGATTAGTCAATCCAAAGTACTTTATCACTTGCTACAAGTGTGATAATGTCAACAAGCCATAAGAATGGAATGCCAACAAAAAGCAAGAGTACGCCAAGAACAATTCCCACTAGGTTATTTTTGGAAATACTTCTGCAAATTCTGTAAATCACCCAAATGATGTCAAGTGCTGGGAGCGCAAGAATCACCTTTACAAGTTTTGGTAAGTTATCCATGCCTTTTATCAATTCGTTCATAATAAGCCTCCTTTTAACTCTATTACTATTATATTATAACATATCCATTTTTTTTACAACTAAATTTAGGTTCAATAAGTTGCAAAAAAAATTCGTTTATCATATAATTAACACTGTTTAATTAAGAGGTGAAGATTTGTTTAAGATACTTTCAAAACATTTAAAATGGAAACAGTGGCTTTCAATCCTTCTTAGCGTGGGGTTGATTGTTTTGATGACTTGGCTAGACCTTAAAGTGCCAGAATATATGCAGAAAATTACCACCCTTGTAGAAACCGAGGGAAGTAGCATGACTGACGTTTGGATTAACGGCGGCTACATGCTTTTGTGTGCTGCTTCAAGTGCAGTGCTTTCTGTCATTGTTGGTTTTATCGCGGCAAGACTTTCTTCTGGCGTAGCAAGAAACCTGCGTAGTGAAATTTATGACAAAGTACTCTCCTTTTCAAAAAAGGAAATGAAGAGTTTTTCTACTGCGTCATTAATTACCCGTTCCACAAATGACGTAACCCAGGTACAAAGAGTTATCGCTATGGGGCTTCAAGTTTTAATTAAAGCGCCAATCCTCGCTGTTTGGGCAATCCTTAAAATACTTGGTAAGAGCTGGCAATGGTCGGCAACAACTGCAGTTGCTGTTATTATACTCATGTCAGTGATCATTACCCTTATTGTAATCGTAATGCCTAAGTTTAAAAAGATGCAAACCCTTACCGACAATGTTAACCGTATCACAAGAGAAAACCTTACAGGTCTTAGAGTTGTCCGCGCTTACAATGCAGAAAATTATCAAGCTGATAAGTTTGAAGAGGCTAACGATAAGCTTACTAAAACCAGCCTTTTCACAAACAGGCTTATGTCAATACTTTCGCCAGTTATGAGCCTTGTTATGAGCGGGCTGTCACTTGCTATCTACTGGATCGGCGCGAGCATAATTAACGGTGCAGGCGACCAAATGGTAATGGTGGATGGAATTTTAACTCCACTCAAACTGGTTTCCTTTGGCGATATGGTAGTCTTTTCTTCCTACGCTATGCAGGTCGTAATGTCGTTTGTTATGCTAACCATGATTTTCATCATGCTACCAAGAGCCAGCGTTTCTGCAAAGCGTATCAATGAAGTTTTAAATACTCAACCTCAGATTGTTGACGGGCAAGGCGCGGTAATACCTACCGACATTAAAGGTGAAATCGAATTTAAAAATGTAAGTTTTAAATACCCTGACGCAGATGAATATGTGCTTAGAGATATATCCTTTACTGCAAAGCAGGGAGAAACAGTTGCTTTCATAGGTTCAACCGGCAGCGGAAAGAGTACTCTTATCGACCTCATCCCTCGTTTCTATGATGCGATAGAGGGACAGGTACTTGTTGACGGCGTAGACGTAAAAGATTACAAGCTTGACGAGCTTCATAACAAACTTGGCTATGTTTCTCAGAAGGCAGTTATGTTTAGCGGTAGCATTAAAGAAAACATCTCTTTCGGGCAAAGAGAAGGTGACAAGCCAAGCGAAGAAGAAATCAAATCTGCTATTAAACTAGCAGAAGCGAAGAACTTTGTTGAAAAGAAAGAAGGCGGCATCGATGCCATGATTACCCAAGGCGGAACTAACGTTTCGGGCGGACAAAAACAAAGGCTGTCTATTGCAAGGGCTATTGCTAGAAAACCTGAAATCTTCATCTTTGACGATAGTTTTTCTGCACTAGATTACAAGACAGATAAAAAACTAAGAAAGACACTTTCAACCAAGCTCTCTACTGCAACTAGCATTATCGTAGCCCAGCGTATCGGCACAATTAAAAATGCTGATAAGATTATTGTGCTTGATAGCGGTGAAATGGTAGGCATGGGTACTCACGATGAGCTTTTGCGTAGTTGTGAGGTTTACAAAGAAATAGCTCTATCACAACTTAGCAAGGAGGAACTATAATGGCACCAGGACCTAGAGTTATGCCTCAAAAGGCTAAGAATTTTAAAAAATCCATATTTAAACTTCTCAAATATTGCAAAAGACATGTGTGGGGAATTGTTATTTCTCTCATATTCGCAGTAGCGGGAACAATACTCACCCTTATCGGCCCAAATAAAATAAAAGAACTTACTGATATTATTACCCAAGCTCTACCTGCCTTTGACCAAGATGCTATGCAGTGGGTAAACACCAACCTATCAGTTGACCTTCAAGCAGTAACCAATATTGGTATCATACTTGTTATTTTGTATGGACTGGGTGCAATCTTCTCATTTATTCAAGGCTTTATTATGACTACGATCACCCAACGCCTTTCTAAGAGAATGAGAAAAGACATTACTAGCAAAATAAACAATTTGCCTCTTAGTTATATGGATTCCACTCCACATGGCGATGTACTTTCTCGCGTAACTAACGATGTTGACACAATAGGTCAAACTCTTGCAAATAGTATTGTTACACTGGTAAGTGCGTCAACGCTACTAATTGGTAGTATTATAATGATGTTTATTACAAATCCTATCATGGCAGCAACAGCAATCGGTGCAAGTCTGATCGGATTTATCTTGATTGCGCTTATCATGCGTTTTTCACAAAAGCATTTCGTGGCTCAACAAAACGAACTCGGCGCAATCAACGCACACATTGAAGAAATTTATTCAGGTCATGATATAGTCAATGTCTATAACGGCAAAAAGGAAACAAAGAAAAAGTTTGAACAGATAAACAAACGCCTTTATGTAAGCGGTTGGAAGTCACAGTTCTTCTCTGGGCTTATGGGACCTATCATGGGCTTTGTAGGTGACTTTGGCTATGTAGCTGTCTGCGTTGTGGGTGCAGTACTTACAATGAGTGGTAGTATTTCTTTTGGTGTTATCGTCGCATTTATGATTTATGTTAGACTTTTCAATCAACCTCTTGCTCAACTAGCTCAGGCGTTTAACAATCTTCAATCAACCGCCGCCGCAAGTGAGCGCGTGTTTGAGTTTTTGGACGCAAAAGAACTTGATGACGAAAGTCATAAAACAACCGTCCTTAATGACGCAAAAGGTGATGTTGAATTTGAGCATGTTAAATTTGGTTATACCCCTGATAGAGTAATCATTCATGATTTTAGCACCCATGTCAAAGCAGGACAGAAGGTGGCAATAGTTGGACCAACCGGCGCAGGCAAGACCACCCTTGTAAATCTTCTCATGCGCTTCTATGAGGTGGACGCGGGAAAGATACTTATTGACGGAGTTGATACAAAAGATTTAACGCGTGAGAATATTCACAACCTATTTTCAATGGTACTGCAAGATACTTGGCTATTTGAAGGAACAGTAAAAGACAACATTGTTTACAGCAAAGAAGGCGTAACTGACGAACAGGTAATTGCAGCTTGCAAAGCGTGCGGACTACACCACTTTATAAAATCACTGCCACATGGATATAATTCGGTGTTGGATGACAATACTTCTATCTCGGCTGGACAACGCCAGCTTATGACAATAGCGCGAGCTATGATTGAAGATAGCCCTATGCTAATTTTGGACGAAGCAACAAGTTCAGTTGATACACGTACCGAAATTTTAATTCAAAAAGCTATGGATAAACTCACCGAAAATCGAACTAGCTTTGTAATTGCTCACAGACTTTCAACCATTAAAAATGCAGACCTTATACTTGTAATGAATAACGGCGACATTGTCGAGCAAGGCACGCACAAAGACTTACTCTCAAAAGGCGGCTTCTATGCAGACCTTTACAATAGCCAGTTTGATAAAGAGGACTAAGGAGGACTTATGTATATAGCATCTCAAATTTTAGTAAGCATAAGTGATATTATATTTATCGGCTCAATGTTTACAAAGAAAAGACTTCCGCTTGTAATTTTACTATTTATAAGTGACGTGTTCTTCGCAGTTCATTTCTTCCTGCTCGATGGCGGAATAACTGGTGCTTATTCAGTAATCTTAGATATTGTATATCTTATTGTAACCTACCTGCTTGAAAGATTTGACAAAACAAAGTATAGCCTGCCTGTGTCAATAGTGGCAATCGCCGCAATGGGCGCAATAACCGCTCTCACATGGGTTGGCCCACTTTCACTTCTGCCTATGGGAGCAATGGTGAGCTACTTTGTGTGCATGATATTCCCAAACGTAATTGTAACCAAGGTCGGTGCCTTGCTACGAAACATCTTCTACATTATATATATGATACTCATCGCCGACTATTTTGGAGTTGGCTGGACAGTGGCAATTATAATCGCCGCGATAGTAGGAATAGTGCAGAGCGTAAAAATTTACAAAACGCAAAAACAAACTACACAACAAGAAAAACAGGCATGAGCCTGTTTTTTTAATACTTGAAAATTACTTTTACTGTGGCTTTAACGCAGATTTCGCCTTTCATGAGCGAAGCGCTGTCACTATTCGATGCGTATGAATAATACTCACGCGCAGAAACTGTATAACTATTTTCTTCGATAACTTCACTGCTTACCACGCTTTGTCCTGTAATTGCCTCGGCTTTTGACTTAGCATTTTCTACAGCTTTTTCTAGTGCTTTTTTGTATGCAGAGTCATAGTCGTCAATTGAGAAAGTTACGCCGCTAAGTCTGTTTGCTCCGTTTTCAAGAAGCTTACTTATGATTGCCCCAACGCCGTCAATGTCTTTGGTGCGGAAATCGAGATAGTTTGAAACTTGATATCCTAAAAATGTTTCACCTTTGCTGTAATCATATCTTTGATATACATAGAAATTCTTAGTCTTGATATCTTTCTCATCTACTCCCATTTCCTTCAAAATTGCGGTAAGGTTCTTTATCGTTTGTGCGTTTTCGTTTTGTGCGTTCATAAGGTTTTCATCGAGTGTTTCTACGCCAATGCTTACATTAGCTACATTTGGCGGAAGTTTAATTTCCCCCGTTCCGCTGACTGTAATTTGGCTGACATTTTCTGCCGCCGCCATTGTAGTCCCTGAAGAGAATGCAAAGCCGAGCGTAAACATAAGCGCAAGAGCAAGACAACTTAAACCAATAAAAAACTTTTTCATTTTTTTAACCTCCGAAATGTAGGCTTTGTCAATGAAAAAGTTTTATGTAAGCTTTACAAAACTCGCGCTTCTTCGCGCTATTTTTTAAGTTTTCCGTCCTCAACTATTAAGATATTCCCATCTTTACCATCAAAATCGGTACAAGTGAGAATTGTCTGCGTCTTTTTAGTGAAGTTCAAAAGTCTTTTTCGGCGGATAGGATCAAGTTCACTAAACACATCGTCGAGTAGTAAAATCGGATATTCCCCTATTCGAGATTTAATTATTTCAAGCTCTGCAAGTTTGAGCGAAAGTGCAGCGGTACGCTGCTGTCCTTGCGAGCCATAATTTTTTACTTCCACTCCGTTTAAATATATATCTATATCATCTCTATGTACGCCTACACTTGTATAGCCAAGCTTAAAATCTTTTTCAAGGTTTTTCTTTAATGCCTTTGCCATATCATCAGCGTAGGTATCTAAACTTTCCGAAAAGCCGCTATACCTTATTTCCAGTTTTTCACTTCCGCCTGAAATATACTCATGCGCCATAGCGGCATACGGAGCAAGCGCGGCGATAAACTTTGCGCGCGCTGAGGCAATCTTTGCAGCCACGTCGCATAGCGCTCTATCCCAAATATCAATCGTTTCTTTTAAAGTGGCAAAAGAAGACGAAGTCTTTAAAAGTTTATTTCTGTTTGCTAAAATCTTTTCATATCTGCCAAGCAAGTAAAAATACTTTTTATCAGTTTGAGATATGTCAATATTCATAAATCTGCGGCGCTCTTCTGGGCTATCTTTGACAAGTTTAAGTTCGCTCGGCGAGAAGAATACCGCATTTGCACTGCCCATAAGCTCACCCATACGATGAATTGCTATTCCGTCCACCTTAACAGCCTTTTTAGATTTATCATTGAAGATAAGTTCTATCTTTGTATCTCTATATAGTTTTTCATACTCGGCCTTAACATAAGCCGATTGTGCGCCCCACCTGACCGCTTCTTTTTCTTTGCTGGTTTTAAAGCTTTTTCCAATAACCGTGAAAAAAATTGCCTCCAAAACATTTGTCTTGCCTTGTGCATTTTTGCCGAGCAAAACATTTAAGGTAGGCGAGAAATCAAACTTTTCCTCTTTATAATTGCGATAATCCTTTAAAGTAAGGCTTTTTATTTTCATACATAGTTATTGTATCACAAAAGAATGTTTTTTCAAAACATGTTTGCTTGACAAAAAAAATATTCCCCCTTATAATAGGTTTATATTGCGATAAAAGGATGAATTTCAATGCAGGAACTTTCTAGGCTTTGGGAAGCCATACTCGATAAACTTCAAATGACGGTGTCAAATGTGTCATTTATTATGTGGTTCAAACCACTTAAAGTAGTAGATTTTGTGGATAACAAAAAGTTGATACTTTGCGCGAACTCAGTTTCTGCTAAAAATCAAATTCTTAGAAACTATATGGATAAACTTACCGAGTGCGTTTGCGACATACTCGGTGACGGGATTGAGGTTGAGGTACTTGACAGCAACGAGGAAATCAAATATGTTCAGGAGAACGGCAAAAGTGAAAAAGAAAAGGAAGTTGAAGTAACCAAAAATCCTTTCAACTCAAAATACACTTTTGACAATTTCGTAGTTGGTAAAAGCAATCAATTCGTATACGCCGCAGCCAGAGCAGTTGCAGAGCATCCCGGCGAAAAGTTTAACCCACTTTTCATTTACGGCGGGGTTGGACTTGGTAAAACTCACCTTCTACACGCAGTTGGAAACTATTTAAGGGAAACAAATCCAAACCTTAAAGTTAAGTATGTGACATGCGAGCAGTTTATCAATGCCTATATTGAAAGCTTAGGTTCACCAACTAAAACAAAAGCGACAGTTGAATTTAGATCAAAGTTTAGAAACCTTGATGTACTTATGATTGATGACATTCAATTCATTTCAAACAAGCCTAGCACGCAGGAGGAGTTTTTCCATACTTTTAACGAGCTTTATGAAGATCATAAACAAATCATTATTGCAAGCGACCGTCATCCTAAGGAAATCAAAAATCTTACCGACCGCCTTTCCAGCCGTCTTGTAATGGGGCTTATTCAAGATATTCAAACTCCTGACCTTGAAACAAGGATTGCTATCCTTCGTAAAAAATGCCAGCTTGAAAAGTATGTAATTGACGATGACGTAATTGACTACATAGCAGAGCATATCGACAGCAACATTCGTGAACTTGAAGGCGCGCTATCAAAAATATACTTCCTCGCAAACCTTATGGGTAAGCGTTCGGCAAGTATGGAAGAGGCGGTAAACGCCCTATCTTTTTCAAGCGAAGAAGAGCGAAATGAAGGACTTACACCAGACGCCATTATTGACGGCGTATGCAAATACTTTGATGTAAGCCGCGAGGATGTGCTTGGTAAAAAGAAAAGTAAAGACGTGGTTGAACCGCGAATGATAGCTATCTATCTTATCAGCGACATCCTCGAAATGCCACTCGTTTCTATCGGAAAAATATTTGGCGGACGCGATCACACTACTATTATGCACTCTCGTGATAAGATTGCAGACGGAGTTAAATCTTCTCATAAAATGCAAACGCTTGTTGGCGAGATTCGTAAAATGTTGAAAGGTGGATAAGTAAGTTGAGTTATCCACATAGTTATACACATTGGAAAAAGAAAAATTTATCTATATATAGTTTAAAATTTAGATTTTAAGACGAACTCTGCCCATATCTAGTAACAGGCGACGCCTGTACACAATTACACAGAGCCTAATAATATTACTACTATTTATCAAATAATAATTTCGTTACTATGGGCGGGAGGAAGGAAATTTTGCTTTGAAAATGAAAAGATATATGTTATAATAAAACTATAAGAAAAGGAGTAAAAAAGATGATTGTTGTATGTCAAGGACTTGAACTTAGTGATGCTTTTTTAAAAGTTAGCAAAGCTATATCAAACAAAATTACAAATCCTATTTTAGAGGGAATTAAACTTGTCGCTGAGGACGGCACTCTTACTATGAGTGCTACCGATACCGAGCTTTCTATTGAAAAGAAGATTAAAGCGCAGGTTAAGGTGGAAGGCGAAACTGTAGTTCCGGGAAGGTTTATTACAGAGTTCGTTAAGAAACTCACAAACAGCGAAATTGAGCTTGAACTCAATGAAAAAAATCAGATGATAATCCGCTATGAAGACAGCGAAAGTGTAATTCAATGTTATAACCCAGTTGAATATCCTGGTTTCAAAAAGGTTGAAACAGACGAGTATTTTGGCGTGTCAAAGAGGGACTTTAAAAGCCTTGTTGCAAAGAGCATTTTCTCAGTAGCTGTTGACGACAGCCGCCCTATCTTAAAAGGTGTGCTTTTCGATATTGATAACAAAGAGTTAAACGCTGTTGCACTTGACGGTTACCGCCTTGCTAGAATTAAAAAGATGATTGTATCAAATATCAAAAAATCAATTGTCGTACCAGCAAGAAGTCTTAATGAAATAAGCAAACTTATAGACGATGGCGAAGAAATTATAAATGTTTATTTAGATGACCAAACAATAATGATTGATCTTGGGGATACAAAAGTTACTTCTAGACTACTAGAAGGCGACTATATGAATTACAAGCAAATCATACCAGTTAACTATGAAACTTTTGTAATCGCAAATAAAGAGCAACTTGTTGAAGCCTTAGAGCGTGCTACCCTTCTTCTTCGATCTGCTCAAAACAATTATGTTAAGCTTGATATAAAAGAAAATAACATTTGCATTACTTCAAATAGTGAACTTGGAAACGTACGCGAAAACATTCCGGTAACAGTAGCTGGTAAAGATCTTCTTATTTCTTTCAATCCTCGTTACTTCCTTGAATCACTTCGCGCAAACGAAAATGAGTTTGTAAAAATCTGTTTTAATGAAGCGTCAAGCCCATGCGTTGTAGTTCCAACAGAGGGGGATGAATTCTTGTATTTAATCTTGCCAGTTCGTTTCATGTAGTGGCGTTGTCATCTTTAAGTAAAAAAACACAAAAAACGGAAAATTTCCGTTTTTTTTATATTAGGTATTGACAACTCCCCCCCCCGTGTTATAATAAGTATGTTTCAAAGGAGGAAACTATTATGAAAGAAATTAATGAAAGAGAAAAACCATTTTTTATCTTAACTGACAAAAAGCTTGCTAAGAAAGTGCTTGAACTGTCTTTGACAGCTAATGAACGAATAGAAAACTTTGAAGTTTCTTGGGATGGAAAGGCTTATTGTGCAGACATCTATGATGACAATTTAAAAAATGAAACAACATACGAGCGCATCGAAATAATAAATGATTATGAAATACAAAGTGTTACACTACGCTATCCAAATAAACTTCACCCTTTAAGAACTAAAATTTTTAGAACTGTTATGTCTCAATTATTTCAAGATTATTACATAAGAGGTTTGCAGGTGTATTTGGAACAGAAAACGCAAAGCTATATGGAAAAGACTTTATTAGAATTACTTAATGTGAGGGCTGATTATCTCAACAATGGCGGAAAGAAGTTTGAATCAGGAAGCGCAATCTTGGAAAGTACAGATGAGGAAATAAAACGAAAAGTGTATGAAACTTTGGGAGTAGAGTATAGCCCTGAAGACAAATAATACAATTAAAAAAAAGCGGAAGTTTCCGCTTTTTTATTATTTAGAATAAAGTTTAATTTTAGTTATGCTTTATCACTGCTTCCAAAGCCTTTGTCTGCTCTATCTGAGTTGAAACGGCAAAGCTCGTCATAAGATATTTCTTTTGTTTGAAAGTTTTCGATGCGATGAATTACCCCCTGGGCTATTGCTTTTTTAGTAGAGTGGACTATTGTGGGCGCAAGTTTAAGTTCTGGATGTTTCTCAAACAACTCTTTTTCATCAAGGTTTGAAAAAACTAGATTGTTTCCTGTTGCGTTAAAAATAGACACTTTGATTTCTCCGCGGTAGCCGCTATCTATCACGCCTGCATTTGTTTTTATACCTTTGCTGCCGGTGGAAGAACGTTCTTCAATCTGCATATAAAAGTTTTGACTGCATGCCCAAGCAATACCTGTTGGTAAAAGTTTTAAAGCAAGTGGTGGAATAACTATGTATTCTTCTTCAAAGCAGGCATAAATATCATAGCCTGCATCCTCATCTTTTTTAGAGGGAATTATAGCCTTATCGCGCACTTTTGCAAAATAAATTTCATTTTCGCTGATTTTTGACATGGCAGCCTCCTTAACTAATAGTAGCATATTTAGCCTAGCCGGTCAAGTTTATGCAATTTTTTATTGACAAAAGCAAAAGTTTTCTTTATAATAAAGTAGTTATCATAATAAAGGAGGACGTGACATGAAAAGGACATACCAGCCAAAGAAAAGACAAAGAAAGAAAGTTCATGGTTTTAGAGAAAGAATGAGAACCACTGGCGGAAGAAATGTTTTAAAAAGAAGAAGAAATCGTGGTAGAAGAAAACTTACTGCTTAAAACAAAAGAAAGGACTGACCATAGGTTAAAAAAGAATAGACATTTTAGTTATATTTACAGAAAGGGTGCGCGCAAAAGTAGCAAAAACTTCACCCTATACATTCTTCCAAGCAAGTACAAAAATTACCGCATAGGTTTCAGTGTGAACAAAAAAATAGGTAAGGCCAATGTAAGAAATAGGCTAAAACGAAGACTTAGAGAAATTGTTCGCACAGAGAATTTACCTAAACCTTATTTCAATTATGTTTTACTTGCCCGTGAGGGAGCCGAGCTACTGCAATTTAATGAACTTAAAGCGCAAGTCGGGAAGCTTTTTGAATGAAATATCTACTTTATCCCTTTAAACTTATTGTTAAGCTACCCGTCTATTTCTATAAATATGTCATCTCACCTCTGCTTCCACATTGTTGCCGCTTTTACCCAACCTGCTCTAACTATTTTTTGCAGGCAGTAACAAGCTTTGGAGTTTTTAAAGGCGTAGCACTTGGTGCGAAGAGGATAGGAAGATGTCATCCGAAAAATGTAAATTATGGTTATGATCCATTGCCAATCAATATCAAAGGAGAGAGCAAATGGCTATTTTAAGCATGCTGCTTGCGGTGAGTGAACCGACTGGCATGTGGGAAACAATTATCAAGGCCTTTGAAGGTGCGCTTGGAAACTATATCCTTGCAATCTTGCTGCTTACCGTTATCATTAGAATTATTTGGGCGCCTATCGATCTTCTCAATAGACGCCAAAATGCTAAAATGATGGCATCACAGGCTAAGATGCAACCTGAACTTGATAAACTTACCAAAAAATATGAGGGTAACCCACAATTATTAAACCAAAAGAAAAACGAACTGTACAAAAAGTATAACAAAGGCTCAATGGGCGGCTGCCTGTTCATGCTTGTGTTTATGGGGTTAAACTTAGCCCTGTTCTTAACACTTTGGACAGGAATTAACACTATGTCATCATTTAAGATTTATGAAAATTATAGCAATCTTAAAAATGACTATGTGAACTGCCTTGTACTTGCTGATGAGTACATGGAAACCAACCCTACCGCAGAAGAAAATATTTTCAGAGATTTAACTGGACTTAAATTTGTAATTTCTGGACAGGGCGAAGAAAAGGTAATCAGCCTATATCGAGAGGAAACTCAAATTCTCGCACCTATCGCTTATCGCACCGACTTCTCAATTGCAGATGACGAGGCGACTGAGGATGTGAATGAGGCTGTTACTTCAAATTCCTATATCAAAGGTCTTATTGAAAAATATATTACAACCGAGACGCCTATTGTACTTGTAGAAGAAGTGAAAAATGAAGAAACTGGCGAAGTTATCACCGCTGGACTTACCTTCCCTGCAGCTTTCCAAAGCGTCGCTATGGATGTGGTGGAAGCAAAGTATGTTCAAACCCAAGATAAGTTTTTGTGGATTGAGAACATCTGGATAGCAGATAGTCCTCTGCAAAATTCAGTATTTGATTACAACAGCTTCGTAAAAAGCGTTGGAGCGGGAAACATTGATAAAGATGAAGAAGTTATTTATAATGCTTTCATGACTCAGCTTAGAACAGACAAAGGTCGCGCAAACGGTTACTTTATCTTAGCATTACTTTGCGTGGGAGTAAGTTTCCTTACAATGTACCTTTCAACAAGGCGCAAAAAGGGCGAACCAAAAGTTCAAGGCGGAAAGGCTATGCAAATTATCATGCCTATCATATTCGGTGTATTTGCCCTATTCTATAGCAGTGTGTTTGCTTTGTATATGGTTACTGGACAGATAATAAGTGCATTGCTCATGCCACTACAAAACTTAATTTTGAGAAAATGGAATGATCATGACGATAAAAAGAAAGAAGATAAAGTTGAAGTTGTGGAGTACAGCAGAAAATTTTAGGAGGGATTATGTTATCAGCAGAAGGAACAGGAAAGACTATTGAAAAGGCTATTGAAGAAGCGCTCTTACAGCTTAAAGCGCCAAGAGAGGATGTCGATATTAAAATCTTAAATGAGGGTGGGCTTTTCAAGAAAGCAAAAGTACTTGTTAGCATTTCAGAAGATGCAAAAGATAAGTATGTCAAACGTGCAGAAAAACGCAAAGAGGAAAAGGTAGAAGTTAAGCCTGAGCCTGTAAAAGTTCAAGCAGTAGAAACTAAACCTAAACCAAAGAAAGACAAAACAGAAGTAAAAGAAGAAGTCAACACAGTTGAAACTAAAATGACTATTGAAAAACAGACCAAGTCAGTCGACCCTATGCAGTTTCTAGAGGGCTTTTTCAAAGTGCTTGGCAAAGAGGTAGAAATCTCAACTTTGGAAGATGATCACTTTATCACCTATAACGTAACCGGTGAAAACCTTGGAGATGTTATTGGTAGAAGAGGTGAAACCTATTATGCTATTACAAGTTTACTTCTGGCAATTACTCCTCGCGGTGATAAGAAGATACTTCTTGATATCGCAGGTTATAAACAAAAGCGTGAGGAAAGCCTTGCTGCAACAGCAAAGAGAATTGCAGATAAAGTTGCAAAGAGTGGCAGATATACAAAGCTTGAACCTATGAAACCAAGCGAACGCCGAATCATCCATGCAGCACTTGCTGATGATGATCGCGTGACTACCCTTTCAAAAGGTACAGACCCACATAGATATGTAATAGTTTTCCCAAAGGAATATAAAGAGCGGTTTTAAACCGCTTTTTTCAGCCGTTGGCTGATATTAAGTAAAAAACTCGGTGTTCTCCGAGTTTTTTTGTATTAAAAAAGCTAAACAATAATTTAAAAACAAATTTTAAAAAGATTGTATCTTACTTAATTTTGTGTTACAATAGTGGCATGGAAAAAACGATAGCAAGCATTTCTACGCCACTTGGCAGAGGTGCAATTTCAATAGTGCGCATGAGCGGCAGTGACTCCTTAAAGATTGCCCGCAAGATTTTTTCATCTACAAATTTGAAATTCGATAGCATTACTCCCCGACTAATGTATCTTGGAAACTTTGAACTTAACGGCGGAAGCGAAAAATGCTTTATGGTTTACTTCAAAGCTCCATATTCATATACCGGTGAAGACATGATTGAGTTTCAGGTGCATGGCGGAACGCTCGTTACCCAAAAAGTACTTGAACGTTTACTTGAAAAAGGGGCAGCTCTTGCTGGACCTGGTGAGTTTTCAAAGAGAGCTTTTGAGAATGGTAAAATTTCACTTGATGAGGCTGAGGCGATAGTTGACGAAATTAATGCTGAAAGTGAGGGACAATTAAAGTCAGCGCTTTCACTTGCCGGAGGAAAGCTTAAAGAAGAAGTTCTTGAAGTTCAGGGAAACCTTTTGAATATGCTTGCTCAAATAGAGGCAACGCTTGATTATCCCGAAGAAGATTTTGAAGAGGCGGTTAAAGATAGTATCTTTTATGAACTTGACGCTTTAGAGGCAAAAGTGGAGGGATTGATTTCTCAAAGTGATAAAGCAAAATATTTAACTGACGGCGTTAATATTTCCATTGTAGGTGCACCGAATGCTGGCAAGTCGAGCCTATTAAATGCAATACTTGGGCGTGACCGCGCTATCGTAACGGATATAGAAGGCACTACTCGCGACACAATACGAGAAAGTATAAATTATCGCACAGTTAAATTTAATTTTGTGGATACCGCTGGCATTCGCGAAACCAGCGACCAAATTGAAAAACTTGGAGTTGAGAAAAGCAAACAGTTAATTCAAGACGCTGATATTACCTTATTTGTAATTGACGGAAGTCGTGAAATGGTGAGCGCAGATGAAGAGGCATATAACCTTGCCAAGCTAGTTAATCATATAGTTGTAGTCAACAAGACTGACAAGAAAAGAGTTTTACCAAGGTTTAATGACGAAATTGAAATCTCTGCTCAAACTGGTAAGAATGTGGACAAACTTCTTGGCTTAATCTATGACAAGGTGATTAAAGATGAAATTGATTTCAATAAAGTTATGCTTACAAATGAGAGGCAGATTGAAATTTTGAAGGAAGCAACACAGATTGCTAGCCAAATTAAAAATGAAAGCAGCATGGATGTAATTGCCATGCAAATAAAAAGTTTCTGGCAGACACTAGGTAAAATAACAGGTCAGACCGAAAACGAAGAAATAATCGATTTAATATTTTCCAAGTTCTGCTTGGGTAAATAAAAAAAAGACTTTCTAAAAAGCCTTTTTTAATCATCTTCATTTTCTGATTTTTTATAGTCGACAAAGTCAAATAACGGCGATGTTTTTTTGGATAATTCTTTATTGTAATACTCATCACATTTTAAAAGTAATTGACTTACATCGAAAGTTTCACAAAACGATAGTTTAGACATGTCATATTCACCATCCTCCCTTTCCCAATCTTTCAAGGTGATAAATTGCTCGCTTGTGATAAACCGAGAATGGACAAAGCTATTACGGATATGTTCAGTACTATAGCGTTTATACTGAAAATAAATAAATGGATCAGAAATCATTGAGTCGAACATAAAACCAGCATAAAGCATAGAAATAAGATTGATATTATAATCATGATCAAGTAGACGCCATTTTTCCTCAGCGGGCAGTGAATCATCTCGGTAGGCTTCTTCAAGTATTTCGTGAGAAGATTGATCCACATTTCTAAGGAAAAAGTCCACAAGAATAAAGCCGAGCCGAGCGTAATCTTCAGAACGAAAGATCGGCAAAAAACTGTGTTTTTTTGCGACATATTTAGCAAGTTCGGTATCCGGCTTATCAGCACTTAAAAAATTATTATGCTTCCAACTTTTTGTCCAAGAGGCGATTTCATTGTGATAGGAAACGGTTTGCTGTTTTGTAAATGGAATTTCTTCTAAATAGAATATTTGATCATAGGGCGGCTCATCAAGGATTGCATAATCTTTTGTTTCTTGTATTAGTGTTTTTAAAACTGATATTTCGTGTTTTGTTAGGTTTTTAATTCCCTTTGTTGCATAGTATTTGTCAAATTTAAATGGAAAACCATTTGGATTTTTGTTTTCAGATATATGATAAATGTTAAGCCTTTTAGCATCGAACAAGTTTGACATTATCTCACAAAAATCTTTGATAGTTATTTGTATATGAAACGGAACTGGCTCAACTTCGCTCAGCTCAATTTCAATATATATATCATCTCCTATTTTTTTTAGCTTATAAAGTGATTTGTCCTTATCGCTATGGCAGATTGCATTGCGTACAAAAGTGATGATTTTCTTATTGCTAAAAAATCGTCTGTCAGACGGATTTATAAAAATTGAATCAGGAATCGGAGTTGTTATATCATCCTCTCGTAAAAAATCGACGAATCGTGAAAGTGTGTTGTCTTTAATCACAAAAAATGATTTTGATAAAGCGTAAAACTGACTTACATACAACATATCAGTATAATATTTTGCAGTGATATTATTGCTTTTCTTTTGAAAACTCATAATTAACGCAAACGCTTGATAAGCATTGATATCTGGTTTCGTGCTCCATATCGCCATTGTTTGCAAAGCGTCTCGCAAAAAGGTAGCGATTTCAAGTTTTGAGAAAGTATATTCTTTTTCCAAAATAGAACTCCTTGTATATAGTTTACTTTACTTTCACATATAAGTCAATAGGCAATTATCAAAATAGTAAAACTTAAAAAATGAATTGACATTTTAAATAAAAAATATATACTATAATTGCTATGGAAAAATTCGACGCGATAGTTGTGGGTGCTGGACATGCTGGCTGCGAGGCCGCACTTGCACTTGCAAGAATGGGAAACAAAACACTACTTTTAACACTGAGCTTAGATGCAGTGGCTTTTTTGGCGTGCAATCCTTCTATCGGTGGAACAGCTAAGGGACAACTCGCGACAGAAGTGGATGCGCTCGGCGGTCAAATGGGAATAATTGCGGATAAAACCGCTCTTCAAATAAGGATGCTTAATCGCGGAAAAGGACCAGCAGTGCAAAGCCTTCGCGCGCAAACAGATAAGGTTGAATATCATAACCTTATGAAACACACTATTGAAAACACCCCTAACCTCTTTCTTCGTCAAGGCGAGGCGATTAGCATAACCGAAAATGGCGAAGAAAAGATAGTTAAAACAGCGGTTGGAATTGAGTACAGGGCAAGAGCGGTTGTGTTTGCGACTGGCGTTTACCTTAAAAGTAACATCATTATAGGTGACTATATAAAGGATGTTGGGCCGAACGGATTTATGAATGCTAAACAGCTATCGGACAGTCTGAAAAAGCTAGGCATAAAACTTCTCCGTTTCAAAACAGGCACTCCGGCAAGATTAAATAGCCGCAGTATTGATTTTACAAAACTAGAAGTTCAGTATGGTGAAGATAACATTCAAACTTTTTCTTTTATGACCGATGAAAAAGTGAATAATAAAGCTGTATGTTATTTGACATATACAAACCTTGACACCCATGAGATAATAAAGAAAAACCTCGACAAAGCCCCAGTATTTTCGGGGCTTATCAAAGGCGTAGGACCAAGATACTGCCCTTCTATCGAAACGAAAATTGTTCGCTTTGCGGATAAAGAGCGTCACCAACTTTTCTTAGAGCCAGAGGCGCTGTCTACAAACGAAATGTATTTGCAAGGCTTTTCAACCTCAATGCCAGTTGAAGTTCAAGAGGATATGATACATTCTTTAAAGGGGTTGGAACACGCGGAAATTATGCGTGATAGTTATGCCATTGAGTATGACTGCATTGAACCAACACAACTGCTCCCTACCCTTGCCCTTAAAGGTCATAAAGGATTGTACTTTGCAGGACAGATTAACGGAACAAGCGGTTATGAAGAGGCGGCGGCACAGGGTATTATTGCCGGAATAAATGCTTCTCTGTATCTTGCAGGACGAGAAGAATTGGTGCTAAAACGAAGCGATGCATATATCGGTGTACTTATCGATGATATAGTAACAAAAGGGACAGCCGAGCCGTACCGTATGATGACGAGTCGAGCTGAATATCGATTATATCTAAGACAGGATAATGCTGATTTAAGATTAACACAAATCGGTCGCGATGTTGGGCTTGTGGATAATGCGAGATATGAAAGATTTCTTGATAAGAAAGAAAAGCTTGCAAAATGCGAGCAAATGCTCAAGACAAAGATTGTTATTGATAAGAATATAGTGGCGCTGTTTAATGAAAATAGTGAAAGCGTTCCGCGTGAAAATATGAGCGCAAAAGATATGTTAAAGCGCAGCAACATTGACATTTTTAAACTTAATGAAGTCACTCATCTTTTTGACGAATTTGATTATGAGATTTTAAATGAAATAAATATCATGACAAAATATGAGGGCTATTTAAAACAGCAAAGTGAAGAAATTGAAAAGTTTAAAAAGTATGAAAAAATTGTAATTCCTGAGGACTTTGACTATTTCAAATATCATGGGCTAAGACTCGAAGCTGCTGAAAAATTGAACACAATTCGTCCTCAAACGCTTGGACAAGCATCACGCGTAAGCGGCGTTTCCCCTGCTGATATTGCAGTGCTGGGCGTGCTTATCAAAAAGGAGGCTGGCAAGTGAAAGATAAATTAAAAAGAATTTTTGAGGAAAAGGGTTATAAACTTTCCCAGTTACAACTCGACCAGTTTGAAAAGTATTATCACTTTTTAATAAGTGAAAATGAAAAGTATAACCTCACCGCAATAACTACCGAAGACGAAGTAATCGTAAAACACTTTCTTGATAGCGTGCTGGGTGAAAGATTTATAAGAAAAGACGCACATATTATTGATGTAGGAAGTGGTGCGGGGTTCCCGGGACTTCCACTTAAAATAGTAAGACCTGATATAAGTCTTGTGATGATAGATAGCCTGCAAAAGCGAGTAAACTTCTTAAATGCTTGCATCGGCAAGTTAGGACTTAGTCAGGTGGCGGCAGTTCACGCAAGGGCTGAAGATTATGCGGCAAAAAATAGAGAAAAGTTTGACGTGGCAACTTCAAGAGCGGTAGCCGAAACCACTACCCTAGCCGAATATCTTCTTCCATTTGTAAAAGTTGGCGGAAGTGTGGTAATGTATAAATCTAATAAGGCGGATGAAGAAGCAGCGGTTGCAGAATTTGCTATTCAAACGTTAGGCGGAAAACTAAGAGGTATTGAAACAATAACCCTTAACGAAAATACACGTAAATTTGTAATCATAGATAAAATAAAAACTACACCCATAAAATATCCGCGTGGGAAAAACTTACCAAAACTTAAACCATTAAAAAAACAGCCATAGGCTGTTTTCTTTATTTATTCTCAACAACAACTGCGTCGCATACGCCAAGACAAACATAGAATTGATAGTTTGTATCCTCGTCCCCGATTGTCTTTTGCACTTCAAACACAATTTCAAGATAGTCACATACTCCCTTGAATTTCTCTTGATTGAGTATGCCATAACTATATGTCTTATTGTTTGGCAGTGGCGCTTCTGGCTCAACAAGTTTGTAATAGTCTTTTGTAGAAGTTGTTCCCACAAGCTTAACTGGATTCGTCCTTTCAAACGAATTGTGAATTGGATCATAAGGCGCTTCTGGTTTATCATGTAACCACCCGCTGCCAACCTCAGTGTCGAACTTGCCAACAGTTATACCTTTTGTGCCTCCTAGCCCGTAAAAGTCTAGCCAGTGGTTTTCGCTACCAAAATTAAACTCACCATCTATAACGGTTATTGTTTTAGAAGCTAAGGTTGAGTAAATATCATTTTTGCTGTCATACTGGTTGATATAAACTTTAATATCTAGTGACTTGCCTGAGTTTTGATCCTTTCCGTCACCGTTTGCGTCATACTTAAAGTGAAGTTCAAGATTTTCTAGTTTAACATTATCATTAAACATAAGTACAGCACTTTGATATTCCATCGGTTTTATGTATGCGAATGGATCGTTTGCAGTAAGTACGAAACTATTTAACGAATAATCTCGTATCTCACTCGCCGCAAAGGCGTTGTTAATATGATTTCCCCCGCCAGTGTCAGTACCAATTTCAACATTGCCGCTGACATTTTTTACAATTGCCGCGACATTTTCTTCATAGTGGCGACCTATTGTAATGGAAGTTGGCTCTGGTCGTTCAATGGGTTTTCCTTCTGCATCTTTATAAACTGTTTTCAAAACAGTCTTACCGTCTGTGTCAAGGTAATATTCAACTGTATCATATTTAAAATAGCTTACCGAATCGCTTTGAATAGCCTTATCACCTATAACATTTTTCATAATATAATCTGTAAGTTTGTCTTGGCGTCTAGGTGTAAAACCAACATAACTTCCGATTTTCTTAAAGAGTGCTTTAATTTCAGCGAGCGCTGTATCAACCTCTTTCCCGCCAATTTTAATAGTAGGCAGTCCAGTTTCAACTTTTTGCCCGTCAACAATTTTGGTTTCAGGCGTATTAATGTCGACGCTAACAGCGGCAGGTGTTAAGTCAAGACTGATACAATAGATTGCATATTCAAGTACCTTAACAAAGGTGGAATAGTTGTCGAAATCTTGTTGATTAGCGCCGCCGAGATATGTCGAGTTGTAAAGAGATGCTATAGACGAATAATAAAGTTCTTCTTCCCCCGGTTCTCTTTCGCCACTGTCTTTTATATAACCAAAAATGTCTTTTAAAGATTTGTCAAAAACAAAAATATGTTCTGTTTTGGAATTTTCTATTTTATCAAAATAACCATAATTTAGATAAGATTGTAGCGGATTTGGTTTTTCTAAAGTGGATGCAGAATCTTTAAAATTCCAATTCCAACTATTTTGATAGTTTGCTACAAATTCCAATATATTATTTTGTTCGGTTTCCTTATTGAATTTAGCGTTATCAATATCTTGAGAGTCACTAGCCTCATCTAACTTATAAGTTATTTTTGTACCATACTCAGTTTGTGAAGCTATACTATAACGAATTGAGTCGTAATAATAATTTGAATCGCCTGTTATATATTTATTAAAGTCGGTAGTATTCACAACGCCATAGGTATTGACTAGTGCTTCAATTATACGCCAAGCATATTGCCCATAATAATTTGCGTTGCTTTTCTTATCTTCGCCTTCCCCGCTTTCACCTACCGATGCATCATAATCATATTCCTGAGGTCTATATAAAACTTTTGTGCCATATAGAGGAAGAGGATTTAATTTTGCCATTTCGCGGTCAAATTCATCTTGATCAATCTCGCCGTTTTCAAGTTTTCCAAGTAAGTCTTCATGCTGACTGGAATCGCCGCCAAAGAAAAATAGTTGCAAGCAACCAGAGCCGCAAATTGCAAAACAAAAGGTAATTAAAGCGCAAAATATGCTTGTAAGTATCTTTTTTGCCTTTTTCATAACTTTATTATACACCCTTTCACCTTTTTTAGCAAGAATAAACAATAAAAAAAGCGGTTTGTGCCGCTTTTTATTCATCTTCCAAAATGTCTTTGACTTTATTAAAGGTGTTATGCTCTCCTACTTTTTCAAGCTTGTCATTTACTTTTCGATAAACTGGCACTCTAAACAGCGCTGAATAACCATTTCCTAAGTCCATTGCAACAGCTATGTAATTTTCAAGTCCGTCAAAGTTTGCGAAAGCAAGATCGCTAAATTCATAAGTAAACTCATCAGTTTTTCTATAAGTTTTATTTAGCTCTCCATTGATTAAATAGTCAGTTATAAAATCGTTTGTATTTCCGTCACTCTTTACTTTTAAAGATTTATAAATTATTCCTTTGCTTGAAATATTATACAATCTTAATGCAGTTGTCCCGCATTGTAAAACATCATCAACGCCGCCGCTGGCAGCAGTGATCATTGATGCATCATTTTTGTCCCAATCAAATTCTAAATCTTTTGAAGCTTTTTCAAAAACTGCATTTGTTTTGTCTTGATCAACAGTTGAGACCTTTGAGATTTGAAGTTTTGTTTTTGCATCACCTAAGACAAGCGATTCTGGATGATTTATAATATCTTTATAATTTGTTTTGCCGGAAACAGGAATTTCTATTAAAAGGATATTATTTCCATGAAATGAGTGTGTAATATCAATTAAAGCAGTAATACTCTGTTCATTAAAATCAAATGCCATGATCTTATTAATGTCTGCTTGGTATCTATTTGCGCTCCCACCCATTAACGCGGCTTTTTCGAGTTTCGGTTTTGTTATTTCAATAGTCTTCTCAATCACCTGTTTATAAAGTTCTGGTGATTTTTCTTTGAGGTCTTCTGCGGATTTTATGTCTGTCCAGAAAAGTTCTTTTTCTAGGCGATCGATTTCAGCATCCAATTTTGCAACTTCGGCTGGAAGTTCTTCCTTAGTAGCGTCAACTTTTGCAATGGATTCTATATAAACATAGTTTTCTTCTGGGAAAGCTGCCACATATTTATTTGCAACTGCCAAATACTGCGCATATTTATCACGATAGTTTGTATAAGCTTCTTCAAATTCCTCATCCACAACTGGACCAGGTCCAGGACCAGGATCGGTTTTGCTAAGTTCATCAATTAAAACCTTAATTTGAGCGGTTGCGCTTGTAAGTTTGTTAGTTTCGCTATTTAGCGCGTCCGTTGCAGCCTTATCATCAAGTGTTTTTTCAATTACTAGATTCGCTGGCAGTTCACCCTTTTCAGGATTTTCAACTTTATCATAAGCTTGTACTGCGCTTTCATAGTTGTTCCAAGCTGAAAGATAGTTTTTGTATGCCTTTTGTTGAGCTTCATCAACTTTTGGATTGCAAGCAACAAGTGCGGGTACAACAACGGCAACTGCAATGCCTGCGGCAACCATTGCTAGCGGTTTTGTATGCTTTTTATTCCACCAAGCAGCTAAACGACTGATAGCTGGCGTATATTCGTTCTCGTCACCAAAGTAATCAGCTCTATTCTCCATATAATTTTTATCCATTGTATCAATTTTCTTTTTCATATAACCCCTCCCTTATGGGATTTCCTACTTTTATTTTATCACAATGTAATACAATTTTCAAGAGCTATTTTAAAAATATATTAAATTGTGTGAAATCGACAGCTTTCGACCCGTCTTTAATTATTTTAAATATATCACAAATTTGCGGCGAAACCTACTAAAAACACTAAAATAGAGTTAATTTGCTTCAAAAAAATCAAAAATGAGTGAAAATTTCTTTAATTTTCAATTTTTTTATGCTAATATATAGGTAACGAGGACTTAAAACATGGGAAAAATTATTTCATTTGCAAATCAAAAAGGTGGTGTAGGAAAAACCACAACCTGTATAAATCTATCAGCCTATGTGGCTGCAATGGGAAAAACAGTGCTTGTTGTAGATCTTGACCCACAGGGAAACGCTACCAGCGGTCTTGGTATTGATAAGGACAATGATATTCGCACAGTGTACGACTTAATTGCTGGTGATGCACGCGCCGAAGAGGTAATTCAACACACTTTGATTGAAGGATTAGACATTTTGCCTTCCACAGTTGACCTTGCGGGAGCGGAACTTGAAATGGTTGAGATGCCGCAACGTGAAAAAATTATGAAAGGTATCCTTGAACCGCTTAAAGAAAGTTATGATTTCATAATGATTGACTGCCCGCCATCGCTTGGGCTTATAACAGTGAATGCTCTTACAGCGTCAAATAGTGTTATTATTCCAATGCAGTGTGAATACTACCCTCTTATGGGTATTACCCAACTTATGAATACAATTCGTCTTATCAAGTTCCACTTAAATCCAGAGATTGATATTGAAGGCGTTGTTATGACTATGAAGGATAAGCGTTCAAACCTTACAAATCAGGTTAGTGATGAAATTATCAAGTTCTTTGGTAAAAAGGTGTTCTTCACTTACATACCTAGAAACATACGTCTTGCAGAAGCGCCAAGTCATGGTGAGCCTATTATGATATACGAACCTACTTCAAAAGGCGCTGAGGCATACCTTTCGCTTGCTGAAGAATTTTTAGATAGAAACAAAATTAAGTACAAGCCTCTTACAGGAGAAACCAAAATCAAAAGGAGAACAAAATGACAAACAAGAAAGGACTTGGGCGTGGATTAGACGCTCTTTTCGGCTTTTATGAGGGCGATAGTAATGATATAATAACTAATCAAACGCCTAAACAAGAGAAAAGTAAAGATGTGGCAGAGGTTGAAATATCTAAAATTATTCCAAACCCAAATCAGCCACGTAAGAACTTTGATCCCGAAGCTTTGCAGGAACTTGCCAACTCTATTTCAATCCATGGAGTAATCCAGCCGCTTGTTTTAAATAGACAATCAGACGGCAATTACCTTATTATTGCTGGTGAACGTCGTTGGAGAGCTTCTAAGCTTGCCGGGCTTACAAAAGTGCCTGCGGTCATTCGTGATTACAGTGAGAAGCAAATTAAGGAAATTGCTCTTATTGAAAACTTACAACGTGAAGACTTAAACCCTATTGAAGCTGCTAGAGCGATCAAACAACTTATGGAAGAGTATAAGCTCACTCAGGAAACTGTGGCTGAACGTATAGGTAAGAGCAGATCTAATATTGCTAATACTTTACGTCTACTTAGCCTTTATCCAGAAGTTATTGATATGATTGAGAGCGGAAAACTTTCGGCAGGACATGCTAGAGCCTTGGTTGTTGTAGAAGATACAACTCAACAAATTAAGCTGGCGCATCAAGCTGCAGACGGAAAAATGAGTGTGCGCGACCTAGAAAAGGCGGTACGCAATGCATTAAATCCGCAAAAAGCAAAACCTGTTGTACCTGCAAGTCAATCGCTTGAACTTAAAGAACTTATATCTGACATGCAAAGAATCTTCGCTACCAAAGTATCAGCGATAGGAAATGATAACAAAGGACGTATCTATATAGATTACTATTCAAGGGATGATTTAGATAGATTAGCTGAGATTATGGAGCTGATAAAGAAGAAAGAAATAACATTGGGAGATCTTAGAAACTTTAACAAAAGACATCCACAATAAGAAAAAACACACGGCGCTGCCGTGTTTTTTATTTAAAACTGTCCAAAATGTTTCACGTGAAACATTTTTTTATTGGTTTAGATTGATTAAGAGGGGTTGTCATTGTTTCACGTGAAACATTTTGGGCGGAGTTACTGGCGGAGTTACTGGCGGAGTTACTGGCGGAGTTACTGGCGGAGTTACTGGCG
>CAJULT010000006.1:30123-55263 GCA_910587225.1 uncultured Christensenellaceae bacterium
ACTGGCGGAGTTACTGGCGGAGTTACTGGCGGAGTTACTGGCGGAGTTACTGGCGTGTATGTAGTGGAGTATTGTAAGTTGTAGTACTGTGAAGATGATTAAGGCTTCACTGTTGGACTAATAAAAATAAGTAGATTAAAGTGACTGGATCAATATAAAAGTAGCAAATTAATAGCATGATGTAATAAAGGGTATAATCACACGCGAATTAACAATTTACTATCAATATATGTTAGCGCAGTCCAAAATTACTATATATAGTTATTAAATGATAACATATTTTATTTTTAAATTCTTCTAAAATTATTTGCTGTTTTTAGACAGTAGTGTTATAATTTAAACATGGAGGTATACTATGGAATTTAAAGGTTCTAAAACAGAAAAAAATTTACAGGATGCATTTGCTGGAGAAAGCCAAGCAAGAAATAAATACACATATTATGCATCTCAAGCTAAGAAGGAAGGCTATGAGCAGATAGCAGCCATCTTTACAGAAACAGCTGATAATGAAAAAGAACATGCTAAACTTTGGTTTAAGGCGTTGCATGGCGGACAAGTTCCTACCACAGTTGAAAACTTGATTGATGCAGCTGCCGGGGAAAATTTCGAATGGACTCAAATGTATGAGAGAATGGCTAAGGAAGCTAGAGAAGAAGGCTTTACCGCAATTGCTGCTCAGTTTGAAGGCGTTGCTGCTATCGAGAAGAGACATCAAGAGAGATATGATGAACTTCTCAAACTTGTTAAAAAAGGCAAAGTGTTTAAAAAGACAGACAAGAAAGTTTGGATTTGCAGAAACTGTGGACATATCCACGTTGGAAAGGAAGCGCCTAAAGCTTGTCCAGTATGCGCTCATCCACAAGCTTACTTCGAGTTATTTGTTGAAGAATTTTAGACAAAAAGAAGGAATAACCTTCTTTTTTTATGTCGAAAACCAGTTTTGTTGATATTTGTCGAAATATTTGAATAAAATATTGAAATAACGCAGTTATTGTGTTATAGTATCTTACGAGAGGATTTGATGAAAAATAAATATCTTGAAAAGAGAGAAGATGAATTTTTAATTACGGCCGAATCACATGGGAAAGGCAAATATGTTCGTCGCCATGCGTCTCCCGGCGAATATAGCTTTTACGCGGTAGTGGTCAAAATGGGACACGCGGGACAGGGATATAGCCTTTTTAAGTTGCTTACTTTTAAAGCAAGCGATGCGATGGACTTGTTTACTCGAGTTTATAATCAATCAAGAGTGAAGCGAAATGTGCCTAATTTCATTTTGTCCTATTAAAAGATTAGTAAATTAGAAAGTAAGCTTATTAGATATTTGAACAATGCAGATAATTACCTGAATAGAACTAACTGGGGTGTTGAACATCCAGTTATTAAGCGGGAAAGAGTGGCAAGTGAAGATTTGATTAAGGTGCAACTTCCGCAAATTAACAAAAGTTATAAACGCCATGACCATAAAGAATACGAACACCATTTTTCAGTTATTGATGATTACAGGGCGAGTGATGTTTTGCAAAGGGCTTATGGACCTAGGCTTCAATCGGTGGGAGATGAGAAAAATCCGCGATTGCTTGTAAAATATGCTGATTGCAGGCTTGACGAAAAAATGCTTTATGAATACCTAAAAGTTGCTACGGTTTCTTTGATTAGGCGAAACGACGTACCTGAAAAGTTAAAGTATATGGTGCTTACAAAATATTATCAGCTTTTGCCCAAATATAAAAGCCATGTGCTTAATGACTCGCGACCTTTAAAGGTGTTTGTTGAAAAAGTTATGCCGAAAGAGAAGAGAGATTTTGTCAAGGTTGACTTTGGTGCGGACATTGGAGAAGATGGGCAGTTTTATCAAAGATAGGCGAAGAGAATTATCAATAAAATGCAATATGCGCTATGCTACTATAACGCAGGCTGCAAAAAGATAAGCATGCTTATTCCTGATGAAGATGAATCATTATTTATGAAGAGAGTTGACGAAGTGGAAATTAAAGCAAAAGTGGAGCGAAAACTAGAAATTTGGAACTATAAGTACAATGAAGAGTTTTTGCAAAAAGTGGCGTCTGAAATATGTAATGTATTACAGGGTGGCGAGATAAATAGGTCAGACGATGGAATTTTTAATGGTATAATTCAAAATATCGTTCAAAACTATGGAGACTTTGAGTTTAACGGATCAAAAACCAAAATCAAGCTCTGCGATTGGGTTTTTGATTATGAAGGAGATTTCATATCAGAAAGTTTTTATAGACAAAAGAAGAAACCCGACGAACTAAGCGAAGCGGATTTAATTGATTTTAATAAAAGAAGAAACAAACAAATTTTGGAAAAATTTAATCGAGTAAAAGACACATATTCCGATGAGGATGAGTAATAAAAAAAGACCTTGAAGGTCTTTTTTTTAACTTTCTGCAATAAAAGTTGTTGCGGCGATTGCTCCGTCTGCGCAGGCGGTTACTATTTGCCTAAGCGGCGTGTTGCGTACATCGCCAGCTGCGTAAACATGACTCAGGTTTGTATGCATTTTTTCGTCAGTTTTTATAAAGCCACCTGCGTCAAAAGTTATTTGGTTTGCGTAAAGTTCGGTATCTGGTTTTCTTCCGATTGCAACAAATATTCCGTCAACATTAAGGTCTGTTGTTTTGCCAGTTACCTTATTTAATAGGGAAGCTTTCTCAAGCGTATCTTTGCCTGAAAGGGCGGTAACAACTGTGTTTGGAATAATTTCAATTTTTGCATTTTCGCCTACTGACATTGCCTTTATTTTTTCAAGGTTTGCGGCGTGACCAGTGAATTGGTCGCGGCGGTGAACAAGATAAACTTTTTTTGCAAGTCCGCTTAAATACAGGCAGTCTTCAAAACTTGTATTTCCGCCGCCTACAACAGCTACAATTTTATCTTTAAAAAAGTTCCCGTCGCAGGTTGCGCAGTAACTAAGTCCACGACCTAGCCAACTTTTTTCGTTCTCGACTTCAAGAGGGCGCGCATAGCCGCCAGCCGCGATAATAACACCCTTTGCTTCGTAATGGTTTTTATAAGTATCTACTATTTTAATCTCGCCAGTTAGGTCTACCGACTTGACTTCTTCGTTTGCAATGGTTGCGCCAAGTTTTTTTACTTGTGCTTTCATATTGGCGCTAAGAGTAATTCCGTCAATTTCTTCAAAGCCGGGATAATTTTTAAGTTTGAAAATAGTGCTAAGCTGCCCACCAACAAAGGTCTTTTCAAGTACAAGCACGCTTTTATTAGCCATGCGAGCGTAAATTGCGGCGCTAAGTCCGGCAGGTCCGCCGCCGATGATTATAAGATCGTACATAATATCTCCTTTTTATCATTTTACTAACTTTTACGTATTTTAGTCAAATATATTTTTAATTTTGGTTTGTTTTTGCTAAAATAAGGTCAATAGGAGGCAGAGATGGTCACGTTAGTTATTCTTGACGGCTTTGGGATTAGCAAGAAAAAATTTGGTAATGCAATTTATGCAGCTGGTACTCCATACTTAGATAAGCTAAAAAAACTTTACCCTCATACCAAATTAAAAGCAAGCGGCGAGGCAGTAGGGCTTCCCCAAGGACAGATGGGAAATAGTGAAGTTGGACATCTCACGCTCGGTAGCGGCAGAACTATTTGGCAGGACTTATTAAAAATCAACAAAGATATAGAAAGTGGTTTATTTTATGAAAACACTGCCTTGTTAAAAGCTATTGAGCATGCTCGAAAGAACGGCTCGGCACTTCACATAATGGGGCTATTATCTGATGGCGGGGTACACTCGCACATAAGTCACCTTTATGCAATTTTAAAAGCTGCCAAAGAGGGTGGGCTTGATAGGATTTATATCCATGCTTTTATGGACGGACGAGATACGGGAGTTTGTGACGGTGTTAAATATATCAGCGAGCTTGAAAAGTATATTGCAGTTCAAAATATATCTGCTAAGGTAGCGTCAGTTTGTGGACGTATCTATGCCATGGATAGGGAAAAGCGATATGACCGACTGCAAAAATCTTATGAAATGTTGACTGAGGGGAAGGCGACAGGAAAGGATGCGATAACAGTCTTAAAAGAAAGTTATGCTTCGGTTGTCGGCGACGAGTTTGTTTTGCCGCAGCTACTTGTAAGCGAGGGTAAAATCCAAGATGGTGATAGTGTGATTTTCTACAATTACCGCTCTGACCGCGCCAGAGAACTTACCGATGCTTTTACTAACAAAGACTTTAAAGAATTTAAAACTAAGAAATTTAAAAAGCTTTTGTTTTCACCTATGCAACAGTACTCGGCAGAATTTAGAGAGCTAAATACTTTTTACCCACCAATCAAGATTGAGGACAACTTGGCGGCGGTAATTTCTAGTGCCGGTCTGAAACAGTATCATATTGCTGAAACCACAAAGTATGCGCATGTAACTTTCTTCTTTAATGGTGGAATTGAAAAAGCTAACAAGGGTGAAGAGCGGAAACTGATTGAAAGTATAGATACTCAGGACTTTGCTTATTACCCAAAAATGCGGGCATTTGAAATTACCGAAAATGCGCTTGACGCTATTGCCTCTTGTAAATATGACTTTGTTTTAGTTAACTATTCCAACCCCGACATGATAGGGCATACTGGCAACTTTGAGGCAACCAAAGAGGCGATAACCTGCGTAGAAAAGCAGGCCTATGCACTTGCTCTTGCGACTATTATGGCAGGCGGGGATTGCATTATCACCGCTGACCACGGAAATGCGGAAGAGATGATTGATGACAAGGGTAATAAAATTACTTCGCATACCACAAACCCAGTCCCATTTATTCTAGCGAGTGAAAAGCATAAAAAAGCGAAACTAAAAGCTGGAACGCTTGCAAATGTTGCGCCAACGGTATTAAAGCTAATGGGGATAGAGATACCAAAAACAATGGAAAAGCCACTATATTAAGCAAAGGAGAAATATGAATTACATAACTTTTTACTCATCACCAATAGGAAAGCTTGTTTTGACATGTGATGACGCGGGGCTTACTGGCATTTGGTTTGACGGAGAGAAGATTGTAAAGAAAAATTATATTGAAAAAGACACGACTATTTTTGTTCAAACAAGAAAGTGGCTGGATGAGTATTTTAAAGGAAACAAGCCAAGCTTTACGCCGCCTATACACCTAATAGGCTCAACTTTTCAAATGCAGGTGTGGGAGATTTTAAAAACAATTCCTTACGGCAAGACTATAACTTATGGCGAAATAGCAAACAAAATTGCAAAGAAAAGAGGACTTGCAAAAATGTCTGCTCAGGCGGTAGGCGGAGCTGTCGGGAGGAACCCAATTTCAATAATAATTCCTTGTCATAGAGTAGTGGGGATAAGCGGAAATCTTACTGGATATGCAGGTGGGCTTGATAAAAAAGTTGAACTATTGAAAGTTGAAGGTTTTGATATGGCTAAGTTTACACTTCCGAAAAAAATGGCGTCAAAGGCTAGCTTAAAAGAGTAAAGCAAATTTTGTCAGCACAAGCGTTTTGTTGACAATTTTTTTTATTTAGTTTACAATGTTTATGTAAAAATGTACAAACTAAAAATAGGAGATGGGTATGAAAAAGTTTTTAACATTTACCTTTACATTGGCGGCATTATCAGCCGCGTGTTTTTGCATTTCGCCAGTGCAAAATGTGTATGCACAGGAAGATGCTGATATTAAAGAGTTTGCGCAACTTGAAATCAACGAGCTTGCTGGCTACGCTCAAGACGGCGCAACAGTAGACCCAAAGACAGGGAATATAACGAGTGTTGTTCCTTATGGGCGCTTTGGGTATAATGGTAATTATGAAAATGTGGAAATAACCTCTCGTATCAAGTTTAGCACTACTGGCAACACTGTGTTTACTCTGCGGGCGCAAGGAGATTCTCTTTTGCCAATAGATGGAGGCTGGGCAAACCGAGGCTATAACATAAGATGGTATGCTACCGGTCAGTATGATTTTCTTGTTGACGGAAATGTAATCAGTAGCGCGGCATGGGGGATGCCAGTCCAAAGTACTGAAACTGAATATAACGTAAAATTTAAAACGGTTAATACGTTAGAGGGAAATGTTCATGTGACTTTCTCTATCAATGGCTCGCCTATTGTTGACTATCTTGACTCGACCACAAAGATAGGCGGCGGCTGGTATGCAGTTTGCAGTGAGGGTAGTCAATTTTCTGCCACAGGAAAAGGCTTTCAACAGCCTTTGGTGCTTAATGACATTGCATCGCCAGTTCTTAGCGCAAACTTCCCAGCGACCTTAAATGAAGACGGAACAGTTTCTACCTCTGGCGTAAATTCAGGGGCTGGCTTTGTTTTTCAGTCTACTGATACCTATTCTTTCAAAACTTACTTTACTCCTAAAACAACCACGCAGGCTCCAACCGAATCAATTGATTTCACAATAGGTGCTTATAAGACCAATGACAAAGAAATAAATAGACCAGATGTTGTTGACAGTGCTTGGGGTTGGACTGAACCGGGTTACACGATTCGTTGGTGCGCAAACGGACAACGTCACATTTTGCGTGGTGGTACTTTACGCGAATATGTTTGGCATCTTCCAACTTTTACAGCGGGACAAACCTATGAAATTGAATATGGTGTAAAACAATTCGCAGATGGAAGCAATCAAATCTTTTTGAAAATTGACGGCAATTTATGTGTTAACTACTTTGATAGAGCTGCCGAGGATTATACACCTCTAAAACTTAATCCAGCCGGGGGAGCACCAGCGTCACACCTGTATTACGCAATGGTGATTACTCATGGCGTTGATTCAACTTTGGATTTTGGCGAAAAAAGTGAAGTGACCGAAAAGACTACTATTTCAAATGACCTAGATGGTCTGACAACTTATAATCCCGCATCCGTAATCGATAGAAACGGAAACATCGCATCCTTTGGCGCGGGTATTGTTGGCGGTTATAACGCAAACTTTAAAGATGGCGCAGTCAAATTTAAAACAAAATTTACTTCTATTGGTACATACATGGTTTATACCCTACGTAGCCAAGGTGGACTTGATACTCCGTGGGGGGGGGATTGGACTAACCGAGGTTACACAGTCTACCTCTATCCAAATGGACAAATAGTATTTGCTAAAAACGGAGCAACCCTTTTTGAGGGCTGGGCAACCGGAGGATTCTCGCTTGCGACAGGCACTGAATATACAATGGAGTTTGGGACTATCAACCGCACTGCGGATGTAGTACAAGTTTACTTTAAGGTCAACGGCGTAGTAATCCTTAACTATGTCGACAGCGTAAATGCTTTGAATAATGCTGGCTGGTTTTCAATTTACAATGACGGCTTTGCGGGAACTATGGCGCCTTGCGGAGTGGAAATCCCAATTCTTACCACCACCGCTGAAGCAATTAAAGTTGGCGAAAGCGTCACCCTCACAAGCGTGGCAGGAGCGGAGTATTTCATTGATGAAGATAAGTCAACTGCAACCGCTAGTCTTTCGGGCAATGTGATAACTGCAAAATCAGCAGGAAAGATTGTTGTGTACGCAAAGGCTAACAACCTTTATAGTAGCGACTTAGAAATTGAAGTAACAGAAGAGCTTAAAGCTGTAATAACCTCTGTTCCATCCACTTTGATAGTAATTGGCGGGGAAAAGGTAAAGGTTGACGGCGGACTTAATAAGCCAGAAGTTGAAGTTACAAGTAAAGAATTTTCTATTGAAAACCTAACCGGCAGAGCGGTAATCTCTGCAAACGGAGAAATAACTGGGCTAGCGGCAGGCACGGTTAAAGTTTTTGTAACCATAAATGGAATTAAAAGCGAAGGCGTAGTGCTTACCATAATACCAAAGGTGGAGGTTGGCAATACAACTGCTATGGCTGTTGGCGAAACAAGAATGCTTTCCTATTCAGCTAATGGTGACCTGCCAAGTGAGAACATAATAACAAAATATGAAATTATTGAAGGCGGGGAGCTTGTTACCCTAAATACCGAAACTGGCGAAATTACTGCTAATAAAATTGGTATTGTTCGATTACGTGTTACCCTTACAGGTGAAAGTTTTCAAGCGGTAAGCGTGGTTGCATCAATTGCAATAGAAAAGCCAGTGGTAGTTTTAAAAGATGTCAATGATATGTATGTTGGACAGACTACAACTTTCAATGCGACAATAAATGAAGGAGTTGAGGTTCAATCTTCTTCACTTAAAGTCGTGAAAGGTGGAGAGTGCGTTACCATTGACGGAATGAACGTTACTGCTATAAAAGAGGGAAGTGTTGAAATCAGGGCCGTTATCAACGGCATTGAAAGTGCATCTCACTTTTTCATAGTTGACCAATTAGTGCCTACTTTTAATCCACCTAAATATCTTACAATCAATGACGAAATCGAACTTAACGTGATGTTCAATTATGAAAGCTATCAGCCAAGCAAGATTGAATACTCTTTAAAAGGGGATGCAGACCAGTTTGCTGAGCTTTCTACTTCCACTTTAAAAACGCTTGATAAAGCTGGAAAAATTACAGTAGTTGCAAAAATTTATGACAGCATGCAGGGCAATGACTCTCCAAGATGGACAGTAGAAAAAGAAATAGAAATTATGACAGAGAATATCCGAGTTGTAGGACTTCCGGATGCGCAAGGTGGGGAAATTTTATTCACCGGCAAGCCAATCATACTTTCATTCGCTTATGCTGGGGACAGTGAGATAACATCTGTTCAATATGTTTTAGTGAGCGGCAATGCGTCACTTACCCGCCTTGAACTCAAAGAGGGCGAAACTGAAGCTGACAGAAAGGCTAGCCTTACACTTAAAGGCGAAGGAACAATAAAAGTAAAAGTAATCGTAAATGGAGTTGAATCTCCAATAATTACAGTAAAAGTTGCAATGCAAGGAATGAGTAGCGTTGTAAAATACTTGATTGTGGTGATTGTCATTCTTGTGACCTTGATAGCTGGAATAACAACTTTAATAATAGTTCTCAAAAAACGAAAGAAAAAGAAACTGGGGGATAAAGCCTAATGAAAAAATCAAGCCGTATCTTTTTGGCAATTTGTGGCGGTTTATTGTGTCTGTGCACAATGTCCTCACCTGCCGATGCCATAGCGGTTGAAAATCCAACTGCTAAGAATGTAGAAACCATTAAATACGACTTCCTTGCCAAAGATGAAATGCCGATTCTTGGCTATGTTGGACTTCCTAGCGAAAATGTTATGGATGGCGTAGCAAGTGAGAACCCGTCTTTCATAACTCGCAGCAACATGGTTAGATATAAAGAGGCAGGCTTTAACATCTTGTCCGGGCTTTACGAAAGAGAGCCTAGTAATACCAATGAAGTTTTAAGAGCGCTGGAACTATGTAATGAACTTAATCTTGCTTACTTTGTAAATGACACTACCTTTAGATGTGAAACTTATGGTGGAAGCGTGGGTTATGCAACCGAAGAGCAGTACCAAGCCGCTCTTGAAAACGCGTGGTATTTAAATGAACCTGCCTTTGCTGGAATAGCAGTTAAGGACGAGCCTTCCGCAAAAGACTTTAATGCAATGGGGTATGTTAATAAAGCAATCAAGGCAAAAGCGGAGGGTAAAATTCTCTACACCAACCTTTTCCCAAGAGGTGTGGAAAAGGAAAGACTTTATCTTGACAACCCAACTGGCGGAACTTATGAGCAATATCAAAGATATGTCAAAGAGTTTGTTGAAAAAGTTAAACCAGATGTTTTGGCGTACGATTGTTACCTATTCTTTGCACCGGGAGGTACACTTGGCAACATTTGTGGGGGATATGACCCGGTGAGCGAGGTTGTGCATGAGGTGAGCTTTAAAAACTATTTTGAAGCACTTTCTCTTTATCGTAATACTGCCAAAGACAATAACATTCCTTTCTGGGTGACAGTTGCAGCGCAAAACCATAATGCAAAAACGCTATTTACAAAAAAGCAGATAAACTGGACAGTAAATGTATCTCTTGCCTATGGCGCGAAGGGAATGCAATATTATACCTATTGGCCAATGATGGCTGGCTCAAAAGTTGAAGATTGGGATAACACCAATCGTAATGGTATGGTGACGGTAAATGGAACTCCGCATGATACCTACTACACCATTAAAGAAATTAACAGTAATATAAAACTTGTGGACAGCGTGCTTATGCAAAGTGAAAGCAAGGGACTTATTCAATTCGGAAAGCAGATACTTCCAATTAACCATAAGGATTTATTATACTCATACGGACTTTTAAACAATGTTGATGGCGGCGACGTAGTGGCGGGCTGTTTTGAGCATAATGGCAATGACGTATATTACATAGTAAATAATTCGGTAGATTGTGGCAGAAAAACTTTTACAGCTGACTTTGTAAAAAAAGTTAATGTAAAGGCTATTGGTGGAAACCTAGTAACCGACCAAAATCCGACAGGACAGGAAACTTATGATAATGTTTACAATTTATCCTTTAACCTAAGCGCAGGTGAGTCGATTTTGTTGGAGGTGGAAAGATGAAGCTTCTTTTAGGTTTACTTATGTCCGTTTCCATGATTGCGTGCGGGGGAGGAATTGCGGCGATAGCTGTAAACGACAGCGCGGTTGACACTAATCAAATAGAAAACTCGCAGACAAGTTCAGAATACTATACCTATACGCTTTCAACCTTGAATGCATACCCATTTAAAGCAGGCAGTCCTAAGGTGGACAAATATAACAATGTTCAGTTTACTGGCACTGCCGATGCGATTGGTTTTAACCAATATTACCAAAACTTCTCTCTTGAAATGAAAGTTAATTTTCAAGCGTTTACATGGCCTTCACAGTTTTATATCAGTGCAAGAGCAAGCTACTTTGATAGAGCTATGAGCCCAAATCTTCAACGCAAAGGCTACACCTATCGCTTTGGTGCGACAGGTTCGATTGAGATATATAAAGAAGGCGCATCTCTTGCAAGTGTAAATATTCCGGGCTTTGTGGAAAATCGTGACTACATTTTTGAAATTGGTGCTGTTGATATAAATGAAAACGCTACAAGGCTATTTATAAACATAGATAATCAAGAGATTCTTTCGATAAAAGATGAAAACTTGCCAATCCAAAAATGCGGCTTTATCAACATGAACGGTGATAGCGCGGGTGCATTTGGTTTAACACTTCAATCATCCTATTCAAAACTAACCCCACTTCAAACTAGTGCGACAAGAGATGAAAAAGGTTTAACGCTTTCTACCTCTTTGCTAGGCCCATTTGCTTATGGCAATATGAATTATGACATGTTTACTAAACGCCTGTTGCAAGCAATTTATATTAATGACAGCTCGGTTTTTGAGCTAAACGAAAAATATTATAGCTTGGACGGCGGCACTGAAAAAAGATTTGTGGATGTAAACTATACTGACGGAAAATTGATTGTGAGTGTTGCGAACAACGCTTATGCCTTTGAAACAAACAGTCAGCAAAGCTTTGTAGTAGAGCGTCTAGCTTTAAAAAAGACTACTTCGGAGGGTGGTATGCTAACTCCTAGTGGAAAGGTATTGAAAGAGGACTATATTTTTAAAATAGTATAAAAAAAGTGGTGACCCACTTTTTTTGTTATTCATTTAGTTTTTTACTTCTGCGTTTTTCTAGCAAACGGTTAACTCCTTTAAACAAAGGCTTTTCAATAAGGTATTTTCTAATAAGTTCGATTATTGCGCATACTACAAACACCGCAATGCAAATTAGTGGCGCATATAACGCAAACAGGTTGTTGTAAGCAAGCGAAGGGCAGTTAATTAGTTTTGGCCATAGCCAACCGCGAATAAAATTGTTGTCGTGTATCAGATAAATGCCAAGGGTGCTAGATGCAACAATGTTGATAAATTTATTGCTTTTGATGTTAATTTTTCTAAAAAGGCAAAATAGTGTAATTGCAGAAAGAACACATAAAATGTCGCGTGTGTCATATTGGACGATGTTGAAAGCACAGTTGAGAGCGGCCATCAAAGCGTAAGAGGCGATAAAAGCAATAAGCATGAAGATTTTGGAATCTAGAAGCTTAGAACTTTCACTTCCGTATTTACGAAGATAAGTGGCTATAAGATATAAAGTTAAAAACCACACCACCATTGAGTTTCCAAATAAGTCAATTTTAAATACTTGTGGTATAACCATTTGCAAAACTAACAAAAAGCCAATTAAAGAAATATGTTGACGCCTAGTTATATGGGCAATTAAAATGTTCATATATGGCGCTAAAATGTACATAGCAAGGTAAGCAGTGACAAACCAGTATTGGTTAAGCAGGGGCAGCAGTGATAAAACCAATTCTCCGAAATCGAATGCCGCACCTCCAGAGATAACGAAGATAATGTATATAAAGAAGGCATAAACGGTAGTTTGAAGAAGTATCATCAATAGTTTTGAAAGCTTGAATTTGCTATTTATCATAAAATAGCCGCTTATAAGCACAAAAATATTTACACCAACTTTTCCGCCTACAACCATAAATTTAACCATTATTTCATTCAGAGGAGAAGAAAATCCGTCAAAAAGCCCATGACAAGCAAAATGATGCATAACAATTAAAAACATTGCAATTATTCGCAAAAGTTCCAAATTGCTTTGTCGAGGTTTTGTCGAGGCATTTTGAGAAAATGCTGGCTGGGCTAGGTTTTCTGGGCTGTAGCTTTGCATGTGCAGTCTCCTTAGTAAGATAAGAGGATTATAACACAAATTCCATTAACTTTCAAGCAAAGAGATGGTATTGGATTTATAAGTATTTAAAATTCTTAGTAAACTTTATTAAATTGCGCGGAGTGGACGGAGCGCACCTTCAAGGGAAGAGGACTGGGTGGAGAAACCACGAGTCAGCGAGCTAGCCAATTTTAATTGGCGTATCCGCGTCAAAGAAAAATCCCGATCGGAAACGAACGGGATTTTGCGGGACGAAGTGGTGTCTGTCCCAAAATGGTAGGCTTGAGTGGACTCGAACCACCGACCCCTACCTTATCAGGGTGGTGCTCTTTTTGATAAAAATTTTGCTCACACTTGCTATATTGCCCTAAAATAAAGGCATTTTGACACATTAAAAACGCAATTGCGGTAAAACAACAAAATATACCTTACTACAGTTTACTGCAAATGTCACATTTTGGCTTAAATTGAGTGTTTTAAGACTATCTAAACCTATATAAAACGATTTAGCAATGTTTTAAAAATTTATCGTAAAAACGGTTCATCTTTGTATTATCTCCAAAAAAATGCAATTTTTTACCTCGGCTATCTCCAAAAAAATGGCATTTTTGCTTGACTTTTGCGTTTTTATATTTTATCATAAGGCCGAGGAGTAGAAAATGGAGAGAAAAATATACAATGATTTATTAAACTGGAAAAATTCGAATGATCGAAAACCTTTGATCTTGCAGGGCCCAAGACAAGTTGGAAAAACCTATATCACAAATTTGTTCGGAAGTCGTGAATATGCTAATGTTGTTTATTGCAACTTTGAACAAGATGAAGATTTGAAAGATTTTTTTAATGTCTTGGAGCCAACAAAGATATTGAGATTGATTGGAGCTCATAAAAAGAAAGAAATTTTTAAAGAAAAGACTTTGATTATTTTTGACGAAATCCAATATTGTCCAAAAGCATTGACGTCTTTAAAATATTTTAATGAAGAAGCAAATGATTATCATATAATTGCCACCGGTTCTTTACTTGGAGTTTCATTAAACAGAGGAAGTTATTCCTTTCCTGTTGGAAAAGTTCAATTTATGACAATGGCGCCAATGGATTTTGAAGAATTTTTACTTGCGCAAAATGAAAATTATGAAGTTCTGATTGATGAAATCAAAAGATGTTATGCTGAAAACTCTCCACTTGCAAAGCCCTTTCATAATGAAGCCATGGACTTATATAAAAGCTATTTGTTTGTTGGTGGAATGCCAGAAGTTGTTGAAGAATATGTAAAAACTGGCAATTATGAATTGGTAAGAATTAAACAGGATGCCGTTCTCCAAGCTTATTTCAACGATATGAGCAAATATAACAAAGCAACAGAGATTCCAAAAGTAAGGCTTGTTTACAAAAACATAACAACGCAACTTGCAAAAGAAAATCGAAAGTTTAAATATTCCCTAATAAAAAGTGGTGGCAGAGCAAGAGAGTTTGAATTTGCTATTGAATGGTTGTGTTTGGCAGGTGTCGCAAATCAACTATATAGAATTGAGCAAATCAAGCTTCCACTTGATGCCTTTAAATCGTTAGATGATTTTAAATTTTATATGAATGACGTTGGATTGTGTTGTGCAAATCAAAAAGTTCAGTTTGATGACATTATTTTGGATAAAGACAGTTTTGAATTTAAAGGTGGATTGACAGAAAATTATGTTTTCAACCAACTGTCTGTAAACGGTCTTTCAACATACTATTGGACAAGTAAGTCCGACGCTGAAATTGACTTTATAACTCGCATTAACAAAGATGTAGTGCCGATTGAAGTAAAATCTGGCGAGAACACCCGCTCAAGAAGTTTGTCAGTTTATATGCAACAATTTAAGCCAGCCCATGCAATCCGCATTTCAGCAAAAAACTTTGGCTTTGAAAACAACATCAAATCAGTGCCGCTTTATGCAGTCTTTTGCATTAAGTAATTGCTAAAAGAGAGATGAAAAATGAAATACTTTGTAAGTGCTGATATTCATGGTTTTTTTGACGAATGGATGTCAGCTTTGAAAGAAAAAGATTTTGACATAAACAACTCACAGCACAAGCTGATTGTTTGTGGAGATATGTTTGACAGAGGACCTCAGCCGAAAGAAATTATTGATTTTGTTTTGTCACATAAAGATAAAATAATTCTTATCAAAGGGAATCACGAAGACTTAATGGAAGAAATGATTGCACGAGGCAAAAACAATTATGCTGACCTTTCAAATGGAACTGCATACACAATTGTTGATTTATGCCCAGAATGGCAAGTCAGTAAATTTAATTTAGAAGAAATAGCAAAAGAAACAGGGCTTGCCGAAGTTTTGTCTTTGTGTGTTGATTATTTTGAGACAAAACATTATATCTTCGTTCATGGCTGGATTCCAATCATTGAAAGTTGTTGTTTGTATGACAGCGATTGGCGAAACGCGCGTCCAGAGCGTTGGAAAAAAGCTCGTTGGCAAAACCCTGTTGATATGTTTAGATATGAAATTTACGAGTCAAACAAAACAATCGTGTGTGGACATTGGCATTGCAGTGCTTTGTGGCACGAACAATATCCGGAGAAATATGAAGAATTTGGCGAAAATGAAAATTTTGAGCCTTTTATAACAAAAGATATGATTGCGCTGGATGCCTGCACTGTGCACACTCATAAAGTGAATGTGGTGGTGTTGGAAGATTAACAAAAGTAAAAAGTCTAAAAGAATACAAAAATGTTAAATTTAAGAAAAACCCGAGAGAAAATATCCCTCGGTTTTTTGTTGTCAATTTATCTTTTCAACTTTTTAGCCAAATCAAGTATTGTTTCTTTATTTTCAGGACTTAATGATTTGATAAGATCAAAAATCTCTTTATCTTTTGCATAATCTTCTGGCTTAGCATAGAAAAATTCTTCCGGAGTTATTTCAACCAATTCCATAAACTTCAATAATGTCGAAACTTTTAATTCAACTTTATATGTTTCAATTCTGTTTATAAAACTATCGCTGAAACCTAAGCGCAAACTTGTGTCTCTTGCCGACAAGTTGTTTTTATTCCTAAAATAGCCGATTTTAAAAACTAAATCCTTATATTCCTTATCAAAATTTTCTTTATTTTTCATAATAAATCACCTCACCTTTTAATTTTAAATTCTGACAATCTTTTGTCTTAATCAAAGAGTGATGTGATTTTTTATTTTTGTCAAAATAATTTGCACTTTTATATCACTGTATGATATACTCTGAATTGTATATGTCAAACACTGATATATTTTTAATCAAATTATGCAAAAGCATTCAATTATAAGTCATTCTTGTATTGATACATATACGATATAAAAGGAGAGATGCAATGTTAAATATTATTAAAGAAGAAACCGCTTGCAATACCGGACACAGACCTTTAGGCCTGCCTTGGGGCTACAACGAAACAAGACCAAGCTGCATCAAATTTAAAGAAGATTTGAAAAAACTCTATATTGGAGCAATAAATTATGGACTGACAACCTTTTTGACAGGTATGGCAGAAGGCTTTGATATGATTGCAGCTGAAACTATTATTGAATTGCAAAATGACTTTCCAAATATAAAGTTGATTGCTGTTATCCCATGCAAAGGACAAGAGAAAAATTGGAAGCCAAAGCAGCAAGAAAGATATTGGAAAATCTTAGGACATTGTGATGACAAAATTATTTTGTCACACCACTATTATGAAGATTGTATGAATGATAGAAACAAATTTATGGTCGATCATTCTTCTGTTTGCATTGCTTGTTGGAGCGGGAAACATAGCGGAACAGGAAACACTGTGCGTTTCGCACAAGAGAATGGATGCAAAGTGCGAATTATAAACCCAGAAGATTATATATAAACATCCCTCTTGAAAGCTGCAAAAATTTATGATAAAATATATAAAAGGAGAGCTATGAACAAAGGACGAAATCCTATTGGAGTTCAACTAACAATCCCAAATGTAGCTGACAATAAGGAAATTTATGATGACCGAGTTGCAACTGCAAAAGGGGTTGCACGCGGAGAAAACAAAAAATACAAAGAAACACCTGCCATTAAAAACGAAATTCCAGAAATTGATGAGCCTGTGAAAATAAGGCAAGGCACAAGCGAGCTTTTGGTTATCACAAAAACAAAAAAGTTGGCGGCATATGTTGTCACCGTGACTGAAAAATCTCCAAAGCGCTTTCGCGCAGTCTTTGTCAATAGATTGCAAAATTATTGTTTGGACGCTTTGGAAAATTTGATTGAGGCAAATTCACTACAAATGAACAATGCCAAAAACATTGACCGAAGGAAAGAATGTCAACACACAGCATATTTAAAACTGAAACTTCTTGGATACATGGCTTTTTTGTCACTTGAAAGCCAATGTATATTGAAAAAGCAATATGAGCAAATCTCTTTGCAAGTTGCGGATTGTATAAATCTGCTTGTTGCTTGGAGAAAAAGTGACGCCGATCGTCTCGGCAATAAATACGGATTATAGCGGTGACGCTTTAATTAAGGTAAGATTATTTTTGGGACTGTCTGTTTTGGTCGCGTTCGGCTAACGATGAAAACAATGTAAGAAATGTGAACAATGACGGCTCGCGGAACTATAACAATGTAAACAATAGAAACCTTGGCTCCGTTCCCGATTTGCCTTATAAAGCAAGCATTATGCTTGATAAAATGCCAGAAGTGATTGCATCCAAGTGGAGCAACCCCGTGTTTAAGGCAAAGGAATCTTACTCTTTTCCAAACTCTTGCGAAAGAATTGGAAGAAAATTGCCACCATAACAACCAACGAATGTTTCTTTGGAAGTTTTCTGTCTTTCAGGTGGTGGCATCTTTAAAATTAAAAGGAGATTGTATGCTTGAAGATGCTTTCACATTTGAAAAGTTGCTCGCTGCACACAAAAAATGCAGACTTTCAAGGCAGCATAAAAAAGAAACAATCTCTTTTGAAATAAATTTAAGTCAGAATTTGACTGAAATGTCAAAAAAACTTTTACAGCAAACATATCAAATCGGCAAATATAAACAATTTTATATTTATGAGCCCAAAAAACGAAACATTGAAGCTTTGTCATATAAAGACAGAGTTGTTTTGATGGCGTTTTGCACAAATAAATTGGAGTCAAAACTCGAGAAAAAATTAATTCCTGACAATGTTGCTTGTAGAAAATGCAAAGGAACAATGTTTGGACTTGATAGATTGAAGTTGTTTTTGCGTAAATTTTATAATATCAACAAAAACAATGTGGGCTATTTTCTGAAATGTGATTTAAGAAAATATTTTCAAAATATCGACCATGATATTTTAAAAAGACAACTTTTAAAAGTTGATTTTGATGACGAAGATATGTGGATAATAAATCAAATAATCGACAGCAGAAATTTTGACACAAATGTTGGGCTCCCAATAGGCAATCAAACAAGTCAATGGTTTGCACTTTTTTATCTTAATGGACTTGACCATTTTATAAAAGAGAAACTTAGGATAAAATATTATGTGCGCTATATGGACGACATGATTTTGGTGTATAAAGATAAGGAATATCTCAAACATTGCAAAAATGAGATAGAAAATTATTGCAACGAAAAGCTTCATCTTGAACTTAATGAGAAAACACAAATTGGAAAACTCTCAAATGGAATTGATTTCTTGGGATTTAGAACAATTTTAAATGAGAATGGCAAAATCATTCGACTTTTAAGAGCTCAAGCAAAATTGAGATTAAGGCGAAATATCAAACATATTTATCGATTTAGGAAAGAAGAACTTGTCGATGACGAATATATCAATGTGCGACTAAACGCTTATAAAGCACATTTATGCCATTCAAATGCCTTAAATTTGTTGCAACGATACATAAAAACATAAGAGGAATAACTTTTTAAGGCACAGGTATTTACTTTTTTTACAAAATGTGATATACTTAATATGTAAGTTTTAAGGAGAAACGCATGGCAAAAGAAAAAATAAACTTTATGCAAATGATTGTGGCAAGAAAAAACAAAAACACGGACAATCGTGGAGACAACGCCAGCAGAGAGTTTGACACAACTGACAGCGTGAGACTTCTTTCTTTGGATGAAATGGCTGACAGAACAAACGAAGAAAGAAGAAAATCAAACACAGACTTTGCTTTATGCAATTTTGCTTGGCAGAATTCTTCCTATACAGCAGAAAACGACAAATTTACAGGAGTTTATTGGTCGCGTTCGGCTGACGATGGGGACAGTGTAAGATCTGTGTACAGTGACGGCTCGCGGAACTGCTGACTATGTAGACTATAGGACCCTTGGCTCCGTTCCCGCTTTGTCCCTTAATCTTCAATCTTTAATCGCCGCGCGAAGCGCGTCGGCGAGCGAAATTTTTGAGATTAAAAAGACAAAAAGTGGGAAAGAAAAACATTTTTTGAAAATTGGAGAATATCCAAAGACAAAAGCGACTGACGAGATCCAACAAGCGCTTGAAGAAATGTTTAACGGTGGAATTTTGAAGTCAGGACTGACTTGCACAGGCAGACTTTTCACGACGAATGGTCAAAGAGAATCTGGAAAAGACTTTTTGTCAAAGCAAAATCCAGAATTTGAACTTAATGGCAAAAAATATGTCAGGACAATCGTTTGGAATGACAACGACAGAAAGTTTGCAGATGGAAGTGCTGTGCCAAGAACTGGTGCTGTAGTCTGGCTTGAAGTTGAGCCAGTGACATTTGAAATAACAAACTGGGATCGTCTGCCAAAAAGCATCAATCCAAAAGGAAAAAGATTTGGTGCAGATGAGACAATCGAGCTAGAAGCGGAAGAAGCAATCTTGTCTGGCTTGCCATTTTATCCGGACTGGTATCATTCAAATTGTTCTATGTGGCAAAACAGCTTACAAAGATGCTTTTTAAGTTCTGCCAAAAGTGAAGAATTGGATGGAAATCCAGAATTTGAAACTCCATACAAATGGGATTTTTCAAAAAGCGGTTTTTTGTATCAAGCACTTGATTTGACGCGTGAGCCAACGCGTGAATATGTTATCCCAGAATACGAAAAAGAGATTGCTGACTATGCGTTTGCTGGATGCGTAGGGATTGAAAAAATTATTGTTCATGATGGCGTAAAGAAAGTTGGTGCAAATGCGTTCTCAGGTCTTCAAAACACGCAATTGGAATTTATATGTGGAGCAAAAGGAATTTCAATTGATAAGAAAGCTTTTGCTGGCAGTGCATTTAAATATATTTATTTGTCAAAAGATGGAACGAAATTGACAATGACAACAAGTGTTGATCCTGAACTTGAAAAATCTTGCGTTAGAGAAAGCATTTCAACACTTGAAACTGAAAGAATGTCTGGAGCTTTTGACGCCACTATTAATTTCGGGCAAATTGCAGGACAAGGCTTAAAACCTGTAAGCAAATGGTTTGAAAACAATTTCAGACAGAACTATGTTCAACTTAAAGTTTGGCGTGAAGAAAAGAAAATCAAATTTATTCCACCCGAATATACGATGGAAGTTTTCCCTTCCAGCCAAATGGAAAAATATTTTGTAAACAACAATAGCGGGCGTTGGGGCAAACTTGTCAAAACTCTTGGCTTTGACACTCTGGAAGGAACTGAGAAAAATAATTCACTTGTTGATCTTATGAAAATTTACTATGCAATTGGTGGCTTTTCAGAAAATCAAGGTGAAAGTGAAAAGGCTTTTGAATATATTTTGCAATATGTTGCAAAGGGAAAGGCTATTATTGGACGCGAGGGATATGCGTATGTAAAAAATCCAACGCCAAGTCAAATTGGTGCTGAAATTCATGCAAGATTTTCAAAATTGACACTTAAAGGTGAATACAACAAAGCATTTGCTCAATTTTTCATGAAATATTATAAAGACAATCCTGACTTTATGAACTTCCGCCTTCGTGATAAAGATGGCGATTTGATGGACAGCCAAGATTATTTGTGCGCAGCGCACAATGCGTTTGAAAGCATTTTGAAAAACTATCCAAACAGAGTTGTGAATGGAAATGAAGAGCGTGCATTACTTTCCCCAAGATTTGTTGCTGAACATTCATCTTTTGTTGAATATGAAGGTGTGGAAGAAGGAAACGAAATTTTGGCGGAGTTGCTCGGAAGATATGGCTATGATCAAGAACAATTTGACCATATTCAAGAAGTTTATGAGACTGCTAAAAAGTTGAAAGACACCTACATTATAAGAGCTGACAAAGCAAAAGAAAGCAATCCCGTGCAATTTAGAGTTCTTGAAAAAGATGATCCGCTTGGCTTTGTGCTTGGAGACATTACAAATTGTTGTCAAGTGCTTGGTGGGGCCGGAGAAACTTGTGTTGATGATGGATACACAAATCCAAACGCAGGGTTTCTTGTGTTTGAAGAAAGTATTTTGGACGAAAATGGAAAGCCAACTGGCGAGACCAGAGTGCTTGGACAAGCATATATTTGGTATGACCCACAAACTAAGACGGTTTGCTATGACAACATTGAAATTCCAACAAAAGTTCTTGATGAAATGCGCAAAGGCAACAAGCATGAAGACAGCAGGGTTACTTCCAAAACTCTTATGGACGCTGTTGAAGAGTCTGCGGTCGCAATTATGACAGCAATGAACAAAGATGGCATGAAAGTTGAAAGAGTGACAACTGGCGAAGGCTACAACGATTTAAAACGCGAACTTTCAGAAAAGTTTGAAAGAGAGTCCAGTCCAAAGGCACAGCACAGAGGATATAGCGGATATTCGGACGCTCGCAGTGCACAATACATCATCAAAACCTGCGATGAAGTGACAAGAATGTATGGCGATGAAATCAGACAGGCTGCAAAAGAAGCGAGAAAAGATATCCAAGAGATTCGAGAGAAAAGAGCTGAAAGTCAGCAAACGTTATAAGGAGTGACTTATGGAAAACGTTGAAAAACAATTAAAACAATTTGAAAAAGCATTGGATGAAAAACTTAAAACGCTTGATGGGTTGGAAGCAGAGAAACTCGATATCATGGAAAGATATGTTGACGCGGATGAAAAATCCAGGGTTGGAATTGAGAAAGAAATGAAAGCAAGCGAAGAAAAGTTTAAAACTCTTGCTGAAGAAACTCTTGCACTTAAAGAAGAAATCAAAAAACTTAAAAGGAAGTCTTGCTGATGGTTTTCATGCTCGCTTTTTAGGACAAGCCATATTTTGGCTTGTCTTTTTTTGTCAGATGCATAGCAAAGTTGAAATATGTATGATATAATTCGTCAAAGGAGCGGGTATGGTTTGGATTAAGTATAACGACCGAATACATAACAAAACTATTGACTTGGAAGTCAGTGAAGAAGTTGCTCGCTTTCTTTGGACTAATGATAGATACTGGCGAAGGCTTATGAAAAAAGTCAATAAATATGAGTGTAGTTATTTTGCAAGCATTTTTGAAGATGGCGATGAGATTGAGTTTATCGAAACAATCAAAGATGAAAGTGTGGATATTGAGCAAGAGGTTGAAAATAAAATCTTTGCTGAAGTAATTTGGAAAGTTGCAGAAAAATTGCAACCGCTACAAAAAGAAATCTTGATTGAACGATTTAAGAAAGATTTGAAACTTTGCGATATTGCCAAAAAACACAATATGAGCAAAAGTGCACTGACGCAATTTTTGAAAACAACTTATAAGCATTTTGTTTTCTTTCTTGCAAGAGATAAAGATTTTATTAAGACAGATTTTTGGCAAAGTCATTGCAAACATTTTACAGATGAATTTATTGACACTCTTGAAGAAGGCTTGACAAATGAGAACTTTGAATTTGATTTAGATAAGATTTTAGATTTTGCAAAAGGTGCGACACAAGCGATTAAAACTGCAGATAAACTTGGAGTTGGGCTTAGTCCAAAACAAAAGAAACTTTGGCAATTTATGTCAAAAACAGTCACTGATTTTATAAAATCAATACAAAAATAGAAAAATTTTAAAATTTTCTATCAAAAATACATTTACTGCCTAAACTTTTATACTTTAAAATGTCCTTTATATATTATAGGAAGCAAACAGAAAAAGAACGATTCCCTGCACTCGTTCTTTTTTTGTTGCACCTAAATTTTAAAATACACGGAGGTAAAAATGTTAAAACCAGAAAAAGTGAAGTTGCAACACACTTTACGAATTTACACACAAGAGGATCAAGAAACATTGGAAAAGGCTTTTGACAAAAGCAAGAAAAAGTTTGACAACATGGCAGACTTTATTCGTCATTGCGTTTTGCTTGGAGCAAAGAAATTGCTCGGAGACAATGCCTATGATGAAATTATAAATTTGACAGAAATTAAAGAAAATTTAAGCGAAATCAACAAAGAACTCAAAAGACAAAATGGTGAAAGAAAAGCTGATAGTGCAGATCAACATATTGAAAATAAATTTGTAGAAAAGATTTTGAACTATATTGCTTGTGCAGTTTTTAATAACGAAGGTAATAAGTTTGTTGGAGGAGACATTAGTGAAGGTCTTTTCAATGTTGACTATGAGAAAATCAAAATCATGAATAAAGAATATGAGGAGAATGGTGGCAGATAATCAAACGCCTAATGTCAACTTTTTCTTGAACTTTTATGGACCAAACAATTCAAGTGATTTTTATAAAGAGAAAAGAAAATATTATTCTTCCAACAAAGCAAAAGATTATATCAACTATATTCAAACTGGAATTGAAGAATTTAAGGACTATGTAGAGTATGCAAACAATAAAGAAAAATCATCTGGCATATTTAATCAAAATGGACTTTTGACTGAGAAAGACAAAAAGCAATTGCGAGAACAATTAAGGGGAACGAAGTCAATTATTTGGGATGGGCTTATAACTTTTGAAGAAGAGTTTGGTAAGACTTGGTGCAATTCGTATGAGCAGGCATATGAACTTGTGAAAAGTGAATTGCCAAAGTTTTTTAAACGAGCAGGGCTTAATCCAGACAATATGATTTGGTATGCTGGACTTCACGAGAATACCGACAACAGGCATATCCATTTATCCTTTTTTGAAAAAGAGCCGGTTAGACTTCGTCCGCGAAAAGATGAAAAAGTGTTTTCAAATGGCAAATTGTCCAAAACTGCCATTCTTGAATTTAAAGCACATTTAGAGCTTGCTGCGACTGATTTTAAAGCCCGAGAAAGAAGAAATAGACAACTTATTCAAGAATATGTAAATGAGCAATTAAACGAGAATATGGGGCTTATTCTCAACAACAAATTGCTTTCACTTGCGGGCCGATTTTCAAAGAAAGGGAGTCTTGCTTATGCAAGCGAGAATATGTCAAGTTTGCGATCTGAGATTGACAGCATAACAAGTTATATGATAAACAAATCAAAATTCTCAAAAGTTGCCTATGAAGATTTTATTAATTTGGCAAAATATAAAGATGAAAGATTTGAATGTTATTGCAAACGAAATCGGTGCAAACAACCATTCTTTTTTGAAAAGAAATACACGCAAGATATTTATCGCAGGCTTGGAAATATTGTGATTGACTATTCTTTCAAAATTAAACAAATTGATAACGAAAGATTAAAACTTAATGCAAGTGTTCGTAGAGAAAAACTTATGCAAAAGAAGAAATTGGCAAAGCAACTTAATGAGTGTTTGCGACTTGCTAATCAATTTGAATATGAAGTTATGAGTGCCTTTCAAGAATATATGCAAAGACTTGACGAAGCCAAGTTTAGCAGGCTTGTTGAAGAAGGAATTATAGACTTTGAAATGTGATTTTTATAGAGATTTAAGAAAACAGGATAAGTGAGAAACTTTTGGTGTTATAAAATCTGCCAATTGCCCTAAAATAAAGGCTTTTGGCAGAATCACCAAATGTTCTCGTCAATCTTTTAGCTTTCGGGATACCCGAAACCGATTTTTTTAGGAACGCAAGGACAACACGAACAAAGTGAGTGTTTTCTTATAAATACAAATATAACTACGAGGAGTAAACATGAACAACAATCAACAACTAAATATTAACAATTTAATACAAACTGAAGTGGATAGAATTTCAACAAAATATGATAAAGATTTTTTAGATTGTGAAGATATTATGAAAATTACAGGGCTTGGAAGAGATAATGTGAGAAATCTTTTGAGAAGCAAAGATTTTCCTACAACTAAAGTTGGGAAAAGGCAAGTTGTAAGCGTGCTTAATTTCGTCACTTGGCTGACTTTAAACAACAACGCAAGTGAGGTGACAAATGGCTAAGAAAAAAATAAGAAGTAAAACAAGACGTGGCAACAATGAGGGGTCAATATACCAAAGATCAGATGGCAGATGGGCTGGCGTTGCAACTGCCGGATATAATGAAAATGGTAAGACAATTCGCAAGACTGTTTACGGAAAATCGCGTCTAGAAGTCGTGGACAAACTCAACAAATTAATGAACAAAATAAGCAGCAATAATTATGAGTATATTGAAAATACAACGATTGGTGAGATGATGAACGAGTGGCTTTTAGTTTTTAAAAAAATGCAAGTTAGTCCAAGAACTTTTGAACACAC